>JANXZN010000161.1 GCA_025355545.1 Rhizobacter sp.
GGTCCCAACGTCAATTTCTTCGCTACAGTTTGGTTTCGGCATTGCCCGCTCGTTCATCAAGATTCGACACCTCGATAAACGGGCATCCAAAGGGCAATGCCGTCCTCGTTTCTACGGGGGAGCGTGAAATATCCGGGCTACCAACGCGGCGGCGTTGCGGCGCCGGCGTCGGGTTCGAACCAGTCGTCCCGGCGCCGACCCATGCCACTGCTGGTCAGACCTGCCCGAACAGGGCCTTGCGCTGCGCGGTGTAGTGCCACCACGGCGCGGCAGGCGCGCCGCGCATGAAGTCGGTCGCGGCCATGAAGGTGTCGAGCACGCACGGGTCCTGGCGCTGTCCGGTGGCGGCGCACAGCTTCTGGTACAGCACGAACGCGTCTTTGCCGCGCAGGTCGGCCGGACGCTCGATGCCGATCAGGCGCAGATCGGCGGCCAGCGACGGGCCGATGTTCGGCAGTTGCTCGAGCGCCGCGCAGTCGGCCGCGCTCGCGGCCTTCGGCGCCTTGATCATGGTCGCAGCCATCACAGCATCATGTTGTTGCGTATCAGCCCGACCGCCAGGCCTTCGAGCTCGAACTGCAACTCGCCGGCATCGCCGCCGGTGTGGATGACGATGGTCTGGAAGTCAGGGTTCTCGGGGATCAGCTCGATGCCGTGGCGGGTGCGGCGAAAGCGCTTCACGGTGACCTCGTCGCCGAGCCGCGCGACCACGATCTGGCCGTTCTTCGCGTCCTTCGCGCTCTGCACCGCGAGCAGGTCGCCGTCGATGATGCCGGCGTCGCGCATGCTCATGCCGCGCACTTTCAG
Organism: Rhizobacter sp.; assembly: GCA_025355545.1. GTDB lineage: Bacteria > Pseudomonadota > Gammaproteobacteria > Burkholderiales > Burkholderiaceae_C > LMDS01. The sequence goes on from JANXZN010000161.1 coordinate 808, forward strand.
CAAGTAGTCGGGCCGGCGCGGGAACATGCTGGCCTCCATCAGGTAGGTCTGGTCGATGTGTTCCTGCGCCAGGATCGGGCTGCCGGCCGCGACCCGGCCGATCAGCGGCAAGGTCAGCTGCGCCAGGCTGGGCAGCGGCAGGCTGAACTGCCTGCCGCGCTGCAGGTTCAGCTGGCGCAGCGTCTCGGACCGCAGCCGGATGCCGCGCGAGGTGCCGCCCACCAGTTCGATCACGCCCTTGCGCGCCAGCGCCTGCAGATGCTCCTCGGCCGCGTTGGCCGACTTGAAGCCGAGCTTGGTGGCGATCTCGGCGCGCGTGGGCGGCGCGCCGGTGCGTTCGATCGCGCTTTGAACCAGATCGAGAATCTGCTGTTGCCGGTTGGTGAGCTTGGGCGGTTCGTACACGGAATTTCCTCGATGATGGCGGGTGGCTCGCCGCGGCCGCCCGGCGCGGGCGGCCACTGGCGATTCATCCAGCACCTGTATTTTCATCCAGCTTCGAGAAAAATGCAAAACCCCGAACTCAAGTTCGTGGTGCTCGGCACCGGCGGCACGATCGCGGGCGCGGCGACCGACGCGTCGGACAACATCGGCTACCTCGCCGCGCAACGCGGCATCGCCGAACTGGTTCGCGGCGTGCCGGCGCTGGCCGAGGTCGCGCTCGAGGCCGAGCAGGTCGCGCAGCTCGACAGCAAGGACATGGACCACACGGTCTGGCGAACGCTCGCGCTGCGTTGTGCGTTTCATCTGGCTCGCCCCGACGTGGCCGGCCTCGTCGTCACGCACGGCACCGACACGCTCGAGGAGACCGCGTGGTTCCTGCAACGCGTGCTCGCGCCGGCCAAGCCGGTCGTGCTGACCGCGGCGATGCGGCCGGCCACCGCGCTGCAGTCGGACGGGCCGCAGAACCTGCTCGACGCGGTCGTCGTTGCGCGTGCCGTGGGCGCGCACGGCGTGGTGGCGGTGCTCGGCGGCCAGATGCTCGGCGCGCGCGATGTGCGCAAGGTCCACCCGTACCGGATCGACGCGTTCAGCGCCGGCGATGCCGGCCCGGTCGGCGTGATCGAAGAGGGCCGCCTGCGCCGGTTCCGCGCCTGGCCGCAGCACGGCGCCGCGCTCGGCGTTGCGGTCCTGCCCACTGACGCCACGGCGTGGCCGTTCGTGGCGATCGTCACGAGTCACGCCGGGGCGAGCGGCGCGGTGATATCTGCCTTGCGGGCGGCTGGCGTGCGGGGCCTCGTGGTCGCCGCCACCGGCAACGGCAGGGTGCACCGGGAACTGGAGCACGCGCTGCTCGAGGCGCAGCGCGACGGCGTGCAGGTGCTGCGCAGCACGCGTTGCGGCAACGGGCGCGTGCTGGATGCCGAGACACCGGCGCTGCCCTCGGCCGACGACCTGACACCGGCGAAGGCGCGGGTCGAGCTGATGCTGCGGCTGCTGGCGCCGGCAGGTTAGGGCTCTCGCGGATCGGGGTCTTCCGACAAGTACAGACGGTGGTCGTTCAGCACCTGCAGCGACTGCAGCTCGACCGTCACCTCGGTCGCGAAGCCTTGCCGACCGGGACGCCGCGGCATGACCAGCTCGTCGAGCAAATGCTGCGTCAGGCCCGGGTCGCGCCACAGCTGCGCGAGGCGATTGACGATGCGCGGGAACCGTGCAGCCAGGGCCCCGGGCCGGAAATCCTCGGGCAGGTGGGCGAGCCATTCGACCGCGTCATCCGACAGTTCCTCGTCGCGATGGCGTTGCGGCGCGCGCTGCCGAATCCAGTCGGAATCGGTCATCAGCCCGCGTGCCTTGGGCCCGCGTCCGTCGGGCGTGGTGCGTGCCGATGCTCGGGGCCAGCGCAGGAGGGCGAGCAGCTTGCGCATGGTGGCGCTGCGACGCAGCCGCGGCGGGGTCCGCGCGCCGGCCTCTACGAGCGCTTGCGCGCGAGGGCGGCGACGGCGTCGCTGTCGAACGGCTGCGTATCGGCGAAACCGTGCGCCGCCAGCTGGGGTACTTCGAACACGAGCCCGGCCGGAAGTTCGGGCGGCAACCGCCCGGGCGGTGGCGCCGCGGCCGGCGGCTCGGTCGCACGAGCGCTGCCGCCGTTGCCGGCCTTGCCGGCCGCGGTGGTCGCCGATGCCAGGCGCCAGGTCGACAGCTCCTTCTGGAGCTGGGCGACCTGCTGGCGAGCGCGCTTGACCTGCTCTTGCAGCCCGTCACGGTCCGCCTGCATCTTGCCGAAGCGATGCTCGAGCCGGCGGCGCTGGCGGCCGTACCACCAGCGGCACGCGGCCCAGGTCAGCACGACACCGAGTGGCGCAAGGAACAACCAGGAGGACGTGATTTCTTGCATGGTCAGCAGCTTATCGGTTAGCGGCGCGGATTCTTGAGTCTCGGTTCCCGACGCCGGCCACGCGCCTCGTATCAAGTTTGCCTTGTCGGCAACCGATAAGCCAGAGGTACCTCGGTTGCGGCACGGATCACGTGCTGCCGTTCGGGGCTCGTCTCGCCGCCGCGCGGTGATCCTGCTGGAAAGGGAAGCCATGGAGGCCTTGTCCGTTCGCGCCGGGCTGTTCGCCGCAGCCCTGCTGCTGTGCCTGTACCTGCCGCACGTGGCACTGGACATGGTGCGGCGCGCCCGCACCAAGCGGCACGCGAGCCCGTGGGGCTGGCTGCTCGGCGGCGCGGTGTCGTGGGGCACCGGCCTGTGGGCGGCCTTGCTGTTCACCTTGCTCGCGCGCCACGGCGATCTGGACCTGTCGCATGACGCCGCGCTGTTGCTGGCGTCCTGGCTGGTCAGCGTCGGCACCGCGTTCGGACTGTTCGCGGCCGCCGCGGTGGCGCTGCCGGGGTGGCGCGGCTGGTTGCGCACCAGCGCCGGCCTCGCAACCGGCCTGAGCGCAGCGTTCGGCCTGATGCTGGTGTCGCTGCAACCGGTGAACCCGTGGGCGGCGCTGCGGGCGCAGTCCTGGGGGCTGGCCGCGACCGTGATCGGCGCCAGCCTTCTGCTGGTCGCCTACATCCTCGCCGCCGAAGGCCTGCTCCAGTTGCGGGGGCGCCACGCCACCCGATGCATACCCGTCGCTGCGGGGCTGGCGCTGACCAGCCTGTTGTGGCTGTCGATCGGCGGCGAGGTTTCGTCCGGTGCGCCCGACACGGTACCGGGCCTGCCGTCCCAGCACGCGGCGCTGCTCGCCGGTGTCGCGACCGCGCTGTCGCTGGCCGTGACGCGCTTCATGTCGCGCATCGAGCGCCACCTGGTCGATCGCGCCGACGGCCTGGAGCGCTCGCTGCGCCAGGCCAATTCGGACCTGCAGAAGATCGCCTACCACGACGCGCTCACCGGCCTGCCGAACCGGCTGGTGTTCGAGGACAAGCTGGTGGCCGCGGTCGGCCGCGCCGACCAGGCCAAGGTGCGCCTGGCCGTGCTCTTCATCGACCTCGACGGCTTCAAGCCGATCAACGATTCGTTCGGCCACAGCAGCGGCGACGCCGTGCTGCGCCAGGTCGGCGACCGCCTGCGGCGCCTGTCACGCTCCAACGACACGATGGCGCGCGTCGGCGGCGACGAGTTTCTGATGCTGCTCGAAGGCGAGGCCGACGAGCAGACCGCCGCGCAGGTCGCCACGCGCATGCTGGCCGAACTGAGCGAGCCGTATTCGATCGGCAGCCGCGAGGTCGCGGTGTCGTGCTCGATCGGCATCGTGTTCTACCCCGATGGCGGCACGCAGACCAAGCTGATCGCGCGCGCCGACGCGGCGATGTACGCGGCCAAGCGCTCCGGCGGTGCCTGCTACTGCTTCTTCGAGCCCAGCATGGAGGCCGACGCGCACGAGCAGCTCGACCTGCAGCGCGACCTGCGCCTGGCGCTGGAGAGGAACGAACTCGAGCTCTACTACCAGCCCAAGGTCGACGCCCACAGCGGCAAGGTGACCGCCGCCGAGGCGCTGCTGCGCTGGAAGCACCCGACCAAGGGCATGATCGGCCCGTCCACGTTCATCCCGGTGGCCGAACGCTTCGGCCTGATCGGCACGCTCGGCAACTGGGTCATCGAAGACGCCTGCCGGCAGTCGCGTGCCTGGCGCGACAAAGGCCTGCGCATGCGCGTGGCGATCAACCTGTCGGCGTTTCAGATGCGCCAGGACGATCTGGTCGAGCGCATCACGACCGCGCTGGCGCGGCACCGCATCGACCCCTCGCTGCTGACCTGCGAGATCACCGAGTCGGTCGCGATGGAAGACACGCGCGCGACGCAGACGACCTTCAAGCGCCTCGGCGAGGCCGGCGTGCATCTGTCGATCGACGACTTCGGCACCGGCTATTCGAGCCTGGCGTATCTGCGCAAGCTGCCGGCCGAGGAGCTGAAGATCGACCGCAGTTTCGTGATGGACATCGAGACCAGCGCCGATGCGCGCGCGGTCGTCGACGCGGTGATCCATCTGGCGCACGCGCTTGGCCTGAAGGTCGTGGCCGAAGGCGTCGAGACCGAGCGCCAGCGCGATGTGCTGATCCAGATGGGCTGCGACGAACTGCAGGGTTTCCTGTTCGCCAAGCCGATGTCGGCGCGTGCGCTGCTGCTGTGGGCCAGCGACGACCGCGAGCGCGAGGTCGCGTTCAAGCCCTCGCTGTTCGGCGAGACACGCCCGGTGTCGGAGCACGATTTGATGGCGCACCGGCGTGCCGCCACGTCGACGGTCCCCCAGCCCCAGCCCCAGTCCAAGCCGGACAGCGCGTGGTCGCGCCTGATCGGCTTCGCCGACACGCTGCCCAGCGGCAGCTCCAAACTCTAGGGGTTGTTGGCGCCCGGGTCGGGCACAGCGCCGACCTAGACGGTGGTCGCGAAGAAGCCGATGCGTTCGGCAACGTGGCCCGACCAGATGTCGTGCGAGAGCCGTTCCTGCGCCAGCAGGATCTGCATCCTCGAGGCCAGCACCGGCACCACCGTGACGCCGGCGATCGCATGCACCGTGCCGAGCTTGATGACGCGCGCCGGCTTGTCGACCGCGACGATCAGGCGGTCGCCCTGGAGCATCAGGGGCATCATCCGGAAGCCGATCGCGATGCGCGGCGGCAGCTTGGCCATCGCCTTCGGGTCGATCGGAAAACGCGACAGGTCGACCAGCGGGTAGCCCATCTTGTGAGCCAGCGCGGTCTGCAGGTCGGCGCGTGAAATGAGCCCGGCGGCGATCAGCGATTCACCCAGCGGTTTCTCGCGCGACTGCCGCGCCAGCGCGCGATCGAGCTGCGCCTGGGTCAGCAGGCCCAGCTTGAGCAGCGATTGGCCGAGCGGCAGGATCGGCATGCGTTGCTGGCGCTCGATCGCCGCGAGCAGCTCGGCCGGGCTGGCGATCCACATCCGCGCCGCGACCTCCTCGGCCGACGGTCCGAACTCGCAGCGGGTGTAGACCCAGCGCGGCACGAACACGCGCTGCAGCGATGCTTCCTCTTCGACCGGCGTGAACAGGTACAGGCCGTCGGCGGTCTCGACGCGGCCGGCGGTGCGCCCGCCGAGCGGCGGCGCTGTGCCGCTGCCTTGCAATCGATATTCGCGCTCCTGCGCTGCGGCCGGAACTCGCTCGATCGGCAGGCCTGAGATCGGCACGACCGGCTGCAGCGGCACGATCAGCGTGAGCCGGCGAAAACGGGCGAACGGCAGTTCGACGATCGGGCCGGTGGCCGAGCTGCGGAAGGTGAGGGTGCGCGCGGCCGGGTTGAAGCCGAGCATCTCGCCCTCGACCGGTGTGCCCACCGGGCCCTCGATGCGGCACGGCTGTACTTCGTCGTTGCCGGGCGCCGGCCGGTGCCGCCACGCGAATGGCGGTACCGGCCACTGCGAACGCTCGGGGGCGTCGACGATGAGGGTCGGAAATGGTGTCGGTGCGTTGCTCACAGAACGGCGATGAGGTGGGGTGGAGGTCACGTCAGACGCGAGGGTAAGGCTGGTCCTCACGATATCGCCGGCCCGCATCGCCGGTGCCGTGAACAATGCCGCGAATGCCCCGCAATCGGGGCGATCGATATTCAAACGACCGTCAGCGTCACCTCGATGTTGCCGCGCGTCGCGTTCGAGTACGGACACACCTGGTGCGCGGCCGCGACCAGCTTCTCGGCGGCGGCGCGCTCCATGCCCGGGATCGTCACGTTCAACACGACCTGGATGCCGAAGCCGGCCGGGATCGGGCCGATGCCGACGTCAGCCTTGATCGAGGTCTCGGCCGGCAGCGCGATCTTCTGCGTCATCGCGACGTACTTCATCGCGCCGATGAAGCAGGCCGAGTAGCCCGCTGCGAACAACTGCTCGGGGTTCGTGCCGGTGGCGCCGTTGCCGCCCATTTCCTTGGGCGTGGTCAGCGTCAGGTCGAGCACGCCGTCGGACGACCTGGACGTGCCTTCGCGGCCGCCGGTCGAGGCGGCATGGGCGGTGTACAGAACTTTGTCGAGCTTCATGGTGCGGAGGTCCTTGGGTGGGTGGTGGAAGGGATCAGGCGGCGGCCAGTTCGAGGTGCCCGGCCACGTTGGAGCGCAGCGCCTGCAGCTGCGAAGTCAGGGCCGAGAGTTCGGCGAGTTTGCAGCCGGTGGCGCAGACGACCTGCCGCGGCACCGCTTCGGCCCGCCGGCGCAGCGCCCGGCCGGCGGCCGTCAGCGTGACGGTCACGCGGCGCTCGTCGTTGGCGGCGCGGGTGCGCTGCAGCAGGCCGGCGGTCTCGATGCGCTTGAGCAGCGGCGTCAGCGTGCCGGAATCGAGGTACAGCCGCTCGCCCAACTCGCCGACACCGATCGTGGTGCGGCGCGCGGCCGGGCCGGCGTCGGCCTCCCACAGCACCAGCATCACCAGGTATTGCGGGTAGGTCAGCCCGAGCGGCGCCAGCACCGGCTTGTACAGCTTGGTCATCAGCAACGAGCTCGAGTACAGCGCGAAGCACAGCTGCTGGTCGAGCCGCTGCAACTCGCGCGGGCTGGGTTTCGGTGTCGACAAGCGGGTGGTGCCGAGTTTGGCCATCGCGCCAATGTATTCGATATCGAGCAATTAGATTGCTAACAATCAAAAAGGCCTTGCGCCGGGCGCGGGTTCCTCAGGCCTTGCGCAGGCGCACCGCGAAGCGTGCGCCGCGGCCCGGTTCGCTCGCGACCTCGATGCCGCCCTGATCGCGCACGACGCGGTAACGCGCGCGCAGGGTCTCGCTGCGCTCCAGCGACGCCGAGAAGCGCTTGTTCAGCTCGATCAGCGCAGCGTCGATCTGGTCCAGCTCCTCGTGTGTGGCGAGGGCGGCCGGCGAGTTCGGATCCAACACCGGCTCGACGCACAGGCGTTCGCCGATCACGCGCAGTTGCTCGATCAGGTCGTCGCCCTTGCGCCAGGCCTCGATCGACGCGCGCAGCAACGGCGTCCAGGCGAAGTAGCGGTACAGCCGGATCAGGCCGTCGATGTCTTCGGGGCTGTTGCCACCGCGCAGGAAGCCGTCGCGCGCCGCCGCGATGTCGGCGGGCGAACGCTCTGTCGCCAGGCGCGCGGCACGGTCGCCGATCGGCGCCGCGAGCGCCTCCGACAACGGCACGCAGACCTGGGTGCGGCCGCGGGCGTGTGCGCACAGCCCGCCACGGCCTGGAAACCGCCGACGCCCACCCCCCAGCCGCGTGCCGATGGCCAGCACGAGCGGCCCGAGCACACCCAAGTAGATGGTTCGGTCGGAGCACTCCGAAAGCATGCAAGGGCCTCGCGCAGGGGGTCGGGCGACAATGCAGCAGCAGCCGCCGTATGGATCGTGCGGCCCCCGACCTCATCCCGCGGGCTGGGCGTTCAACGCATCCAGCCGCGTGCTGAGTTCGAGCCAGCGCGCCTCGAGCGTCTCGATCTCGTCGCCGATCTGCTTCAGCCGCTTGCCCTGCTCGGCGCGCTGCGCGGGCGCCAGGCCGGCGCCGGCCATCGCGGCCTCGAGCGCGTCGCGGTCGCTCATCATCAGACCGAGCTTGTGGTCGATGCCGATCAGCTCCTTGCGCAGCGGTTTCGATTCGTCGCTGCGTTGCTGGCGCCCCGCTGCCGCCGCCTTGCGCTCGCCGCCGCGCGCTGCCGGGCTCGGCGGCGGCGGCGCCTTCGCGGCCGGTGCAGGTGCCGCGGCCTCGCGCTTGCGCCTGGCCTTGTCACCCTTGGACTGCTCGCGCGAGGCCTCGCGCGATTGTTCAAGCAGCCATTTCTGGTAGTCGTCGAGGTCGCCGTCGAAGGGCTTGACCGCGCCGTCGGTGACGAGCCAGAACTCGTCGCAGACCTCGCGCAGCAGTGCGCGGTCGTGGCTGACCAGCATCACCGTGCCCTCGAACTCGTTCAGCGCCATGCTCAATGCCTCGCGCGTGGTCAGGTCGAGGTGGTTGGTCGGCTCGTCGAGCAGCAGCAGGTTGGGGCGCTGCCAGACCAGCATCGCGAGCACCAGACGCGCCTTCTCGCCGCCCGACAAGGTGCCCACCGGCTGCGTGACCATCTCGCCGACGAAGCGGAACGAGCCCAGAAAGTCGCGCAGCTCCTGTTCGCGCCCGGCCGGGCCCTTGTCGCGCGCGAGGCGGATCATGTGCATCAGCGCGCCGTCGCCCAGCGACAGCACGTCGAGTTCCTGTTGCGCGAAGTAACCGATCGACAGGCCCTTGCCTTCGGTGATGTCGCCGGCCAGCCGCGGCAGGTCGCCGACGATGGTCTTGACCAGCGTCGACTTGCCCTGGCCGTTCGCGCCCAGGATGCCGATGCGCTGGCCGGCGAGCACCGAGCGGTTGATCTGATCGATGATGCGCGTCTCCTGGCCGTCGTCGGCCCGGTAGCCGCATGCCACGACCGAGAAGGCGAGCATCGGGTTCGGCAGGTTCAGCGGTTCGCGGAATTCGAACTGGAAGTCGGCGCTGGTCAGCACCGGCCCGAGCTTTTCCATGCGCGCGAGCGCCTTCACGCGGCTTTGCGCCTGCTTGGCCTTGCTGGCCTTGGCCTTGAAGCGGTCGATGAACTTCTGCAGGTGCGCCATGCGCTCCTGCTGCTTCGCGTAGTTGGCGACGGCCTGCGACATCCGCTCGGCGCGCATCTCCTCGAACGCGGTGTAGTTGCCGGTGTAGCGCGTCAGCTTGGTCGCGTCGAGGTGCAAGGTGACGTTGGTGATGGCGTCGAGGAATTCGCGGTCGTGGCTGATCACGATCATCGTGCCCTCGAAGCGCTTCAGCCAGGCCTCGAGCCAGACCAGCGCGTCCAGGTCGAGGTGATTCGTCGGCTCGTCGAGCAGCATCAGATCCGCCGGGCACATCAGCGCGCGCGCCAGTTGCAGGCGCATGCGCCAGCCGCCCGAGAAGCTGTTGACGGGCGCGTCGAGCTCGGCCATCTTGAAGCCCAGGCCGAGCAGCATCGCCTGCGCGCGCGGGCGGGCGTCGAAGCCGCCGGCGTCGCTGATGGCGTGGTGCGCGTCGGCCATCGCGTGGCCGTCGTCGTCGAGTTCGGCCTGCACGAGTTGGGCCTGCGCCTCAATCAGCCGCGTGTCGCCTTCGAGGACGAACTCGGTCGCGCCCTGCGCGGTCTCGGGCATCTCCTGCGCGACCTCGCCGATGCGCCAGCGCGGCGGCATGCTCACATCGCCAGCGTCGGACTGCAGGCGATGCGTCAGCAGCGAGAACAGCGAGGACTTGCCGGCGCCGTTGCGGCCGACCAGGCCGACCTTCTCGCCGGGTTGCAGCACGACGCTGGTCTGGTCGAGCACGAGCTTGACGCCGCGGCGCAGCGAGACTTGGTTCAGTACGAGCATGGTGGAGAAAAGTCTAGGATGAATGCGGGCCGCAGGCTGGCGCCGGGCCGCTCCAAGCGGCCTGCGCTCCCCACGGGGGACGACGCCGTAGGCGTCCAGGGGCTGTCATTTACCAGCGGTACTTGGCGAGCGCGTCGCGGGTCACGAGCAGAACCTGGTTGTCGCCCGCACTGGTTTCGAGCCACGCGACCTCGAGGCGCCGGAACGCATGCGCGAAATGCGCGCGCTCGTTCCCGATCTCGAGCACCAGCACCGCGTCGACCGTCATGTGCTTGGCCGCCTCGCTCAGGATCTTGCGGATCAGGTCCATGCCGTCGTCGCCCCCGGCCAGCGCCAGCGCCGGCTCGGCGCGGTACTCGGCCGGCAGCGCCAGCATGCTGCGCGTGTTCACGTAGGGCGGGTTGCACAGGATCAGGTCGTACGGACCATGCACCGCGGCGAGCAGGTCGGACGGCAGCAGGGTGATCCGCTGAGCCAGCTTGTGTCTGTCGACGTTGATGCGCGCGACCGCGATCGCGTCTTCGGAAACATCGGCAGCGTCGACCGTGACCTCCGGGTAGGCCAGCGCCGCGATCACCGCGAGGCTGCCGTTGCCGGTGCACAGGTCGAGCACTTTGTGCGTCTGGTCCGACAGCCACGCGTCCAGCGTGCCGCTGCCCTCGCCGTCGACTAGCAGCTCGGCGATGAACGAGCGCGGCACGATAGCTCGCTCGTCGACATAGAACGACACGTTCTGCAGCCAGGCTTCGTGCGTCAGGTAGGCCGCGGGCAGGCGCGTCTCGATGCGCCGGGTCACGAGCGCCTCGGCCTTGGCCTGCTCGTTCGGCGTGAGCGGCTGCTGCGCCTTCGCCTCGAGCGTGTCCAGCTCCAAGCCGAGTGCCCACAGCACCAGCCAGGCGGCTTCGTCGAAGGCATTGCCGGTGCCGTGCCCAAACGAAACGCCCGCCGATTTGAGGCGGGCGCTTTGCGCGGTGATGAGATCGATCAGGGTCATGTCAGCAGGCGCATCAAGGTGTCGCGGTAGATGTTCTTCAGCGGATCCAGGCTCGCGACCTCGACCCGCTCGTCGATCTTGTGGATCGTCGCGTTCAGCGGGCCGAACTCGATCACCTGCGGGCAGATCGTGGCGATGAAGCGGCCGTCGGAGGTGCCGCCGGTGGTCGAGAGCTGGGTCGCGACGGCGGTCGCACCGAGGATCGCGGCCGAGAGCGCGTCGCTCAGCGCGCCGATCGGCGTCAGGAACGGTTCGCCGCCGAGCGTCCAGTCGAGTTCGCATTTTAGGTCGTGGCGGTCGAGCACGGCGCGCACTCGCTCTTGCAGCGACTGCGGCGTCGATTCGGTCGAGAAGCGGAAGTTGAAGTCGACCACCGCGTCGCCCGGGATCACGTTGCCGGCGCCGGTGCCGGCATGGATGTTCGAGACCTGCCAGCTGGTCGGCGGGAAGTAGCTGTTGCCGTTGTCCCAGCGCATCGCGACGAGTTCGGCCAGCACCGGGGCGAGCGTGTGGATCGGGTTCTTCGCCAGCTGCGGATACGCGATGTGGCCCTGCACGCCGATCACGCGCAGCCGGCCCGACAAGGTGCCGCGCCGGCCGTTCTTGATCATGTCGCCCAGGCGCTCGACGGAGGTCGGCTCGCCGACGATGCAGTAGTCCAGGCGTTCGCCGCGCTCGGCCAGCCACTTGCAGACCTTGACGGTGCCGTCGAGCGCCGGGCCTTCCTCGTCGCTGGTCAGCAGGAACGCGACCGAGCCCGGATGCGCCGGTGCCGCGGCGACGAACTCCTCGACCGCGACGACCATCGCGGCGATCGAGGTCTTCATGTCGGCGGCGCCGCGACCGTAGAGCTGGCCGTCGCGGTGCGTCGGCACGAACGGGTCGCTGGTCCAGGCGGCCAGCGGGCCGGTCGGTACGACGTCGGTGTGGCCGGCGAACGCGAGCAGTTTTCCGGCCGTGCCGGCGGCACCGCGCTTCACGGCCCACAGGTTGCTCACGCGCGCGCCGTCGGGGCCGTGTTCGAGCATGTGGCACTCGAAGCCCAGCGCTGCGAGCCGATCGCGGATCAGCGCCTGGCAGCCGCCGTCGGCCGGCGTGACCGAGCGGCGCGAGATCAGCTCCTCGGTGAGCTGCAGCGTGCGCGACATGGGCGGCCGCTCAGAGCCGGCGCAGGCCGGCCGCCGCGGTGGTCGGCGGATCGGGGCGCACGTCGAGCGTGATCTCGGTGAAGCTGGCCTGGTCGTCCGGCTGCTCGCGCTTGGTGACCACGCGCGAGACCGGCGTGATGTCGTTCTGCAGCCGCCACATCAGGTTGGTCGGCGAATCGGCGAAGGCCAGGCCCTCGTCGCGCGCGATCAGGCCGGTGTTGATCATGCGTGCCAGGTCCTGCTCGAAGGTCTGCGAGCCTTCGGCCAGCGACTTTTCCATCGCCTCCTTGACGCCGGAAAAGTCGCCCTGCTCGATCAGCTCGGAGACCAGCTTGGTGTTGAGCATCACCTCGACCGCCGGCAGGCGCCCGCCGGCGGTGGCACGCAGCAGGCGCTGCGCGACGATCGACTTGAGGCCCGCGGCCAGGTCAGCCAGCAGCGCCGGGCGCGCCTCCGGCGTGTAGAACGACAGGATCCGGCCGAGCGCGTGATAGCTGTTGTTGGCGTGCAGCGTGGACAGCACGAGGTGGCCCGACAGCGCGTACGAGATCGCCGCGGTCATCGTCTCGCGGTCGCGGATCTCGCCGATCAGGATGCAGTCCGGCGCCTGGCGCAGCGCGTTCTTCAGGCCGATCTGCAGCGAATGCGTGTCGCGGCCGACCTCGCGCTGGTTCACGACCGACTTCTTGTTGTTGAACAGGAACTCGATCGGGTCCTCGATCGTCAGGATGTGGCCGGCGAGCTGCTGGTTGCGCTGCTCCAGCATCGCCGCCAAGGTCGTGCTCTTGCCCGAGCCGGTGGCGCCGACCATCAGGATCAGCCCGCGCTTTTCCAGGATCATCGTGTTCAGCACCGGCGGCAGGTTCAGGCTCTCCAGCGTCGGGATCACGAACGGGATGCAACGGAACACCGCGGCGATCGTGCCGCGCTGCCTGAACGCCGACAGCCGGAAGCTGCCGACGCCGGCGAGGCCGACGCCGATGTTGAGCTCGCCGGTGTCGTCGAGCTCCTCGAGCTGGCTCGGCGTGAGCAGCTCGGCCAGCAGCTGGCGCGGCTGGGTGTGCGTCAGCGGCTGATCGCTGAGATGGAGCAACTGGCCGTTGATCTTGATCAGGATCGGCGAGCTCGCCGAGAGGTACACGTCGGACGCCGCCTTCTCCGACATCAGCCGCAGCACGCGTTCCATGTTTCCGCTACTCATGTGTGTCCTTTCAGGCTCGCAGATCGTCCGATCATTTCACGCTTCGGGGCCGGTGGGCGCGGCGCGGCGCGGCCACAACGCCCGTGGCCGTGATCAGCTGCGCAACAGTTCGTTGACGCCGGTCTTGGCGCGCGTCTCGGCCGTGACGCGCTTGACGATCACCGCGCAGTACAGGCTGTGGCTGCCGTCGATCGCCGGCAGCGAGCCGCTGACCACCACCGAGCCCGACGGGATGCGCCCGTAGCTGATCTCGCCGGTCATGCGGTTGTAGATTTTCGTGCTCTGGCTGATGTACACGCCCATCGAGATGACAGAGTTTTCCTCGACGATCACGCCCTCGACGACCTCGCTGCGCGCGCCGACGAAGCAGTTGTCCTCGATGATGGTCGGGTTCGCCTGCAGCGGCTCGAGCACGCCGCCGATGCCGACGCCGCCCGACAGGTGCACGTTCTTGCCAATCTGTGCGCACGAGCCGACGGTGGACCAGGTGTCGACCATCGTGCCTTCGTCCACATAGGCACCGATGTTCACGTAGCTGGGCATCAGCACCACGTTCTTCGCGATGTACGAGCCGCGGCGTGCGACCGCCGGCGGCACGACGCGCACGCCGGTCGCTCGCATCTGCGCCTCGTCGAGGTGCGCGAACTTGGTCGCGACCTTGTCGAAGAAGCCGAGGTCGCCGGCGCGCATGACCTTGTTGTCGTTCAGCCGGAAGCTCAGCAGCACCGCCTTCTTGACCCACTGGTTCACGCGCCACTGGCCGACGCCCTCGCGCTGCGCGACGCGCAGCCGCCCGGCGTTCAGCTCGCCGATGACCGTCTCGACCGCCTGGTAGATCTCGGGGCTGTTGGTGGCGTTGATCGACGCGCGGCTCTCCCAGGCGAGGTCGATGATGCTTTCCAGCTCGTGGGTGGGTTGGGTCATGGGCTTCAGGCTCAGTGGGATGGGACAAAGGAGACGATGCGCCGCGCCGCCTCGAGGCATTCCTCGACCGGCGCGACCAGCGCGAGGCGGATCCTGCCGGCGCCCGGGTTGATACCGTTCGACTCGCGCGCCAGCAGGCTGCCGGGCAGCACCGCGACATTGTATTTTGCGAGCAGCGCGAGCGCGAACGCGATGTCGTCGCCGCCCGCAGCGACGCGCGACACGTCGGCCCACAGGTAGAAGCCGGCGTCGGGCAGCGCGACCGGCAGCACCGACGCCAGCAACGGCGTGACCTGCGCGAACTTCGTTCGGTACAGGGCGCGGTTCGCGACCACGTGGGCCTCGTCGTTCCAGGCCGCGATGCTGGCGCGCTGCACGACCGGGCCCATCGCGCTGCCGTGGTAGGTGCGGTAGAGCAGGAACTGCTTCAGGATCGCCGCGTCGCCGGCGACAAAACCCGAGCGCATGCCCGGCACGTTCGAGCGCTTCGACAGGCTCGTGAACGCGATCAGGCGCTCGAAGCCGCGGCCGAGCCGGGTCGCCGCCTCGAGCGAGCCGAGCGGCGGCTCGTCGCGGAAGTAGATCTCGGAGTAGCACTCGTCCGACGCGATCACGAAGCCGTGCCGTTCGCTGAGCTCGAACAAGTGCTGCCATTCGGCCAGCGGCATCACGGCGCCGGTGGGGTTGCCGGGCGAGCAGACGTAGAGCAGCTGCGCGCGCGCCCAGATCGCGTCGGACACGCTCGCCCAGTCGGCCGCGAAATTGCGCGCCGGATCGCTGTTGACGAACGCGACCTGCGCGCCGGCGAGTAGCGCCGCGCCCTCGTAGATCTGATAGAACGGATTCGGGCAGACCACGGTCGCACCTAGCCGCGTCGGGTCGATCACCGTCTGCGCCAGCGCGAACAGCGCCTCGCGCGAGCCGCCGACCGGCAGCACCTGCGTCAGCGGGTCGACAACCACGCCGTAGCGCCGCGCGATCCAGGCCGCGATCGCCTCGCGCAGCGCCGGGTCGCCGACTGTGGCCGGGTAGCTCGCCAAACCCTTCAGGTTGGCCACGACGGCCTGCTTGATCAGTTCCGGCGTCGCATGGCGCGGCTCGCCGATGCCCAGCCCGATGGGCGGGTAGGCCGGGTTCGGCGTGATGTCGCGGGTCAGCGCGCGCAGGCGCTCGAACGGATAGGGGTGCAGGCGCGCCAGCAGCGGATTCATCCGGCGATTATCGACGCAGCCTCAGAGCAGCCCGGTGGCCTGCGCGTGCTGCGGCAGCTCGACCAGCGGCTGCGGCTTCCAGCCCTTCTGGCGGTGCTCGGCGACGACGTTGGTGTAGATGCCGCCGCGCACATACCATTTCGCGGTGATGCGGATGAAGCGCGGATCGGTGGCACGCACGATGTCGTCGACGATGTCGTTCGTGACCTTCTCATGGAACGCACCCTCGTTGCGGTAGCTCCACATGTACAGCTTCAGGCTCTTCAGCTCGACGCAGAGCTTGTCGGCGACCATGTCGACGCGCAAGTGCGCGAAGTCGGGCTGGCCGGTCAGCGGGCAGTGGCAGGTGAACTCGGGGATCTGGAACTGGATCACGTAGTCGCGCTGCGGCGCGGGGTTCGGGAACACCTGCAGTTCCTTGCTCGGCGCGCTCGGCGGGTCGGCAGGTTTCCGGCGTTGCCTGGCAGCGGATTTCGGGGCGGCGGACTGGGCCATGATGCGGGGGACGAAGCGCTTTCGGCGAAGGCCCGGATGCTATCATCCAGGCTGCTCCGAAGCTCGCAGGTTGCGGGTTTTATTCAAACAAATCAAGTACTTAGGCGCCAGCCTGTCACCGTCAATGCGCCTGAATTCGATCAAGCTCTCCGGTTTCAAGTCCTTCGCCGAACCCACCAACTTCCAGCTGCCCGGGCAACTGGTCGGCGTCGTCGGGCCGAACGGCTGCGGCAAGTCCAACATCATGGACGCGGTGCGCTGGGTGCTGGGCGAGAGCAAGGCCAGCGAGCTGCGCGGCGAGTCGATGCAGGACGTGATCTTCAACGGCTCGGGCCTGCGCAAGCCGGCGTCGCGCGCCAGCGTCGAGCTCGTCTTCAGCAATGAGGACGGCCGCGCCGGCGGGCAGTGGAACCGCTTCGCCGAGATCGCCGTCAAGCGCGTGCTGACGCGCGACGGCACCAGCAGCTACTACATCAACAACCAGCCGGTGCGGCGGCGCGACGTGCAGGACGTGTTCCTCGGCACCGGCCTGGGCCCGCGCGCCTACGCGATCATCGGCCAGGGCACGATCAGCCGCATCATCGAGAGCAAGCCCGAGGAGCTGCGCCTGTTCCTGGAAGAGGCCGCCGGCGTCTCGAAGTACAAGGAACGCCGCCGCGAAACCGAGACGCGCCTGAAGGACACGCGCGAGAACCTCACGCGTGTCGAGGACATCCTGCGCGAGCTGAACAGCAACCTCGACAGGCTCGAGAAGCAGGCCGAGGTCGCGAGCCAGTACCGTGCGCTGCAGAGCGCCGGCGAGCTCAAGCTGCATCAGCTGTGGTTCCTGAAGCACCGCGACGCGGCGAGCGAGGAAGCACGCGTCAAGAAGGCGGTGGCCGAGGCCGTCAACGCACTCGAGGCGCGCACCGCCGAGCTGCGCCACGGCGAGGCCGAGCTCGAAACCGTCCGCCAGGCCCATTACGCCGCGAGCGACGAGCTGCACACGCACCAGGGTTCGCTGGCCGAGGCCGCGCTCGAAGTGAGCCGGCTCGAGGAACGCATCCGCTACGTCGTCGAGGGCCGCGCGCGCGTCGAGCAGCGCCTGCTCGAACTGAAGGCACAGAGCGAGCAGTGGGCGCTGCGCCAGACCGAGGGTCGGACCGAGATCGAGCGGATCGCTGCGCAGATCGCCGGCGCCGACGAGCAGGGCGGGCTGCTCGCCGCGCAGGCCGAAGAGCATTCGGGCAACCTGCCGAACTTCGAGGACGCGGTGCGCGCGGCGCAGAACGCCAGCAACGAGCAGCGCGGCAAGGTCGCGGCGGTGCAGCAGCAGATCCAGGTGCTGGCGGCCGAGAGCCGCAACGTCGACGACCAGAAGCGCCAGTTCAACGCGCGCCGCGACAAGCTCGGCGCCGAGCGCAATCAGCTCGCCGCGCCCGATGTCGAGCGCCTCGGCGAGTTGAAGCGGCAGCACGCGCTCGCCGATGCGGCCTTCGGTGTCGCCGACGCGGGGCTGCACGAGCTCGGCGAGCAGGTGCCGGCGTTCAACGACGCGCGCCGCGCCGTGCAGGACAGCGTCAACGCCGAGAGCGCGAAGCAGGCCGACCTGAGCGCGCGCCGGGACGCGCTGCGCGCGCTGCAGGAGAAGGTCCAGACCGAGGGCAAGCTCAAGCCCTGGCTCGCGAAGCACGGTCTGGACGGGCTGCCCGGCCTGTGGACCAAGATCCACATCGAATCGGGCTGGGAGACCGCGCTCGAAGCGGCGCTGCGCGAGCGCATGGGCGCGCTCGAGGTCGGGCGCCTTGAAACCGTGCGTGCGTTCGCGGCCGACGCGCCGCCGGCGAAACTGGCCTTCTACACCGCGCCGCAGGCTTTGATCCCGAACACGCATCAGACGCTGCCCAAGCTCAGCGACCTGCTGCGCCTGACCGACGCCGGCCTGAAGGCGCTGCTGAACGACTGGCTCGAAGGCGTCTACACCGCGCCGACCATCGACGCTGCGCTGGCCGACCGCGCCCGGCTGACCCACGGCGAAGTCATCATGACGCGCGACGGGCATGCGGTGAGCCCGTTCGCGGTCGCGTTCTACGCGCCCGACTCGGAAGCCGCGGGCATGCTGGCGCGCGCCCAGGAGATCGAGAATCTCGAACGCCAGTTGCGCGCGCAGGGGCTGATCCACGAACAGGCGCGCAGCGCGCTGGTGCGCGCCGAGGCCGCCTGCACCGAGGCCTCGCAGCGCCTGATCGGCGCGCGCCGCGAGGCCGGCGAGACGCAGACGCGTGCGCACCAGCTACAGGTCGAGCTGCTGCGGCTGTCGCAGCTCGCCGAGGCGACCAGCACGCGCCGCGCCCAGCTCGACGACGAGCTCGCCGAACTCGGCGCGCAGCTCGAGGAGCTCGCCGAGCGCGGCGCCACCGGCGAGGCGCGCTTCGAGGAACTCGACATGCAGCTCGGCGTCACGCAGGAGCGCCATGCCGAGCTCGACGATGGCGTCATCGGCGCCGAACGCAAGCTGGCCGAAGCGCGCGAGCAATTGCGTGCGCTCGAACGCCAGTCCCAGGAAGCGCAATTCGCGGCGCGCTCGCTGGCCGCACGACGCGGCGAGCTGGAGCGCGGCATCGAGACGGCAGCGCAACAGCTCGCCGGCAACGAGCAGTCGCATGCCCAGCTGCAGCAAGAGCTCGTGCTGCTCGCCGACGCCTCGGCGCAGGCCGGCCTGCAGACCGCACTGGCGCTGAAACTCGACCGCGAGGCCGCGCTCGGCGCCAAGCGCAGCGAATACGACGACCTGAGCTCGCGCCTGAAGCGTGCCGACGAACAACGCCTGCAGCACGAGCAGAGCCTGCAGCCGCTGCGCGACCGCATCATGAAGCTGCAGCTCGAAGAGCAGGCCGCGCAACTCGGCGGCGCGCAGTACCTCGATCAGCTCGTGGCCGCGAACGTCGGCCTCGAGGCGTTGTCCGCCGGCATCGAGGCGAACGGCGTCAGGCTCGCCGGCCTGCAAGGCGAGATCGACCGCATCAACCGCGAGGTCGCCGCACTCGGCGCCGTCAACCTCGCCGCGCTCGACGAGCTGAGCGCGTCGCGCGAGCGCAAGGCTTTCCTCGACGCGCAGAACGCCGACCTGGTCGAAGCGATGACGACGCTCGAAGCCGCGATCCACAAGATCGACCTCGAAACCCGCGACCTGCTGGCGGGCACCTTCGAGCAGGTCAACGGCCATTTCGGCCGCATGTTCCCGCTGCTCTTCGCCGGCGGCACGGCCAGGCTGGTGATGACCGGCGACGAGATTCTCGACGCCGGCGTGCAGGTGATGGCGCAGCCGCCGGGCAAGAAGAACAGCACGATCCACCTGCTGTCGGGCGGCGAGAAGGCGCTGACGGCGATCGCGCTGGTGTTCGCGATCTTCCAGCTCAACCCGGCGCCGTTCTGCCTGCTCGACGAGGTCGATGCGCCGCTCGACGACGCCAACACCGAGCGCTACGCGAAGCTCGTCAAGGAAATGGCGCTCTCGACGCAATTCCTGTTCATCAGCCACAACAAGATCGCGATGGAGATGGCCGGCCAGCTGATCGGCGTGACGATGCAGGAGCAGGGCGTCTCGCGCATCGTCACGGTCGACATGGAAGGCGCGGTCGGCCTCGCCGAAGCGGCCTGAGCCACCCGCATGCGACAGGACCTTCGATGAGCAACACCCTGACGATCGCGCTCGCCGCGCTGGGCGGCGTTGTGCTGGCCGGCGTGGTCGCCCACGGGGCCTGGCAGGCACGCCGGGCCGACCCGAAGCGTGCCGAGCGGCTGCCCGAGCGCGTCGAGCCGCGCGAGCCGGTGATGGGCGACATGGCGCCGTCCGTGTCCGGCGAGGCCGGCGGCGGCGGCCTGCTGGCCGAGTTGTCGGTGCCGGCGCCTGAACGGCGTGCGAACCGGCGCATGCTGCCGCGCCTGGATGCGCTGATCGACTCGATCGCGACGCTCACCGTCGAGGCGCCGGTGGCCGGCGCGCAGGTCCTCGCGCACCTGCCCACCACACGTCGCGCCGGCGGCAAGCCCTTCATGATCGAAGGCCTGAACAGCGAGAGCGGCGAGTGGGAGCCGCCCGTGGCCGGCCAGCGTTACGGCGAATTCCAGGCCGGCGTGCAGCTCGCCAACCGCACCGGTGCGCTGAACGAGATCGAGTACTCCGAGTTCGTGCAGATCGTGCAGGCCTTCGCCGATGCGATCGGCGCGATGGCCGACTTCCCGGACATGCTCGAAGCGGTGGCCTCGGCGCGCGAGCTCGACCAGTTCGCCGGCGCGCACGACGCGCAGCTCGCCGTGCACCTGCGCGCGCGTGGCTCGGCATGGAGCGTCGGCTACATCCAGCAGCAGGCCGGGCATCACGGCTTCGTGCCCGGCGTCGTCCCGGGCCGTCTGGTGATGCCGGCGGTCGAGGAGGGCGCGCCACCCGTGCTGACCCTGAGCTTCGACTCGCAGGCCGCGCTGGCCGACGACCCGAACCTCGCCGCGGTGCGCGACGTGATGCTGAGCTTCGACGTGCCGCAGACCGACCCGACGGCCGCCCCTTTCGCCGCCTGGCAGTCCGGCGGATTGGCGCTCGCGCAGGGCATGGACGCGAGCGTGGTCGACGACCACGGCCGCGCGCTCGGCACCGAGAGCTTCGCGGCGATCGGCAACGAGCTCGGCCAGCTCTACGCCGCGCTCGAAGGGCGCGACCTGGCCGCCGGCTCGGCGGCGGCGCGGCGGTTGTTCAGTTAGGCCGGGCCGGGGGCGCTGCAGCCCGCCCCTGTCTACACTTCGGGCCATGCCCGACCAAGCCTCTTCGACCCCGGCCCGGCGCGCCGCCGAATTGCGCGCGCAACTGCTGCAACACGCGCACCGCTACTACGTGCTCGACGATCCGGAAATCCCGGACGCCGACTACGACCGGCTGTTCCAGGAACTGCAGGCGATCGAGGCCGCGCACCCCGAACTGCTGACACAAGATTCGCCGACCCGGCGCGTGATCGGCGCGGTGCTCGACGGCCTGGCGCCGGTGCGCCACCAGGTGCCGATGCTGTCGATCCACACCGAGACCGACACGACGCCCGCGGGCGCCGAGAAGTTCGACGCCCGCGTGCGCAAGGCGCTCGCGCTGGACCAGTCGGCGCCGCCGCTGGCCTATCACGCCGAGCTGAAGTTCGATGGCCTGGCGATCAACCTGCGCTACGAACGCGGCGACCTGGTGCAGGCGGCGACGCGCGGCGACGGCGAAACCGGCGAGGACGTGACCCACACCGTGCGCATGATCGCGACCTTGCCCAAACGCCTGCGCGGCGCCGACGCCGTGCGGGCCGCGGCCATCGAGGTGCGCGGCGAGGTCTTCATGCGCCGCGATGATTTCGAGGCGCTCAACCAGCGCCAGCGCAAGCTCATCGAGTCCGGCGCACGCGGCGAGAAGACCTTCGTCAACCCGCGCAACGCGGCCGCCGGCGTGGTGCGCCAGCTCGACGCCGGCAAGGCCGCGAAGCGGCCGCTGAGCTTCTTCGCGTACGGCCTCGGCGAGGTCGACGGCTGGGCGCTGCCGGCGACCCAGGGCGAGCTGCTCGCGGCGCTGAAGCGCCTGGGCGTGCCGGTCAGCGACGCGAGCGCGGTCGTGCGGGGCGCCGCAGGGCTGGTCGGCTACCACGAGCGCATCGCCGCGCGTCGCGACGGCCTGCCGTTCGACATCGACGGCATCGTCTACAAGGTCGACGAGCTGGCGCTGCAGGAACGACTCGGTTTCAAGTCGCGCGAGCCGCGCTGGGCCTGCGCTCACAAGTACCCGGCGCAGGAGCAGACGACGCTGGTGCGCGACATCGACATCCAGGTCGGTCGCACCGGCAAGCTGACGCCGGTGGCGAAGCTCGAGCCGGTGTTCGTCGGCGGCACGACGGTCAGCAACGCCACCTTGCACAACGAAGACGAGACCCGGCGCAAGGACGTGCGCATCGGCGACACCGTGATCGTGCGGCGCGCCGGCGACGTGATTCCCGAGGTCGTCGGCGTCGTGCTCGAGCGCCGGCCGGTGCCGATCGGTGAGCCGTTCGATCTGTACAAGAAGCTGGCTGGCAAGTGCCCGATCTGCGCCAGCGCGATCACGCGTGAGGAGGGCGAGGTCGACTGGCGCTGCTCGGGCGGCCTGTTCTGCCCGGCACAGCGCAAGCAGGCGATCCTGCATTTCGCGCAGCGTCGTGCGCTCGACATCGAGGGGCTGGGCGACAAGCTGGTCGACCAGCTCGTCGACAGCGGCCTGGTCGGCACGCTGCCGGACCTGTACAGGCTAGTCCTCGCGAGCCTGATGGCACTCGAGCGGATGGGCGAGAAGAGCGCGGTCAACCTGCTCGCCGGGCTTGAGGGCAGCAAGCGCACGAGCTTCGCGCGCTTCCTGTATGGGCTGGGCATCCGCCATGTCGGCGAGACGACCGCGAAGGATCTGGCGAAGCATTTCGGCAACATCGACCGGCTGATGGCGGCCGGCGTCGAGCAACTGCTCGAAGTGAACGATGTCGGCCCGATCGTCGCGCGCAGCCTGCGCACCTTCTTCGACCAGGCCCACAACGTCGAGGTCGTCGAGCAGCTGCGCGCCGCCGGGCTGAGCTGGCCCGAGACCGAGGGCGTGGCCGTCGACGCCGTGCCCAAGCCGCTGGCCGGCAAGACCTTCGTGCTGACCGGCACGCTGCCCACCTTGTCGCGCGACGACGCGAAGGACCGCATCGAGGCGGCCGGCGGCAAGGTCAGCG
Source organism: Rhizobacter sp. (assembly GCA_025355545.1). Lineage (GTDB taxonomy): Bacteria > Pseudomonadota > Gammaproteobacteria > Burkholderiales > Burkholderiaceae_C > LMDS01. The sequence continues at coordinate 23,273 of JANXZN010000161.1, forward strand.
GATCGGTGTCGAAGAAGACCCACTTCGTCGTCGCCGGCACCGAGGCCGGAGCGAAGCTCGACAAGGCGAACGAGCTCGGCATCACGGTGCTCGACGAAGCCGCGCTGCGGGCGATGCTGCCGAACCCATGACCGCGGCCTGGCTGGAGCGATTGCGCGAGCGGCTCGACCAGCCGCCCGCGCCGCCGCGCGCACCGCTGGCGCTGGCGGTCGGCGGCGCGACCCCGCCGGCCGTCATCGGCTCGATCGAGGCGACGCTGGCCTTGCGGCTCGCGGCCGCTGCGTTGCCGCTGCGTGACGCCGGCGATGCCTGGCGCATCGAAGTGCCGAACGCCGCGGCGATAGCGCCCACGCTCGCCGCGATCGCGCAGTGGCTGCAGGCGAACGGCTGCGCCGGTGCATCGCGCAACGAGCTGTTGGCGGTCGCCGACGGCGCGGGCCGGTCGGTCGGAGCGATCGAGCGCGCGGTGGTGCGAGCACTGGGCATCGCGACGCAGGCCGTGCACCTGATCGTGCGCGATGAGCGCGGCCAGGTCTGGATTCAACAGCGCGCGTTCGACAAGGCCACCGATCCGGGGCGCTGGGACACGACGATGGGCGGCCTGGTCGCGGCCGGCGAGTCGAATGCGCAGGCGCTGGCGCGCGAGACCTGGGAAGAGGCCGGCCTTCGGGTCGAGGCGCTGTGCGAGCTCGCGGCCTTCGGCCGTTTCACGGTGCGCCGGCCGGTCGCCGATGGCTACATGGTCGAGCACATCGAGATGTTCGAGGCGGTCGCGCCCGAAGGCTTGGCGCCGCTGAACCAGGACGGCGAAGTCGAGCGCTTCGAGTGCGTCGATCGGGCCGCGCTGGTCGAGCGCCTGCACGCCGATGCGTTCACGCTCGAAGCCGCGATGATCCTCGCCCGTTGGCTGGAGCGGCGCGCTGTCGACTGAGGATCTTCGCTCGCCGCGACCACGGCCAGCCCGGCGCGGCCGGCGGCCAGCGATCCCACGCGCTTGCCGCAACCGCGTCGCCCCAGGGGTCGATCGCCACGCGCGTGCCCGCGTGCGCCTGCAGCGCCGCCTCGCCACGCAGGTCAGCTTGCCCTGTTCGAGCAGCAGCACGTCGGTCTGGCCCATCAGGCTCAGGTGGTGGGCCGTCGAACAGCCCGCGATCCCGCCGCCGACGATCACGATGCGGGCGTGGACGGGCAGGCTCATGCGCAAGCTCCTTGCTGTCAGTCGACCGCGCCGGCTGGCGGCTTGCGGCCCGATGCTGCCGTTCGTGTTGCGCGTCGGCGCGTGCCAAGGCTGCCGGGTGGCCGACTCCGCTCATGTCCCCCGGGCCGGGCTGCGCCCGACCCTCCTCCTTGACTCATAAGGCAAGCCCCCGGCTATGCCGGGGGACTCGCACAGGTTTGACCGTGTGGAGCGGTCGTGGATGCTTCTTATCCGACCAAGGAAAGGAGCTTCCAAATGAAAGAGTACCAGAGCCTCGCGCACACCCGT
>JANXZN010000188.1 GCA_025355545.1 Rhizobacter sp.
CTACCTCGGCAAGGGCGTGCTGAAGGCGGTCGAGCACGTCAACACCGAGATCAGCGAAGCCGTGCTCGGCCTCGACGCCAGCGAGCAGGCCTTTCTCGACCGCACGCTGATCGACCTCGACGGCACCGAGAACAAGCGCCGCCTCGGCGCGAACGCGACACTCGCGGTCAGCATGGCGGTCGCGCGTGCCGCGGCCGAGGAGAGCGGCCTGCCGCTGTACCGCTACTTCGGCGGCGCCGGCGGCATGCAGATGCCGGTGCCGATGATGAACGTCATCAACGGCGGCGCGCACGCGAACAACAACCTCGACCTGCAGGAGTTCATGATCATCCCGGTCGGCGCACCGAGCTTCCGCGAGGCGGTGCGCTACGGGGCCGAGGTGTTCCATGCGCTGAAGAAGATCCTCGCCGACAAGGGCACCAGCACCGCGGTCGGCGACGAAGGCGGGTTCGCGCCCAGCGTCGCGAGCCACGAGGCGGCGATCCAGTTGATCCTCGAGGCGATCGACAAGGCCGGCTACGCCGCCGGCTCGCAGATCGCGATCGGCCTCGATTGCGCCGCGAGCGAGTTCTACAAGGAAGGCAAGTACAAGCTCGACGGCGAAGCCCTGACGCTCACCGCGCCCGAGTGGACCGACATCCTCGCGACCTGGTGCGACAAGTACCCGATCATCAGCATCGAAGACGGCATGGCCGAAGGCGACTGGGACGGCTGGAAGCACCTGAACGACCGCCTCGGCTCGAAGGTGCAGATCGTCGGCGACGACCTGTTCGTCACCAACACCAAGATCCTGAAGGAAGGCATCGACAAACGCGTCGCCAATTCGATCCTGATCAAGATCAACCAGATCGGCACCTTGACCGAGACCTTCGCCGCGATCGAGATGGCCAAGCGCGCCGGCTGGACCGCGGTGATCAGCCACCGCTCGGGCGAGACCGAGGACTCGACCATCGCCGACATCGCGGTCGGCACCAACGCCGGCCAGATCAAGACCGGCTCGATGAGCCGCAGCGACCGCGTCGCCAAGTACAACCAGTTGCTGCGCATCGAGGAAGACCTCGGCGACGTTGCCAGCTACCCGGGCCGCGCCGCGTTCTACAGCCTGCGCTGAGCGGGCGCAGCCACCGCCGCCATGCGCTACGTCTCGCTCGCGCTCGTCGCGCTGCTGGCGCTGGTCCATGCCGAACTCTGGTTCGGCAAGGGCGGCGTGCCGCGCATGATGGAGCTGCAGGGCAAGCTCGCCGAGCAGCAGGCCGCCAACCAGGCCGACCGCGCGCGCAACGCGCAACTCGTGGCCGAGGTCAGCGACCTGAAGGAAGGCCTGGAGATGGTCGAGGAGAAGGCGCGCTTCGAGCTCGGCATGGTCAAGCCCGACGAGATCCTGGTGCAGCTGTCGACGCCGAAGCGTTGATACGCGCGCCCGCCGTTCGCTGAAGGAGCGCCCGCGGTGGAGTCGCTGCTGCAAGCCGTGCAGCTTGTCTTTGCAAGCGGGTTCGCGCCGGCCTTCACGCTCTGGGCCACGCCGGTTGCGTGGCTCGAGCTCGTCGCGTTCGTGCTCGCGCTGGGGATGGTGGTGCTGAACATGCGCGTCAACCCGATCGCCTGGCCGCTCGCGATCGTCAGTTCGCTGCTGTACTTCGCCCTCTTCTGGAACAGCCGCCTGTACGGCGACGCGAGCCTGCAGATCTTCTTCGCGATCGTCGCGCTCTGGGGCTGGTGGCAGTGGCTGCGCGGCACGCAGGCCGACGGCAGCGCGTTGCGCGTGCGCGTGATGAGCGCCCGCGGGCGCTGGTGGCTGCTCGCCGCGCTGGCCGCGGCCTGGCCAGCGACGGGCCTGTTCCTGAAGAACTTCACGAACACCGACGTGCCCTGGTGGGACGCGTTCCCGACCGCCGCGAGCGTGATCGGCCAGTGGCTGCTCGGCCGCAAGTATGTCGAGAACTGGGTCGCGTGGATCGTCGTCAACGTCGTCGGCGTCGGCCTGTTCGCGTACAAGGGCCTGTGGCTGACGACGCTGCTGTACGGCCTGTTCATCGCGATGTCGTTCGTCGGCTGGCGCGCCTGGCGCCGCCTGCTGACGCCGACCGCTGCGGCTTGAAACGATGGCAGCCGAGCGCGGCTTCGTGATCGCATTGCTCGGCGCCGAGAGCACCGGCAAGACCACGCTCGCGTTCGCGCTGCGCGACGCCCTCGCCGCGCAGGTGCGCAGTGCGGTCGTCGTGCCCGAATACCTGCGCGAGTTCTGCGACCGGCACCAGCGCACGCCGCGCCGGGACGAACAGGCCGCGATCGCCGCCGCGCAGACCCGCCGTATCGACGTGGCCGCGCAGGCCCACGACCTGGTGATCGCCGACACCAGCGCGCTGATGATCGCGGTCTACAGCGACCAGGTGTTCGGCGACACCGGCCTGTACCCGGGCGCCGAGGCCGCGCAGCGCGCTTGCGACCTGACCCTGCTGACCGCGCTCGACCTGCCCTGGCAGGCCGACGGGCTGCAGCGTGACGGGCCGCAGGTGCGCGAGCCGGTCGACGCGAAGGTGCGCGCCGCGCTGGCGCGCGCCGGCACACCCTATGCCGTGGTCTTCGGCAGCGGCGCGGCGCGGCTCGCCGCGGCACTCGCCAGCGTGCAGCGCGCGCGTGCGCCGCGGCCGAGTGGCGATGGGGCGCGTTGGCACTGGCACTGCGAGCGCTGCGGCGACCCGAACTGCGAACGCCACGGCCTGCTGCCGCGCGGCTGAGGCGCGTGCGGCTAGGCGATCGCGCCGAGCTTCATCACCGCGACGACCAGCACGCCGGGCGCGAGCTTGACCGCGACCCAGGCGCGGATGCGCGTCAGCAGCACCGCCGCGGCCGGCGCGTCCTGCGCCTGCAGCGCCGCTTGCATTCGCCGGTACAGGCCGCCGCGCAGGTGGCCGAAGATGGTCATCATCGTCGCGCCGAGCCCGATCATCACGATCCAGCCTACCGGCATGCCGAAGCCAGTCGCCGACCCGGGGGCGGCGCGCCATGCGATCCACAGCATGCCCGGCCCGGACACCAGCAGCAGGCCGATCGCCGCGTTGACGATCGCGAAGAAGCGCCGCAGCACCGCGCTCATCAGCCGCGGCCGCGCCGGCGCGTCGAGCACGCCGAGCGCGGGCCGCAGTCAGGCGAGCGTGCAGAACATGCCGCCGTTCCAGACGACCAGCGACAGCAGGTGAACCAGCTTCAACACGGCGCACCGCATCAGCATTCCTCCCGCGCCCAATGGGCGCGATGCTGGCGTCGTTGTCCCTCGCGCACCGATCGGGCCGGCGCGGTTGCCCAAGCGCGCGCATCGCGGCGAGAATGCGCCTCACCACGCTTGGAGGCGCCGTGCCGATGTCCAGAGACTGCTTGAAGTGCGGCACGCTCAATGCCGACGAAGCCCGGTTCTGCCGCGCCTGCGGCGCCGCGCTGACCGCGGCGGCCGCTGCGCCCGCCGAGCGGCCGGTGCCGTGTCGCGCCTGCAGCCACCCTAACCTCGCCGGCACGCGCTTCTGTGCGCGCTGCGGTACCGATCAGGCGACGCCGTCGCCATCGCCGGCGCCGGTCGCGATGCCGGCCGCAGCCACTGCCGCGCCCAACCCGCCCCGCCCGATGGGGCGGTGGATCGGCCTGGGCGCCGTCGTGCTCGCGCTGGCCGCGGCCGGCGCCTGGTGGATGACCCAGGCGCGTTCCCCGGCGGCTTCGGGCTTCGATGCGCCCCCGCCGCCCGCGGCATCGTCAAGCTCCGACGCGGGCAACCCGAGCGCGCCCGCCTCGGCGAGCCTCGAAGCGCCGGCACCGGCAGCCGCGCCGCCGATGCCGCCGATCCCGATGCCCGCAGCGACCACGCCCGTGCCGACCGCGTCGGCGTCGGTCAGCGAGCCGTGGGAGCCGGCCGGCAAGAGCGCCGAGGCGGTGGAGCCGGCCGAGAAGGAACAGCTGGCCGCTCAGGACAAGGCCGCGCGCGATGCGAAGGCGAAGGCCTTGCGCGAGCAGCGCCAGTTCGCACAATCGCAGGCCGACGCCGAGCTCGCGCGTCGGCGTGCCGAAGACGCCCGCGCCCGCCCGGCGCCGGTCGCGCCGGTGCCGCGCGCCACCGCGCCGGTGCCTGCGTCGCCGGAACGGGCACGCAGCGTGCAAGATCGCTGCGCGGGTCGCAACGCTATCCTCCAGGGCTTGTGTGAAGCGCGCGAGTGCATCCGCAAAGAGAATGCGAACGACGCGGTGTGCCAACGCATCCGCGCCGATGCCGAGCAGCGGCGCCAGTAGCAGCGAAACGGCCTGCGCGCCCATCATTCGATCGAGGAGGATTTCGATGACCCCCACTCAACCCGGCACCATCGGCGGGCTGTCGCCCGGCGCGTTCGCGAGCCTGTTCCAGGCCATCAACGGGCTGCGCAACCGGCGCGCGCTGGTCGCGATGCTCGGCTGCATGGTGATCGGCGTTCTCGTCGCCGGCCTGTTCTCGCTGATGGCCGCGCGCATGGGCTTCTTCATCGCCTTCCTCGGCGGCCTGTTCCTGTTCGTCGCGGCGGCCACCGGGATCAACGCCGCGGGCGTGCTGCTGATGGACCAGGCGCGCGGCGTGCCGTCGCGGCCGCTGACCGACGCGGTCGTCTACGGCCTGATGTGCATCCCCAAGTTCATCGTGCTCGGCCTCGCGCTGCTGCTGGTGGCGATCGCGGTTTTCGTCGTGCTGGCGATCGTCTACGTCGTCTGCAAGATCCCGGTGCTCGGGCCGATCCTGTTCGTCGTGGTGTTCCCGCTGTCGGTCGTGATCGCGGGCCTGACGCTGTGCGGCCTGTTCCTGTGCATGTTCCTTGCGCTGCCGGCGATCTGGGAAGGCGACACGATCACGCGTGCGATCGCGCAGACGCTGGCGATCGCGCGCAGCCGGCTGGTCGAGGCGATCCTGCTGCTCGCGGTCGTCGGGCTGCTCGCCGGCGTCGTCGGCTTCATCGTGTTCAGCGTGCTGTTCACCGGGCTGATGCCGGCGATCGGGCTGTCGGCGTCGGTGCTCGGCGGCGACGGTCTGTATTCGATGATGGGCATGATGCGCCACGGCAGCACCGACTTCGGCGGCATGAACGGTGGCGGCAGTGGCGACGGGGCCGCGGGTTACGCGATCGCCGCGGGCATCGGCGCCGGCCTGCTGTGGGCGCTGGCGGGCTCGCTGGTGTCGCTGGTCTACCTGCTGGGCCTGAACCTGGTGTACCTGCGCGTCACCGAAGGGCTGGACGTCGGCGCGACCGAAGCGGCGATGAAGGCGCGGTTCGACGACGCGAAGCGCCAAGCCGCCGACCTGGGCCAGAAGGCGCGCGACGCCGCCGAGCGCGCGCGCGAGCAGGCGCGCCAGTCGACCGCCGCGGCACAGGCCGGCGCTGCAGCAGCCGCCGCCGCGAGCATGGCCGCGGCACCGACCGAGCCGCCGCCGGCACCACCGCCGCCGATCGGCTCCGGTGGGCGCGAACTGCCGCCCGGCTCGACCACGCCGGCCGTCGCCAAGACCCTGACCTGCCCGCAGTGCCTGTCCTCGGTCGGCCAGGACGACCTGTTCTGTGGCGTCTGCGGTTACCGGCTGAAGTAGCCTCGCGCCGGCCTCAGGCCGGAACGAAGCACCTACACAGTTGTGCAGAGAAGGCCTGAGCATGAGTCGCCTACGCTGCGCAGTTGCACAGGCGCTTCGCTTCGGCGACTCACTGCGGCGTCGCGGAGCCCGGCGCCTGCTGGCCGATCGGCGTGAAGAGCTCACCGACGTCGACCGGATCGAAGTAGTACTTCAGGCCGCAGAAGTCGCAGCCGATCTCGACCCGGCCCTGCTCGCGCACGATGCCGTCGACCTCGTCGCGGCCCAGGCTCTTGAGCATGCTGCCGACGCGCAAGCGCGAGCAGCTGCAGACGAAACGCGGGCCGTCCTCGCCGCGCAGCGCCGGGAAGCGGTGCAGCGGCTCCTCCCAGAACAGGCGGCGCAGCACCGTGTCGGCGTCGAGCGTCAGCAGCTCGTCGCGCGTCAATGTGCCGGCCAGCAGCGCGAGCCGGTTGAAGGCTTCGTCCAGCCCGATCAGGTCCTCGTTGCGCTGCGCGCCCTGCAGGTTGGCCTCGCCCTGCACCGGCAGGCGCTGGACCAGCAGGCCGGCGGCGATCTCGTCGTTGGCCGCGAGGACCAACCGCGTGTCGAGCTGCTCCGACTGCAGCATGTAGTGTTCCAGCACCTCGGCCAGTTCCTGCAGCGGCTGGCGCCGGTCGCCGTGCAGCGCGACTACGCCCTGGTAAGGCTGCTGGCCGGGCCGCTTGTCCTTCGGGTCGAGCGTGATCGCGCAGCGGCCCTGGCCGTGCAGGTTCAGCATCGCTTCCAGGCGCGCGCCTTCGCTCACCTCACCGACCACCTTCGCGGTGACCCGAAACGCGAGATCGTCCTGGACCTCGGCGACCGCCAGCTTCACCGGCCCGTCGCCGAACATCTGCAGCACCAGCGCGCCGTTGAAACGCAGGTTCGACTGCATCAGCACGCCGGCCGCCGCCATCTCGCCGAGCAACGCGCGCACCGGCGCAGGGAACGCGTCGCCCGCCACCGAGCGGCGCGCCAGCACTTCCTGCCAGCTGTCGGTCAGGCGCACCAGCATGCCGCGCACCGGCAACCCTTCGAAGATGAACTTGTGCAGCTCGCTCATGACAACAGCCCGCTCGCCGAGTACGGCGATCGACCCTCCGGGAAGGTCGGGCCTTGCTTGGGGCGGCCCGGCGCGGCCCGCGAAGAACAGCTTCGCACCGGATTCGCGATCATCCGATCCTCTTCAACCCGGTCTTGAAGCGCTTCGCGTTCTGCACGTAGTGCTCGGCGCTGCGCGGCAAGGCGGCGATCTGCTCCGGCCTCAGCTGCCGCACGACCTTGGCCGGCGCGCCGAGGATCATCGAGCCGTCGGGGAACTCCTTGCCTTCGGTCACCAGCGCGCCGGCGCCCACCAGGCAGTTCCTGCCGATCCTCGCGCCGTTCAGCACCACGGCGTGGATGCCGATCAGCGAGCCGTCGCCGACCGAGCAGCCGTGCAGCATCACCTGGTGCCCGACGGTCACGTGCTCGCCCAGCACCAGCGGGTAGCCGGGGTCGGCATGCAGCACGCTGCCGTCCTGCACGTTCGAGCCCTTGCCGACGCGCAGCAGTTCGGTGTCGCCGCGCAGGATCGCGCCGAACCACACGCTGGCGTCCTCGGCGAGTTCGACCCGGCCGATCACCTGCGCGCTGTCGGCGACCCACGCGCCTTCGGCCAGCTGCGGGCGGTCTTCGTCGAGCTGGTACAGGGCCATGCGGGTCACCGTGCGTGCGATTCAAAGGCCGCGATTCTAGGCGCGGGCCCTGGCCGGCCGCCCGCACGGGCCGATTCCCGCGCAGCGCGCTCAGCGCCCGCGTCGGCCCAGCGACGGCAGATCGCCGAGCTGCGACGGATTCAGGTTGTCCTGGAACAGCCGCGCCGCGGCGACCTCGGGTTCGAGATCGCTGCAGCACGGCAGATCGCGCAACGCGTTCGCCAGGTCGGCGGCATCGATCAAGGTCACGACATCGTCGAGTTCGCGGATCTTCGCGGCGCAACGCCGCACCCAGTCACAGCGACTCAGCACTTGCGGTGATATGTTTTTCGACATGGGGCGACGCCCGGGGTGGGTCGTCGTCGTAGTGGTGCCGCCGTGCGCTGTCGAGCGCCTATCATCGACGCCCATGAGACCCGAAGCGAGACGGCAGGCGCTGGCGATCCTCGCGCTGAGCGACCCGCTCGCGAAGGCGGCGCAGGCCCGCTCGCGGTTCGCCGACCTGACCGACGCGGCGATCGACCCCGACGCGCAGATCACCCCGGCCGACCCGCTGCCCGGGCGCCCGCCGCTGCCGCGCCTGGTGCCGGCCAAGAGCGTGCCGACGCGCTCGCCCTTCACTCCCCTCGGCCGCGCTGCGCTGCTGCACGCCGTCACGCACATCGAGTTCAACGCGATCAACCTCGCGCTCGACGCGGTCTGGCGCTTCGCCGGCATGCCGCGCGCGTTCTACCGCGACTGGCTGCGCGTCGCGAGCGAAGAGGCGCTGCATTTCACGCTGCTGCGCGAACACCTGGTCACGCTCGGCCACGACTACGGCGCGTTCGACGCGCACGACGGCCTGTGGGCGATGACGCAGCGCACTGCGCACGACCTGACCGCGCGCATGGCACTGGTGCCGCGCACGCTCGAAGCGCGCGGGCTCGATGCAACGCCACCGATGCAGGCAAAGTTGCGCAAGGCCGGCGACCTGCGCGCGGTCGAGATCCTCGAGCTGATCCTGCGCGACGAAGTCGGCCATGTCGCGATCGGCAACCACTGGTACCGATGGCTGTGCGATCGCGATGGGCTGGACCCGGTCGCGCACTACGCCACGCTCGCGCAGCGCCACGCGGCGCCGCGGCTGCGCCCGCCCTTCAACCACGCCGCGCGCCTGGCCGCCGGCTTCACCGAGGCCGAGATCGCGCTTTTGACATGACCCCCGAGCTCACGGCGTTCGCTGCCCCCCGAGGGCCACGAAGAGGCCCCTTCGTGGCCCCTGGGGCGCAGGCCACTCTTGGGACGGCCCGGCGGGAGGCCTGACATGACCACGACCATCTTCGTCGCCGGCTTCCACCACGAGACCAACACCTTCGCGCCCTCGGCCGCGGACTGGGCCGCCTTCACCTGCGGCGCCGGCTACCCGGGCTATGCGCGCGGCGACGCGATGCTCGCGCAGATGGCGCCCACCAGCACCGCGCTCGGCGGCTTCGTGGCCGAGGCGCTCGAACACGGCTGGGCGCTGCGGCCCTCGGTCTGGGCCGGTGCGATGCCGTCGAACCGGGTCACGACCGAGGCCTTCGAGCGCATCTGCGCCGAGATCGTCGGCGACCTGCAGCGCGGCGCCTGCGACGCGGTCTTTCTCGACCTGCACGGCGCGGCCGTGGCCGAAGGCGCCGACGACGCCGAAGGCGAACTGCTCGCGCGCGTCCGCGCCGTCGTCGGCCCCGCGATGCCAGTCGTCACCAGCCTGGACCTGCACGCCAACGTGACCGCGCGCATGCTCGCGCTGGCGACCGCGATGACCGCGTACCGCAGCTACCCGCACGTCGACATGCGCGAGACCGGCCGGCGCGCCGCGCGCATGCTCGCGCGCCGCCTCGTGCCCGCGGCGCCGACGCGCGCGGTGCATGCCGAGCGCGTGCCGTTTCTGCTGCCCCTGAACGCGCAGTGCACGCTGATGCAGCCGGCCGCGTCGGTGATCGCGCTGGTCGAGCAGATCGAGGCGCAGCACGATGTCGAGCTCAATTTCGCGATGGGTTTCTCGGCCGCCGACTTCGCCGAATGCGGGCCGGTGCTGTTCGGCTACGGCATCGACCCCGCGCGCGTTCGCAGCGCGGTACAGCAGTTGCACACCGAGGTCGCGGTGACACGCCGTGCCGACTGGAAGATCGAACTGCTGGCACCGCTGGCCGCGGTCGAGCGCTCGATCGCGCTCGCGCTGGAAGCCGACGCGCCGGTCGTGATCGCCGACACCCAGGACAATCCCGGCGCCGGCGGCGACGCCAACACCACCGGGCTGCTGCACGCGCTGCTGCAGGCGCGCGCCGGCGAGCGGCTGCAGGGGCGGGTCGCGCTCGGCCTGCTGTTCGACCCCGAATCGGCGCGCGCCGCGGTCGCCGCCGGCGTCGGCGCGACGCTGCCGCTGACGCTAGGCCGCGCGGTACCGACCTGGAGCGGCGCGCTGACCGAGCCGCCGGTCGAGGCGACGGTGCGCGTGCTCGCGGTCAGCGACGGCGTCGTCGCGATGCACGGCCCGATGACGGCCGGCGCGACGATGCGGCTCGGGCCCAGCGCCTGCGTCGAGTTGCAAGGCATCAAGGTGCTGCTGGCCAGTGCCAAGGCGCAGATGCTGGACCTCGACCTTTACCGCTACCTCGGCGTCGAGCCGGCGCAGATGAAGCTGCTGGTGAACAAGAGCTCGGTGCACTTGCGCGCCGCGTTCGGCCCGATCGCCGCGCACATCCTGGTCGCGAAGTCCCCCGGCCCGATGGCGGCCGACCCGAGCGACCTGCCGTGGACGAAGCTGCCTGCGGGGATGGCGACGCGGCCCTGAGCACGGCTCGGTGTGCCAGCGCCAAGACGGCGCCGCGCTTACAGTGCGTCGTCAACGGCCGCATGAAGACCCCATGGAACGCTTCACCATCTCGCTCGACGAACGTCTCGCCCAGCAATTCGACACCTGGCTGGTCGAGCGCAGCTGCGCCAATCGGTCCGAAGCCGTCCGCGACCTGTTGCGGGCCGAGCTGAGCAAGGCCAAGTTGCGAGGCCCTGCGGGCAGGCAATGCGTGGCGTGCCTGTCGTACGTGTTCAACCACCACGAGCGCGACCTCGGCGAGCGGCTGACCTCGATGCAACGCGACCACCACCACCTGACCGTCTCGACCATGCATGATGACTGGAGTAATCGTCACTCCCGAGCCTGTCGCACCGCTGCCCGTTTCATCATCGCGCTGAAACATGCTCCCGCTACCCTTCCGGGTGAATCCAAAGCAGCAGCCTCGGCGTAGTGCCACTGACGCAACAGCCCTGCGCACCGTGGCAATCAACGCATCATCCTTCGGCCGACGATCCACCCGCCTCGTGCTGCTGTGGCTGCTGGCGGTCGTGCTTCCGTTGCAGGGGATGGCCGTTGTCGTTTTCAGCGCGCTGGGCCCGGCGCACTTCCACAAGCAGACGCAGGCTGCGATCGTTCTGACGGACTTTCGTCGCTCGACGCCGAGCGCAGTCCGCGAAGCCAATCTGTTCGCCTTCCTGGGCCACTCGCACGGGCCGGCCACCGTGCAGCGCCACTACCATGCGTTCGACGATGCCAGCGTCGTCGCCCTGGACGCCGACGCCGCCGGCAACAGCTCCAGCGTCGACGAAGGTCTGAGCGCCGGCACGCTGCTCGCGGCCTTCTGGGCATTGCGCCCGGATGTCGTGTCTTGGGGCCCGTCGCAGGCGTCGAACGCCTTGGCCTCGCGTCCGTTCTGGGCGTCGATGACGGTCGTCGTCGAGCCGCTCGAGCGGCCGCCGAAGACCGCCTAGCCCGCATATTTCACGCATCGACCACTGTATGGCCTGATGGGCCATCTTGACGCTGTTTTCCGGGGTCAACGAGTGTCTTGACTGTCATTGCGTGACGCTCGGGGTGTATTGAGCGTGATCGGTCGATGAGAAC
>JANXZN010000191.1 GCA_025355545.1 Rhizobacter sp.
CATCTGGACCAAGAGCGCTGCCGACATCCTGCAGAAGGTCATCCGAGCGAATAGCCGCTTAAGTTCTAAACAGAATGCAACACTACACTAGACTTCGACGTCCGGTTTCAGGCTACTGCAGACCTTGCGCGACGCCGCCGCGGCGCGTTCGCCACAACGGCCGATCGAATGTCTGCTGATCACGACGGCGAACTCACGGACCCGACCCGTTGCTGGCAGTTCGAGGGCGCCAACTGGCGCTGCCGACTCCTTCCTGAAGTTCAAGCCTGCCAGGCCAACGTAAGCCAGGCAGCGGGAGCAGCAATTCGGCCGCTGGCGGGCGAATGCCCCATTGGCGGCACGGTGGTGGGCCCCAGGGCCATCATCGACCGTCGGCGAGACTCGCGGGCTATCTCGTAAGCGGGCGTGGTGCGCGCGGCAGCCAGGCGAACGCTACCGCGCCGACCGCGAGCAGCGCGGCAATGGTCAATAGCACCGCAGCATAAATGTCGGCGCTCTGCACCTTGGCCATCGAGGCGACTAGGCCGGTGAACCATTGCATCACCGCGACACCGAGGAACATCGACATCGTGAACAGTGCCAGCGCGCGGCCGACGATCTGTGCCGGGTAGGCCAAGCGCACCTCGGAATACTGCAGGATCATGTATCCCGACAGCATCCCGACCGCCAGCATCATCGCCACGTCGAACGTGGCGTTGTGCACCAGCGCCAGCGAAACGAACATCGCCGCTGTCAACAGTGTCCAGCCGACCAGCCAGCGGCGCCGCGTGCCGTCTCCCGGGCTGAAGCGACCGAACAGCGCCGGGCTGGTCAGCGACACGGCCGACACCGCCAGTGCCACGTTGCCGCTTTGCACCAGCGACTAGCCGTACCGTTCGATCAGCATCGGCCCCAGCCACAGGCCGCGCAGCGAGATGAACGAGGCATAGCAGACGAAGGACAGCGCCACGATGCCCGGTGTGTACGGCAGCCGGAATAGCGACACGAAGGTCAGCGCTGCGCGGCCCAGCGACTCGCGCGGCAGGTCCGGCGCTGGCTCGCACGATCGGGGTTCGTGCACCTTCCATGCGATCAGCCACCACGCCGCGGCCGAGCAGCCCGCCAGCACCCAGAAGCCCATTCGCCAAGAGGTAGCCTGGACCAGCCAGGCCAGTGGGGTGCCGGTGACCAGCAGCCCGATACCGCCGATGCTGAGGACGGCCCCAGATATCGCGGCAAATCGATCTGCACTGAAGTGCCGCGCGATGAACACGGTGCACACCAGGAAGGCCGGGGCACAGCCCACGCCGATCAGTACCTGACCGAGCACCAGCGTGCCGTAGCTGGGCGCGACGGCCGACAGCACGGCGCCGACGATGGCCAGCGGAAAGCCGACTAGAACCGTGCGCCGCACCCCGTGCAGGTCGATGCCGATTCCCACGAACAGCTGCATGGCACCGAATGCGAAATGAAAGGAGCCGGCGAACGTGCCGAGTTGCTGCGGCGACAGATGGAATTCGGCCTGCAGCGGTGTTGCCAATATGGCCGCGACGCTCCGGAAGGCCTGGCTCATCGCGAACGCGGCCGCCAGCGCCAGCAGCATGACCCAGGACCCGGCATGTCCGGGTTGGGAGTTCTCAGTGGATATCATGCTGCGAGGGTAACCGCACCGCTATTGTTTGACGGCTCAGCGAACTGGAGGCGCGGATGCCGCGCACCGCCGGCGCGCCTGGGCAACCTGGTGCCGCCGCGAGGCGGTCAAGGTCTGGCGTTCTCGCAGCGCGTCACCTCATTGGGCTCGGCCACGATGCGCGCGAGGCACGCACACTTGACGTCGGAGATCTTCTCAAGATCGTCCATCGAGCAGCGGTCGCCACGACTGACGCCAACGTGGCGATGTTGTCGCACGCGATGACGGAGAAGTCGTTCTTGTGCTGCCGCTGCACGCCGGGACGCAGCGAACAAATGTTGACCTGATTAGCAATGACCGTCAGCCAAGCGGATCGACTGCAGGGGCTGCGGTCCACAGTGGGCCGCAGCGACGAGCAACCGACCGTGCAGGGTTCTGAGGTCGAAGCGGCGGTTGAAGCGATAGGCGAACGCTGCGAGGTAT
>JANXZN010000206.1 GCA_025355545.1 Rhizobacter sp.
CCTGCTGAAGGGCTTCGAGGTCGCGGGCAAGAACTTCAACCGCCCGGTCGAGGCCTACCTGTTCGCCGCGGTCGTCTACTTCGTCATCTGCTTCAGCCTGTCGATGCTCGTGCGCCGGCTGCAGAAGAAGATCGCCATCATTCGCTGAAGGATCGACATGATCGACATCAAGAACGTCTCCAAATGGTACGGCAGCTTCCAGGTGCTGACCGACTGCACGACGACCATCAAGAAGGGCGAGGTGGTCGTGGTCTGCGGTCCGTCGGGCTCGGGCAAGTCGACCTTGATCACGACCGTGAACGCGCTCGAGCCGTTCCAGAAGGGCGACATCGTCGTCGACGGCATCTCGATCGCCGACCCGAAGACCGATCTGCCGAAGCTGCGTGCGCGCGTCGGCATGGTGTTTCAGCACTTCGAGCTGTTCCCGCACCTCAGCGTGACCGAGAACCTGACGCTGGCGCAGATCAAGGTGCTCGGCCGCAGCGCCGACGACGCCAAGGCGCGCGGCCTGAAGATGCTCGACCGCGTCGGCCTGATCGGGCACAAGGACAAGTTCCCGGGCCAGCTCTCGGGCGGCCAGCAGCAGCGTGTCGCGATCGCGCGCGCGCTCAGCATGGACCCGATCGTGATGCTGTTCGACGAGCCGACCTCGGCGCTCGACCCCGAGATGGTCGGCGAGGTGCTCGACGTGATGGTCAAACTCGCGCTCGAAGGCATGACGATGATGGTCGTCACGCACGAAATGGGCTTCGCGAAGAAGGTCGCGCACCGCGTGATCTTCATGGACGCCGGCAAGATCGTCGAGGACTGCACCCGCGACGACTTCTTCGGCAGCCCCGACGCGCGCACGCCCCGCGCGAAGGAATTCCTGTCGAAGATCCTGCAGCACTGAGCGTTGCGCACGAGAGAAGGGCCGCACGCGGCGGCCCTGGTCGCTGAGCCGGCGGGCGGTCAGGGCTCGATGGCGGCCCCGCGCACGGCCTCGCCGTCGCCGATCGTGCCCAGCGCCCTGGCCGCATCCGTCTCGAGGTCGACCTCGACCCATTGCGAGCTGCTCGCGCCAAGCGCAGTGAGCGCCGCGAACGCAGCCCCGGAGAGGTCGGCAATGTCGAATGCCGCGCTCTCGAACGGCCCTGCGCCGAGTGCGCCGACGGTGCGCAACTGCCCGGTGTTCGGCGAGACGACCGGCGTCGTGCCCTCCAGCGAGCCCTGCATGACCAGGATGCCGGTGGCCGCGTCGAGCGCGTAGTTGGTCGTGATCTTCTCGTTCGTCTCGTTGTAGGTGTAGGCGGCCGCGGTCACCGCAGGGGTCTTGCCGGCGTCCGCGTCGCCGGCCACGTAGGCGAGGGCGCCGTCGGGCTGCACGCAGTCGGCAGCGGCGCGTAGAGCTGACCCTTGGCAATGCGGAAGTCGATCCCCGGCACGCTTTCGCCGCGCTGTAGCCCGCTCGACGGCGTCTTCGACAGGATGCGGCCGGGCTGGCCCGCATTGAAGCGGATCAACTGGTTCGACGTCGTCACCGCCACGGCGGACTCTTTGCGGGGCGGGCCGTCGGGCGTGGCCGGCGCGGTGGTGCAGGCGCCCAGGCAAGCCGCCGCCAGTGGCACGGCGGCAAGGGCTGATGCCCGGGCAAGGCGCTGGATCGCGAGGGCGGCTCGTGGCATGGATCGTCCTGAGAGTTGGAGGCCGAGATGGGCGGCGAAGGCCGGGCGGGCACGCAGGTGCCGGTGCAATGCGCGGCGCCAGCGGGCGGGGAGTCGTTCAAGCAGACGCTTCGGGTGCGAAAATCCACGCATGACGACCGGCCACCTGACCTTGACGCGCCCCGACGACTGGCACCTGCACGTGCGCGACGGTGCGGCGCTCGCGGCGGTCGTGCCGGCGACCGTGCGCCAGTTCGCCCGCGCGATCATCATGCCGAACCTGAAGCCGCCGGTGACGACGGCCGCACAGGCGGTCGCGTACCGCGAGCGCATCCGCGCGGCCGTGCCCAAGGGCGTCGACTTCACGCCGCTGATGACGCTGTACCTGACCGACACGCTGCCGCCCGACGAGATCGCGCGCGCAGGGGCCGCCGGCGTGGTCGCGCTGAAGCTCTACCCGGCCGGCGCGACGACTCACAGCGATGCCGGCGTCACCGATCTGCGCAAGACTTACCCGACCCTCGAGGCGATGCAGCGCGCCGGCCTGCCGCTGCTGGTGCATGGCGAGGTCACCGACCCCGAGATCGACCTGTTCGACCGCGAGCAGGTGTTCATCGATACCCAGCTGATCCCGTTGCGGCGCGACTTCCCCGAACTGAAGATCGTGTTCGAGCACATCACGACACGCGACGCGGCGCAGTATGTGGCCGAAGCCGATCGCTTCGTCGCCGCGACCGTGACCGCGCACCACCTGCTCTACAACCGAAACGCGATCTTCCTCGGCGGCATTCGCCCGCACTACTACTGCCTGCCGGTGCTCAAGCGCGAGGCGCATCGCCGAGCGCTGGTCGAAGCGGTGAGCTCGGGCAGCGCGAAGTTCTTTCTCGGCACCGACAGCGCGCCGCACGCCGCGCCGCTGAAGGAGCACGCGGTCGGATGCGCCGGCTGCTATACCGCACTGTCGGCGCTCGAGTTGTACGCCGAAGCCTTCGACGCGGCCGGCGCGCTCGACCGCCTCGAGGCCTTTGCGAGTTTCAA
The DNA here is from genome assembly GCA_025355545.1 of Rhizobacter sp. Taxonomy (GTDB): domain Bacteria; phylum Pseudomonadota; class Gammaproteobacteria; order Burkholderiales; family Burkholderiaceae_C; genus LMDS01. The sequence goes on from JANXZN010000206.1 coordinate 2,682, forward strand.
CGGCCCGGCCTTTTACGGCCTGCCGCGCAACACCGGCACCGTGACCTTGCGGCGCGAGGCCTGGGCGCTGCCCGAGCGCGTGCCGTTCGGCGAGACCTTCCTCAAACCCCTGCGCGGCGGCGAAAGCCTGGCCTGGCGACAGCTCGACGAAAGCCCTCCATGAACGACACCCGCGTGGCGCTGCTGATCGATGCCGACAACCTGTCGGGCGACGTCATCGAGCAAGCGATCGAGCACCTGCTGAAGGTCTATGGCGCGATCCACTTCCGGCGCGCCTACTCGAGCCCGCAGAAGGTCATCGAGCACGCCGAGCTGTTCCGTCGCCATTCGATCCGCCCGATGGTCAACCTGCCCACCGGCAAGAACTCGACCGACATCGCGTTGGCCGTCGACGCGATCGACCTCGCCATCTGCGAGCGCCCGGACGTCGTCGTGATCGGCTCGAGCGACTCCGACTACGCGCCGCTGGCGCAGCGCCTCCGCGAGAAGGGCTGCCGTGTGCTCGGCATCGGCCAGGCCGGCAAGACCGGCAGCGACTCGCCACTCGCCTACGACGAGTTCATCGACCTGGCCCACCGCAAGAGCCGCGCGAGCGCGC
>JANXZN010000169.1 GCA_025355545.1 Rhizobacter sp.
CGGGCGCGCCGCGCGGCGGCTCGGGCCGCCGCCTTGGCGGCGCGGCGCAGCGCGGCGGCTGACGCCGGCTCCGAGGGCTCGGCCGGCGCTGCGCCGGGCATCAAGACGACGTCGTCGAGGGTCGGCAATTCGCGCACCTCGGGCACCGGCAACTTGAACGCTGGCGCGGCCCCGGGGTAACGCGTGGTCAGCCGCTCGAGCGTGCGCAGGATGCGGCGCGGGTCGATCGGCCGCGGCAGGTGCGAGGCGGCACCGGCCGGCGCCGCGGCACCGACGAAGACCGATTGCGCGACCCGGCCCGACTGGACCACGCCCTTGACCGCGGGTTGCGAGTCGGCGTCGACGACGGCAAAGTCGGCTTCCGACAGGGCGTCGACCACGTCGTAGGTCGATTCCTGGAATTCGGGCGGATGCTGAAACGAGAAATGCATCGCCCGGTACTCGAACTCGCTGAATCCGCAGAGTGCAATCCGGTAGCGCATACGCTGGCAACGTCTCCCGTGTCGGGCAGGGCGGCACGCCGGTGGCGGGCCGAGCCGGCGCAAGGCGGAGGATACGCACTTCGATGGCCCGTTGTCATCCCCAAGTCATACCCGGCGACGGCTTGCGACCTGCAATTTGGCGCGACCATCAGATCACGCTCGGCAAACGCCCTGGGCAAGTCTATGTGGTTACCCGCGCTGAACTGCCTGACCGGCTTCGGCAAGCCGCACGCGCTCGGGATCATGACGCTGGTGGTGCTCGGCGTGGTGGCGCGCCGCTGCTCGCCAGCCCCGATGCGCCGGAATTGCAGCAGGCGACCGCGGTGCTGGTCGTGCTCTTCCTGATCGGCGCGACCCTGCAGGTGCTGCGCCTGCGCAAGCAGGTTTGAGGCGGCCGGGTCAGTCGCCGGCCGTGGCCGGCGCGGCGCGCGGCGTGCGTGCGAGCAGCGCGTCGAGCGCGTCGTAGACCTCCTGGATCGGGCGCAGGCCGAGCGCGCGCTCGAGCAGCTCGTAGCGCTGCTCGATCAGCGGCACCAGTTTCTGCGCGATGCGCCGGCTCTTCGCCGTCAGCGAGACCCGGACGCGGCGCTGGTCGTGCGCCATGCGCGCGCGCGTGACGAGGCCGGTCTCCTCCATCCGCGCCAGCACGCCGACGATGCTCGGGCTCGAGATCGAACAGGCCTCGCACAGCTGGCGCGGCTCCAATGGCCCTTGCTCGACGACTTCGCGCAGGATGCGCCACTGCTGTTCGGTCAGGCCCTGCTCGGCCAGCAGCGGCCTGAAATGCGCCATCAGCGTCTCGCGCGAGCGCAGCAGCAGGTGCGGCAGGTTGCGGTGGCGCAGGGCGGCAGCGGGCATGGGCGAATCCGGATTGCTCACATCGCAGTGTAAAGCGCGGCCCGGCGGCCGACGCATCCCGGGAAAGTACCGAGCCCGCGATCGTCCGATCACCTTGCAACACTAATGTGTGAGTGATTAAACTTTGCGCCATGCAACGCCCCCTGCGCCGCGGCACCGTCTATGGCACCCTGCTGAACCACGCCGACGCGCTCGCGGCGCTCGGCGCGGCGGTGCACGAGGCACCCTACAAGGCGCCGCCGAAGGCCCCGGTGCTGTACATCAAGCCGCGCAACACCTGGGTCGACGACGGCGACGCGATCGTCGTGCCGGCCGATGCCGACGAGCTCGAGATCGGCGCGACACTCGGTCTCGTCATCGGCCGCGCCGCCTGCCGCGTGTCCGAGCGCGACGCGCTCGACTTCGTTGCCGGCTACGTGATCGTCAACGACGTGAGCGTTCCGCACGCGTCCTACTACCGACCGTCGCTGCGCTTCAAGGCGCGCGACAGCTTCTGCCCGATCGGGCCGTTCGTGCCGCGCGCCGCGGTGGCCGATCCGGGTGCGCTCGCGATCGTCGTCGCCGTCGACGGCCGGGCCGTGCATCGCGCCGGCACCGCCGGGCTGATCCGGCCTGTGGCGCGGCTGCTCGCCGAGGTCAGTGCCTTCCTCACGCTGGCGCCGGGTGATGTGCTGTCGGTCGGCGTGGCCGCCGGCGCGCCGCGGGCGCGTGCCGGGCAGCGCGTCGCGATCGCGATCGACGGCCTGGGCCGGCTCGAGAACCCGCTGGTCGCCGAAGCGGCGATCGCATGACACGCCGCGCCCGGGTTGCGTTCGACGGCGCCGTTCACCACGCCACCGGGCACGCCGACGGCCTGCGCCTCGCCGACGGTCGGGTGCTGGCCGAATCGCAGGTCGTGTGGCTGCCGCCGTTCGAGGTCGGCACGATCGTCGCGCTCGGCATCAACTACGCCGACCACGCGAAGGAACTCGCGAAAGAATTGACCCTGGGCGCGAAGGACGAGCCGCTCGCGTTCCTGAAGGCGCCGAACACGCTGATCGGCCACCGCGGCACGACGCGCCGGCCGCGCGACGCAACGTTCATGCACTACGAATGCGAACTCGCGGTCGTGATCGGCCGGCCGGCGAAGCGCGTGAAGCGCGCGGATGCGATCGCGTTCGTTGCCGGCTACACGGTCGCCAACGATTACGCGATCCGCGACTACCTCGAGAACTGGTATCGGCCGAACCTGCGCGTCAATAACCGCGACGGTTGCACCGCGATCGGCCCGTGGCTGGTCGACGCCGACGACGTGCCCGACCCGCACGCGCTCGCGCTGCGCACCTCCGTCAACGGCAGGCTCACGCAGAGCGGCAACACGCGCGACCTGATCAACGACGTGCCGGCGCTGATCGAGTACCTGAGCGGCTTCATGACCCTGGCGCCCGGAGACCTGATCCTGACCGGCACGCCCGAAGGCGTCGTCAACGTGAACCCGGGCGACGAGGTCGTCTGCGAGATCGAGGGCATCGGCCGGCTCGTCAACACCATCGTTGCGGACGACCAATGAACCCCATCCGCATCCAGCACCTGATCGACGGCAAGAGCGTCGAGGGCCGCGGCTACTTCGAGACCGTCGACCCGGCGACGCAGCAGGTGCTGGCCGAGGTTGCCGCCGGCGGCGATTGCGAGATCAACGCTGCCGTGGCGGCCGCGAAGGCCGCATTCCCGGCCTGGGCCGCGACGCCCGCGCCCGAGCGCGCGAAGATGATGGTGAGGCTCGGCGACCTGATCGCGAAGCACGTGCCGGAGATCGCGCAGCTCGAGACGCGCGACACCGGCCAAACGATCTCGCAGACCGGCAAGCAGCTGGTGCCGCGCGCGGCCGACAACTTCTACTACTTCGCCGAGATGTGCACGCGCGTCGACGGCCACACCTACCCGACGAGTACGCACCTGAACTACACGCTGTTCCACCCGGTCGGCGTGTGCGCGCTGATCTCGCCGTGGAACGTGCCGTTCATGACCGCCACCTGGAAGCTCGCGCCGTGCCTCGCGTTCGGCAACACCGCGGTGCTGAAGATGAGCGAGCTGTCGCCGCTGTCGATCGCGCGCTTCGGCGAACTCGCGACCGCGGCCGGGCTGCCGAAGGGCGTGCTGAACATCGTCCACGGCACCGGGCGCGACGCCGGCGAGCCGCTGTGTGCGCACCCCGACGTGCGCGCGCTCTCGTTCACCGGCTCGACCGCGACCGGCCAGCGCATCGTGCGCACGGCCGGCCTGAAGAAGTTCAGCATGGAGCTCGGCGGCAAGAGCCCGTTCGTGGTCTTCGACGATGCCGACCTCGAGCGCGCGCTCGACGCCGCGCTCTTCATGATCTTCTCCAACAACGGCGAACGCTGCACCGCGGGCTCGCGCGTCCTGCTGCAGAAGTCGATCTACGCCGAGTTCGCGCGGCGTTTCGCCGAACGCGCGAGCTGCCTCGTGGTCGGCGACCCGCTGAACGAGGCCACGCTGATCGGCCCGGCCCATCTCGCGAAGGTGCGCAGCTACATCGAGCTCGGCCCGCAGGAAGGCGCGACGCTGATGACCGGCGGGTTGGAGCCGCCCGAGTTGCCTGAAGCGATGCGGCGCGGCAACTTCGTGCGCCCGACCGTGTTCGCCGACGTACGCAACGACATGCGCATCGCGCAGGAAGAGATCTTCGGCCCGGTCGCGTGCCTGATCCCGTTCGCCGATGAAGCGGACGCGATCGCGCAGGCGAACGACATCCCGTACGGCCTGTCGAGCTACGTCTGGAGCGAGAACCTGGGCCGCGCGCACCGCGTCGCCGCGGCGATCGAGGCCGGCATGTGCTTCGTCAACAGCCAGAACGTGCGCGACCTGCGCCAGCCCTTCGGCGGCACCAAGGCGAGCGGCACCGGGCGCGAGGGCGGGACCTGGGGCTACGAGGTGTTCCTCGAGCCGAAGAACGTCTGCGTGTCGCTGGGCACGCACCACATTCCGCACTGGGGAGCCTGACGATGGGCACGCTCGCGCTGGCTGCCAAGATCACGCACGTGCCGTCGATGTACCTGTCGGAGCTCGACGGTCCGCACAAGGGCTGCCGCGAAGCGGCCATCGAAGGCCATCGGGAGATCGGCCGGCGCTGCCGCGCGCTCGGTGTCGACACGATCGTCGTGTTCGACGTGCACTGGCTCGTCAACTCCGAGTACCACGTCAACTGCGCCGAGCGCTTCGAAAGCGTCTACACGAGCAACGAGCTGCCGCACTTCATCAAGAACCTGCCGTATGCGTATCCCGGCAACCCGCGGCTCGGCCACCTGATCGCCGAGGTCGCGAACCAGATGGGCGTGAAAAGCCGCGCCCACAGCGATACCACGCTCGAGCTCGAGTACGGCACGCTGGTGCCGATGCGCTACATGAACGCCGACCAGCACTTCAAGGTCGTCTGCGTGGCGGGTTGGTGCATGTGGCACGACCTGGCCGAGAGCGCGCGCTTCGGCCTCGCGGTGCGGCGCGCGATCGAGCAGCGCTATGACGGCACGGTGGCGGTGTTCGCGAGCGGTTCGCTGTCGCACCACTTCGCGCCGAACGGGCGCGCGCCGGAATTCATGCACCGGGTGTTCGACGAGTTTCTCGAGCAGACCGATCGCCGCGTCGTCGAGCTGTGGGAGCGCGGCGACTGGAAGACCTTTCTGCGGATGCTGCCGATGTATGCCGACAAATGCTGGGGCGAGGGCGGCATGCACGACACGGCGATGCTGCTCGGAGCGCTCGGCGGCGCGCACTACGACCGCGGCGTCGAGATCATCACGCCATACTTCGGCAGTTCGGGCACGGGCCAGATCAACGCCATCTTTCCGGTCACGCCGCTGCCCGCGGCCTGACCTCGCCCCAAGGAACTCCATGCCTCACCTCGTGATCCTGTACAGCGGCAACCTCGACGCCCAGGCCAACATGGGCGCGCTGTGCCGCGGCCTGGCCGACACGCTGCTCGCGCAGGTCGACGACGCCGGCGCGTCGGTGTTCCCGCCCGGCGGCACGCGCGTGCTGGCCTACCCGGCGCCGCGCTTCGCGATCGCCGACGGCCAGCACGACTACGCGTTCGCCTACCTGAACCTGCGCCTGGGGCGCGGGCGCAGCGAGGCGACGCAGCAGCGCATCGGCGAAGCGCTGCTGGCCACGGCGAAGGCGTTCTTCGAGCCGATCCAGGTGCGCCGGCTGGTCGGCGTGACCCTGCAGATCGACATCGGCGCCGAGGTCTTCGACGCCAAGATCGGCAACATCCACCCGCTGTTCGCAAAAGACTGACGCATGCTCGCGCCCGACACGGTCACCGGCCTGGCGCGCGAGCTGTACGCGGCGCGCAAGAGTCGCGTTGCGCTGCGCCATTTCTCGCAGCGCTTCCCGGCCATGACGATCGCCGACGGCTACGCGATCCAGCGTGCCTGGGTCGCGCTCGAACGCGCCGACGGGCGCACGATCCGCGGCCGCAAGATCGGCCTGACCTCGCGCGCGATGCAGCAGGCGAGCCAGATCGACGAGCCCGATTTCGCGCCGCTGATGGACGACATGTTCTTCGCCTGCGGCAGCGACATCCCGATCGAGCGCTTCATCGCGCCAAGGGTCGAGGTCGAGCTCGCGTTCGTGCTCGGCCGGCCGCTGCGCGGCCCCGGCGTGACGCTGGCCGACGTGCTCGCGGCGACCGACCACGTGATGCCCGCGATCGAGATCATCGACGCGCGCATCGAGCAGTTCGACCGCGAGACCGGGGCGCCGCGCAAGGTGTTCGACACGATCAGCGATTTCGCCGCGAATGCCGGCATCGTGCTCGGTGGCCGGCCCGTGAAGCCGGCCGAGGTCGACCTGCGCTGGGTCGGCGCGCTGCTGCACAGGAACGGCGTGATCGAGGAGACCGGCCTGGCCGCGGCGGTGCTCGATCATCCGGGCAACGGCATCGCCTGGCTCGCCGACAGGATCGCGCCCTTCGACGAGCAGCTCAACGCCGGCGACGTGGTGCTGGCGGGTTCGTTCACGCGCCCGGCCACGGCTCAGGCCGGCGACCGGTTCTTCGTCGACTACGGGCCGCTGGGCTCGATCTCGTTTCGCTTCGTCTGAACCGGAAGGCCGCTCATGAAATCACTGTTTGCCGCGCTCACGATCGTGCTGGCCGCGAGCCCCGCGCTCGCGCAGGTGCCGGTGGCCGCGAACCCCGACCAGGCGGCGCTGCTCGCCAGCGCCGACAGCCGGCTCGCGGCCAACAAGCGCCTGGTCTACGACTTCTGGCGCGAGGTCTTCGAAGGCGGCCACATGGAGCTGGCCGACAAGTACCTGGCCGAGGGCTACATCCAGCACAACCCGATGGTGCCGACCGGCCGCGCCGCGTTCGTCGAGGCCTTCGGCAAGCGCGTCAAACCGGTGCCGATCGAGGCGCGGATCAAGGCGCCGCTGGTGGCCATCGTCGCCGAGGGCGACCTGGTCGTGCTGAGCTTCGCGCGCGAGCTCGAGGACCCGAAGGACGCGAGCAAGAAGTACAGCAGCACCTGGTTCGACATGTTCCGCATCGAGAACGGCAAGCTCGCCGAGCACTGGGACCCGGCGCTGAAGCGCTAGCTCGCAACACGAGCCACGGTCATGAACAACGATACCCGCCCGGACCACGTCGCGCCCGACGAGTGGGCCGCGCGCGTCCAGCTCGCCGCCGCCTACCGCATCTTCGACCACCTCGGCTGGGGCGAGCTGATCTACAACCACATCTCGCTGCGCGTGCCGGGCCCGCCGGCGCACTTCCTGATCAACCCGTTCGGGCTGCACTACAGCGAGGTGCGCGCGTCGAACCTGGTCAAGGTCGACGCGCGCGGCCACATCGCCGACGCGAGCGACTGGCCGATCAACCCGGCCGGCTTCACCTTCCACGGCAAGATTCACGAGACGCTGCCCGAGGCGCACTGCGTGATGCACGTTCACACTACGCCGACGATGGCGGTGTGCTGCCTGGACGACGGCCTGAGCTTCACGAACTTCTACGCCGCGCAGCTCTACGGCAAGGTCGCGTACCACGCGTTCGAAGGCATCACCGTGCACGCCGACGAAGGCGCGCGCATCCTCGCCAGCGCCGGCACCAAGCCGGTGCTGCTGCTGCGCAACCACGGGCCGGTGACGATCGGCGCCACGCTGGCGCAGGCCTTCGGGCTGATGTGGCTGCTCAACCGCGCCTGTGAGGTGCAGCTCGCGACGCTGGCGATGGGCGCGCCGCGCACGA
>JANXZN010000172.1 GCA_025355545.1 Rhizobacter sp.
CGCCATTGATGCGTACGTCGCTCATCACAACACCAAGCCCAAGCCGTTCATCTGGACCAAGAGCGCTGCCGACATCCTGCAGAAGGTCATCCGAGCGAATAGCCGCTTAAGTTCTAAACAGAATGCAACACTACACTAGGACCATCATCAGCGCGGCAACGTAGAAGTTGTGCGCTCTCTCCGTGGACTCGGCGACTTCTGTCACGGCCTTGTTCAGAATCTCCGCCCGCTCGGCCGCGGGCAATGCCGGAAATCGCTCAACAAGCTCGCGCCCGCCGTGGCGCAGCAGAGAGTAGAGGCCGGGGTGCTTGCGAATCAAAGCCTCGTGGCCAAGAGCCCCGGTCAGATAGGCGGCGGTTGCCTCGTGGCGGTCGACGAACGATTGAAGCGCATCGCGCTCATCGTCGGCGAGTGCGCAGGGAATTTGGCTGTCTTCGTCCATCAGCGACCCCTGGCGCGCGCCGTGACATTGGCGGCTATTCTCGCGGCGCCGATCTGCGTTTGCGCTTCTGCGAACGACATGACCATCGAGTCGATCGCTTCGATCTCGACCTTGGACGCTGCACTGCTCATCAGGTAGCCAACAAGCACATCGCCACCGACGCCGATAGGAGCCCCGATGGCGCGCGCGTAGCGATCACGGACTCGGCGCGCTTCGTCGATCGTGTGCGCGCCGTCAGACAGTTCACGCAGTTGTCGCGTGACGCGCTGCAACTGTTGGTCGACCACTCGCTCGCGCTTCTTGCGCGTCGCCGTGGCGGCGTTGGCGCTGGCGACGGGCTTGGACGGCTGCTCGCCCTTGCGGGCCTGATGGATGCAGAGCTGAGCTGCCAACTGCGAGATCAACTCTTTGATGCTCTCCGGCTCGTTGCGGACTCGCACAAACAGCTCGGCGGTCGCCTGTACTTCGTCGGGCGGCGCTAGACCGAGCAGCATGCCGGCGTTCGCCTCGACGAGCCAGTCTGCAAACTCCTCTTGACCGAAGCCGTGAGTGCCGAGGAAATCGACCGTGCGTGGATAGTCTTCGAGCGGCGGCGCGTGGTAGCGCGATGGAGTAGATTTCTTGGTAGCCATGAGGTGCGGTCCTTTCAGGTTTGCACGTTGTGGTTAGGTCGGGTCGAGTGTTCCAAGCACTCGGCTCGGCCGACTTGCCGCAGGACCGCTGCGGCGCCGGTTTCTATGCTGCCTTGATTGGGATCACGTCGGCGCCCTTGCGGAGCTGGTCGAGGTAGTCAGCCCATCGCTGCATCATGTCGACGCGCTGTTGCACGAACGTTGTGCGGTTGTATGCAGCGCCGAGCGCATCCTTGACCTTGTGCGCGAGCTGCGCCTCGACGACTCCCTCGGGGATATCCAGGCGCTCGACAATCATCGTGCGCGCCATCGCACGAAAGCCGTGCGTCGTCTGTTCGGTCTGAGTATCAAAGTCGAGTCGTTCGAGCGCGGCGTTCAACGTGCCGTCGCTCATCGGCCGGCCCCCGCCCCGCGTACTCGGGAACACGTACTTGTGATGGCCGGTCAGTGGATGCAGGTCACGCAGGACCGCAATTGCCTGACGCGACAGCGGAACCAGATGCGGCTGTCCGTTCAGCTTGTCGCCGATTGACCGCTTGATCTTGGCCGATGGAATCGTCCAGCGCGCAGCATCGAGATCGAGTTCGGCCCACTCCATCGCGCGCAGGTTTCCCGGCCGTTGAAAAAGCATCGGCGCAAGCCGTAGCGCCGCCTTCGTGACTGGCGATCCACCGTAGCTATCGATCGCGCGCAGCAACTCGCCGGCACGCTTGGGCTCGGTGATCGCTGCCATGTTCTTGGCGTTGACCGCACGAAGAGCGTCGCGCAGATCGGTGGCCGGGTCGCGCTCGCATCGGCCCGTAGCAATGCCGTAGCGGAACACCTGACCGCATGAGTCCTTCACGCGGTGTGTGGTCTCATATGCGCCGCGAGTTTCGATTCGGCGCAACACTTTGAGCAGCTCCGGTGCTGTGACTTGATCAAGCGGCAGTGATCCGACCCAAGGAAACACGTCCTGCTCGAATCGAATCAAGGTGCGCGCCGCGTGACCTTCGCTAACTTCCGGTCGATGTTTCTCTTTGAGCCACTCGCGCGCCACGCCCTCAAAGCTACCCGGCTCGGGCTCGCCGGCTTCACGCCGGGCCGCCGATTCGCTGGCTGCAACCTGCTTCGCCTTATCGTCCTTCCGGGTGTCGGTCGGATCAACCCCGCCGGCGACAAGCTTGCGGAACTTCTCGGCCTCGTCTCTCGCGTCCTGTAACCCAGTTACCGGATACGTGCCGAGGCTGAGCGTCTTTCGCTTGCCCTGGTGGCTGTAGTCGAAGCGCCAGCCATGCGCGCCGCCGTTCACGAACAGCAGCAAATAGAGGCCCCGGCCGTCGCCCACGCGCTTGCGCGCGTCGCCCGGCTTGATCGCTTTCAGCATCCCGTCGCCTGAGATCAGTTCCTTCGCCATTTGCCGCCATTTTCAGTAACTATCTACCGGAGGGCTACCCGAAATCTCGGGTTACCGTAGAAGTTACTGTATAACATTGTGGCAAATGGCGGCCTTCGACGGTCATCGGCGCATGAAAAAAGCTCCTAAGTCTTTGATTTACTTAGGAGCTTCGATCATCGGCGGTCAACGCCGAACTATCGTCTGGTGGAGCTGGGGGGAATCGAACCCCCGTCCGAAAGCCATTGCCGGGCAGATCTACACGCTTAGCTGACTGATTTGGCTTTAGAGCCGCAGATCGCGCAGCAGCACGCTACCTGCATTTCGATTCACTAGATTTAGTCCTGTGAAGAGTGACCCAACTCAGGACGAGCCAATGTGTATGACCTCGCAGTCTTCAGGTTACCCCTCAGACCCAGCCCATCGGCCAACTGTTGCGAGGCTCACCGGTTTTAAGCGGCGAGGGCGTACGAAGAGTCGTTCGCAGTTACTTTGTTTCCAGTGGATTTACGAGCGAACTGGTGCTCGGCGTGCACTGTTCCGACTCCGAACCCTCGTCGAAGCCAGGTCAGCCCCAGAGGGTGTAGTTTAGGCCATCCGCAGCAGCTTCAAGAGATCGATCGGCGATTGCGCCAGATGGTCGGCACCCCAGGACCCGATCGGTTCGCCGGCACCAAGGTAGCCCCACAACACCGCCACCGTCGTCATGCCGGCCGCGTGGCCGGCCTGCACGTCGCGCAGGTCGTCGCCGACGTAGACACAGCTGGCCGCTGGCACGCCGATGCGGCGCGCCGCCTCGAGCAGCGGCTCGGGGTGCGGCTTGGCATGCGGCGTGGTGTCGCCGCACACCAGTGCGGCGGCCGGTGGCATCAGCCCCAGCGAGCGAACCAGGGGCGCGCTGAAGCGAGTCGCCTTGTTGGTGACGATGCCCCAGGGCACCGCGCCGGCGTCGAGCGCGGCAAGCACCGGCAGCATCTCGGGGAACACCCGGGTCTGGAGCGTCATGCGGGCCTCGTAGCGCTGCAGGAACTCGTCTCGCAGCGCGACGAAGGCGTCGTCCTGCGGACCGACGTCGAACGCGCGGCCGACCATGCCACGCGCGCCGGCGCCCACCATCGGCCGGTAGTGCGACAGCGGGTGCGGTGCGAGGCCGCGCGCGATGCGCATGTCGTTGCCAGCGCCCGCGAGGTCGGGCGCGCTGTCGATCAGCGTGCCGTCGAGATCGAACAGCACGGCGCGAATCGTCGCCGCGACCATCATGCCGGCTTGCGACACGCGATCAAGTAGTTGACGCTGGTGTCGGCGGAGAACCAGTAACGCCGGGTGATGGGGTTGTATTCCATGCCGCGCGTGTCGGCGAGTTCGAGGCCGGCGTCGCGGCACCACTGCGCGAGTTCGCTGGGGCGGACGAAACGCGCGTATGCGTGGGTGCCCTTGGGCAGCAACCGCAGCACATGCTCGGCACCGACGATCGCGAACAGGAACGCCTTGGCATTGCGGTTGATCGTCGAGAAGAAGACCCAGCCGCCGGGCTTGGCCAAGGTCGCGCAGGCCCGCACGATCGCCGACGGGTCGGGCACGTGCTCGAGCATCTCCATGCAGGTGACGGTGTCGAAATCGGCCGGAGCCTCGGTGGCGAGCGCCTCGGCCGCAACCTCGCGGTACTCGACGTTCTCGGTGCCGGCTTCGAGTGCATGCAGTTGCGCGACCTTCAACGGCTTCGCGGCCAGATCGATGCCGAGAACTGCGGCGCCGCGCCGCGCCATCGAGTCCGACAGGATTCCGCCGCCGCAGCCGACATCGAGCACACGCGTGCCGGCCAGCTTCGCGTGCTTGTCGATCCAGTCTAGCCGCAACGGGTTGATCTGGTGCAGGGGTCGGAACTCGCTCTCGGTGTCCCACCACCGGTGGGCGAGTTCGCTGAACTTGGCGAGTTCTTGCGGGTCGGCGTTGATCATGCGGCGATGGTAGCGAATGCAATCGGGATAGGGGCCGCTCATCGCTGAGCGGACCCCTCCCACACCACCCGGCAGGCGGGTCCGCACCGGGCGGTTCGAGAAGTTGAGGTCATGAGGCCCGCAGCGTGTAGCAACGCCGCGTCGTGGTTGCCCGCGTCGTTCGGTTCATGTCGCGGGCCCTCGGCTTCGTCGCTGGCGGGTTCACACGCGGCTTC
>JANXZN010000413.1 GCA_025355545.1 Rhizobacter sp.
GATCGGCGTGGGGGTGGTGTAGCCGTACTCGTGAACGGCACGCAGCAAGGGCTCGGCGAGGCCGAGATCGTCAAAAGACATGAATTTCCAAACGGGAGAGGATCGGCCTGTCGCTCGTACGAAACGTACACAAGGCGCCAGTCGCAGGCGGAAGGGGTGTGGCGAGCGCTGCGTTCGACGGAACGTCGGCTCAGTCGGGGTGACGTCGGCGCACTGACTGGTGACTGCGCCGGTGCCGACATTCTAACCGGAGTCGCCGCTGCGAGCCGTCGAACAGCCGGGCGAACCCCGGCCTGATGCGCGCTACGAGCCCGCGGCCTGTGCGGCCGGCGCCCTGCGCGTCTCGATCTCGGCGGCCTGCGCGAGCAGCGCCCGGTCGCGCAGCGCCGTGCCGGATGCGAGCTGCGCGCGCGCCTCGCGCGCCAGCCGCCGCGCCTGCGCGGGGTCGGCGGGCGCCGCGAGCCGGGCCTGGCCGAGCAGCGCCCGCGCGCGCAGCCAGTCGCGCGTCGGCGAGGCCGCGTTGGGGTTGTCGCCGGTCGGGTCGAGCGCGGTCGCGAACGCGAGGCGCGCCTCGTCGCTGGCCTCGCCGCGCCGCACCAGGATCTCGCCGAGCACGACCTGCGCGCGACGCGCTGCCAGCGAACCGCTGCCGAGTTGCGCGTCGATGACGGGCAGCGCACGATGCAGCGCGCGCAGCGCCGCGTCGGGGTCGCCTTGCAGCGATTCGGCCTCGGCCAGCATCAGCAGCGTCGCCGCCCAGGCCGCGCCGCCTTGTGGTTGCCAGCGTGCGGCGGCGACCGAGGCGCGCGCGACCGCCTCATCGACGCTGTGCTCGTCGAGCGCGATCTGTGCCAGCGCGAGGTTGACGCGGTCCGTGGCGTTGCCGATCTGACGCGAGCTGTCGTCGCCGGCGATGGCCAGCGCGCTCGCCAGCGTCGCGCGCGCTTCGGCGGCGCGGCCGAGCTGGTGCTGCACGCCGCCGAGCTCGCAGCGCACCAGCGCGGTGGTGCGATGGCGCGCGCCCATCGCGCGGTCGAAGATCGCCAGCGCCTGCTGCAGCTCGGTCTCGGCCTCCTGGAATCGGCCGGCGCGCGCGAACAGCTGGCCCAGGCCGTAGTGGCCGGCGCCGACGCCGAAGTCGCGCAGCTGGACCTGCTGCTCGCTCAGCGCCATCGAGCGGCGCAGCTCGCGCTCGGCGGCCGGGAAGTCCTCGCGCTGGCTGTAGGCGTTGCCGAGCCAGCGGTGCGCGATCGAGCGCATCGCGTGCTGCGGCTGGTAGGTCTCGAACGCGGCGGTGGCGCGCGTCAGGTCGTCGATCCCGCTGCGCAGGTCGCCCGCCTGCACCGCGTTCGCGCCGATCCGGTACAGCGCGATCGAGTAGCTCTCGAGCGACCGCCGCCCGGTGCGCTCGATGGTCGATATCGCCTCGCGCGAGAGTTCGTCGGATTCCTTCGCGCGCCCGAGCTGCGTCAGCGAGACCGCGCGCCCGACCAGCGCGTAGATGGTCTTCTCGCTGTTCGGCCCGTAGAGGGTTCGCGCCAGCGCCAGCGCCTCGCGCTCGAGCGGTTCGGCGGTGTCGATCAGCCCCAGATTGTTTTGCAGCTCGCCGACGACGGTCAGCAGCTCCAGGCGCGCGCCGGGGTCGAGTTGCCTGTCGTCGAGCAGGCGCTTGCCGCCGCTTTGCAGCAGCTCGCGCGCGCTCGTGTCCTGCGTGGTCTTACCGTCGCCGACCTTGCTGGTCTTGAACACGCCGATCAGGAAGTCCTTGATCGCGGTCGCGTTGGCGGCCTCGGCGCGCGCCAGCCGAGCCTGCGCGCGCGCAACCCCCGCCTGCCAGAGCGTGGCCGCGACGCCGCCCGCGAGCGCCAGCACGATCAGCGCCGAGGCGGCCACGCCGACGGTGTGGCGCTGCACGAATTTGCGGCCCAGGTACCACCAGGTCGGCGCCTGCGCGCTGACCGATTCGTGGCGCAGAAAGCGGGCGAGGTCGTCGGCCAGCGCCTGCGCCGAGCCGTAGCGTTCGGCGGGTTGCTTGCGCAAGGCCTTTGCGGCGATGTGCTCGAGGTCGCCGCGCAGCTGCTGGCGCAGGCGTTGCGGCGAGGTCGAGCGCGCCGCGGCGCCCGCGACGGGGTCGAGTGCATCGGGCGCGGTGGTGTCGTGGTCGCCGAGCCGGCGCGGTTCGGTCTCGACGATCGCGCGCGCCAGCTGCGCGGCGCTGCTGCGCGGCGAGCCGTAGGGCCGCTGGCCCGACAGCAGCACGAACATCAGCACGCCGAGCGCGTAGACATCGGTCGCGACCGTCACCGCCGCGCCGTTGATCTGCTCCGGCGCCGCGTACTCCGGCGTCAAGCCGGCGGCGCCGAGGCGCGTGAGTTCAGCGCCCTCGGGCGCGTCGTCGAGCAGCTTGGCGACGCCGAAGTCGAGCAGCTTCACCTGCCCGGCATCGGTGACGAGCACGTTCGCCGGCTTCAGGTCGCGGTGCACGACCAGGTTCGCATGCGCGAACGCGACCGCCTCGCACAGCTGCAGCAGCAGCTGCAGACGTGCGTTCACGCCCAGGCGGCGGGCGTCGCACCAGCGGTCGATGCGCTCGCCCTGCACGTACTCGAGCACCAGGTAGCGAGTGCCGTCGGTGGCGAGGCCGGCGTCGAGCAGCTGCGCGATGTGCGGGTGCGTCAGCCGCGCCAGCAGCTCGCCCTCGCGGGCGAAGCGGGCGTTCAGCAGCGCGGCGCTCGGCGCCAGCATGTGCACGCCACGCAGCAGCTTGATCGCCGCGCGGCCGGCATGCAGGCCGTCGCTGCGCGTGGCGGCCCAGACCTCGCCCATGCCGCCGCTGCCGAGCAGTTCGCGCAACTCCCACGGCCCGAGCCGCGCGCCTGGGCGGGCCGCGGTGTCTGGAGGCGAGGGTGGGGCGGATTCGTTCATCGTCGGCGCCGCCGATTCTATGCAGCGGCCTGCGCCGGCCCGGGCTTGCCTCAAGCTCGCATGGCCCCCGGTGGCCGATCGAAAGGAGTGCGCGATGAAGACGAGCTTGCTGGCCGGAATGGCCGGGCTGTTGATCGCAGGCACGGTCGCCGCGCAGCTCGATCTGGAGGCGCTGACACCGAACGCGCGTGCGCACGCAGCATGGCCGAGCGCGATCACGCCGCGGTCACGAAGCACCCGTCGGAGCATGCCGTGTTCTTCGGTGCGAAGGTGCTGAACGGCAAGCCCGCGGTCGCCGCGGCCTGGAAGCGCTTCTTCGACGCGAAGGACGCGCCGTTCTCGTGAGCGCCCGACCAGGTCGTCGTGCTCGCCGACGGCACGCTCGCGCACTCGACCGGCCCGGTGCGTGACCCCGCCGGCAAGCCGATCGCACGCTTCAGTTCGGTCTGGCGGCTCGAGGCGCGGGGCACCCGGCGCATCGGGTTCGACAAGGGCGAGGCGTGGCAAGAGCCGGCGCCGGCCAAGCCCTGAGCGAGGCGCGCGCCGAGCCAACCCGCGGCGCAGCAGCGACAATACCGGGTTGGCAGGAGCGCTCCGCCGCGCCGGCCGCAGCTTTTCAGAACCCTCCCCCAGGAAACTCAATGGCCCAGTACGTATTCACGATGAACCGCGTCGGCAAGATCGTGCCGCCGAAGCGGCAGATTCTCAAGGACATCTCGCTCAGCTTCTTCCCCGGCGCCAAGATCGGCGTGCTCGGCGCCAACGGTTCGGGCAAGAGCACCTTGCTGAAGATCATGGCCGGGCTCGACCACGACATCGAAGGCGAGGCCACGCCGATGCCGAACCTGAAGATCGGCTACCTGCCGCAGGAGCCGCTGCTGAACCCGGACCAGACCGTGCGCCAGGCCGTCGAGGAAGGCATCGGCGGGGCGCTCGCCGCGAAGAAGCGTCTCGACGAGGTCTACGCCGAATACGGCGAGCCCGACGCCGACTTCGACAAGCTCGCCGCCGAGCAGGCCGAACTCGAAGCGATCATCGCCACCAGCGGCAGCGACAACACCGACCTGCAACTCGAGATTGCCGCCGACGCGCTGCGCCTCGCGCCCTGGGACGCGGTGATCGGCGTGCTCTCGGGCGGCGAGAAACGCCGCGTCGCGCTGTGCCGGCTGCTGCTGTCCAAGCCCGACATGCTGCTGCTCGACGAGCCGACCAACCACCTCGACGCCGAATCGGTCGACTGGCTCGAGCAGTTCCTGCAGCGCTTTTCGGGCACCGTGGTGGCGATCACCCACGATCGCTATTTCCTCGACAACGCGGCCGAATGGATCCTCGAACTCGACCGCGGCCGCGGCATCCCGTACAAGGGCAACTACTCGACCTGGCTGGAGCAGAAGGAAGCGCGCATCGAGCAGGAACAGAAGACCGAGGACGCGCGCACGCGGGCGATGAAGAAGGAGCTCGAGTGGGTGCGCCAGAACCCGAAGGGGCGCCAGGCCAAGAGCAAGGCGCGTCTGGCGCGCTTCGAGGAGCTGTCCGACGTCGACTACCAGAAGCGCAACGAGACCAACGAGATCTTCATCCCGGTGTCCGAGCGCCTGGGCAACGAGGTGATCGAGTTCGAGAACGTCAGCAAGAGCTTCGGCGACCGCGTGCTGATCGACGACCTGTCGTTCAAGGTGCCGGCCGGCGCGATCGTCGGCATCATCGGGCCGAACGGCGCCGGCAAGTCGACGCTGTTCCGCATGATCGCCGGCAAGGAGCAGCCGACCAGCGGCAGCGTCAAGATCGGCCCGACCGCGCGGATGGCGTTCGTCGAACAGAGCCGCGAATCGCTGGAAGACGACAAGACGGTCTGGCAGGACGTCTCCGGCGGCCTGGATAACATCGTCGTCGGCAAGTTCGTGATGCCGTCGCGCGCCTACATCGGCCGCTTCAACTTCAAGGGCAACGACCAGCAGAAGCTGGTCGGCAGCCTGTCAGGCGGCGAGCGCGGCCGGCTGCACCTGGCCAAGACGCTGGCGCAGGGCGGCAACGTGCTGATGCTCGACGAACCGTCGAACGACCTGGACGTCGAGACCCTGCGCGCGCTCGAAGACGCGCTGCTCGAGTTCGCCGGCAGCGTGATGGTGATCAGCCACGACCGCTGGTTCCTGGACCGCATCGCGACCCACATCCTGGCCTGCGAGGGCGACTCGAAGTGGGTCTTCTTCGACGGCAACTACCAGGAGTACGAGGCCGACAAGAAGCGGCGCCTCGGCGAAGAGGGCGCGCGTCCGCACCGGCTGCGCTTCAAGGCGCTCAAGTGACCCCGTGCCAGCGGCGCTTTGCGCGCCGCTGGCAAAATCGTTTTCCACGGCTGAATCAGTGATCACGATGAAACATCCTGCGTCCTTGCTCGGCCAGCCCGTGCTGGCGGCCCTGCTGCTCACACTGCTGGGCGGCTGCGCGTCGCTGAACCCGGCCGCCAGCGCCGGCAATGGCGCGGCCGGCCCGGCGAACCTGCCGCGCGTCGCGACCGGCCCGGCACCGAGCGCCTCGGGCGTGCCGCCCGGCACGCCGCAACCGGCGGTGCTGCCGCCCGGCAGCCCGCAGCCCTTTGCCGCGGTGATCAAGGACGCGAAGAAGACCGAGGGCCTGTTCACGCTGTACCAGAAGGACGAGAAAGTCTGGCTCGAACTGCAGCCGGGCGACTTCGACAAACCCTTCTTCCTGTCGCCCAAGATCGCCACCGGCATCGGCGAGGGCCGGGTCTTCGGCGGGCTGATGGATGAGGAGCACGTGATCGAGTTCCGGCGCGTCCACAACCAGGTGCAGATGATCGCGCGCAACACCGAGTTCACCGCGCGCGCCGGCACGCCCGAAGGCCGCGCGGTGGCCGCGGCGTTCTCGCCCAGCCTGCTGGCCAGCACGCCGGTGGCGAGCCAGCCGCAGCCCGAGCGCAAGTCGGTGCTGGTCGACGCCAGCGCGCTGTTTGTCAACGACATGCTGGGCATCGGCATGCACCTGCAGCGCACCTACCGCCAGGGCTATGCGTTCGACGGCCGCAACTCGGCGATCACCGCGCTGCGCGTCCAGCCCGACGGGCTGGTGCTGCAGGTGCTGCAGCATTTCGCGACCGGCTCGATCGCGGTGCGTCAGCCGAACACGCCGCCCGGCGCGCCGGTGCCGACCGTGCCGGCGACGCTGCCCGACCCGCGCAGCCTGTTCGTGACCGCGCACTACACGATCGCCACGCTGCCCGCGGTGCCGATGCAAGCGCGCGCCGCCGATGCGCGCATCGGCTATTTCACCGCCTCGCAATGGGACTTCAGCGACGACCTCGCGCGCTCGCCGATCGTGCGCCACGTCGACCGCTGGCGGCTCGAGAAGAAGGACCCGGCGGCGGCGCTGTCGGAGCCGGTCAAGCCGGTCGTCTACTGGCTGGACCGCACGATCCCGCTGAAGTACCGCGACACGATCACCGCCGGCATTCTCGAATGGAACAAGGCCTTCGAGCGCATCGGCTTCAAGGACGCGATCCAGGTCAAGGTGCAGCCCGACGACGCCGATTCCGACACCCTCGACGGTGGCGCCTCGGTGCGCTGGATGACCAACGCCGCGCCGAGCTTCGGCGCGATCGGGCCCAGCCACGTCGACCCGCGCAGCGGCGAGATCCTGGCCGCGAATATCGGCATCGAGAGCCTGTCGTCGCGCTCGATCCGGGCCTCGCGTTCGCAGATCCTGACCGGCAGCCCGGCGGGCTACGCGACGCTGATGCAGTTCGGCGGCGCCGCCGACGGCGCGGCCTTCGATGTCCACGCCTGCGTCAACGCCGAACAGGCCGCCGACCAGCTCAGCTACGCGCTCGACGTGCTCGCCGCGCGCGGCGAGCTCGACCCCGACAGCCCGCAGGCCCAGCAGTTCGTGCTCGCCTACCTGAAGGACGTGACGATGCATGAGGTCGGCCACACGCTCGGCCTGCGCCACAACTTCCGCGCCTCGCGCGCCTACACCGACGCGCAGCTCTCCGACCCCGAGTTCACGCGTACGCACGCGCTGACCGGCTCGGTGATGGAATACGCGCCGGTCAACCTGGCAGGCCCAGGCGCGCCGCAGGTGGCGCCGTTCCAGGCCACGCTCGGGCCCTACGACTACTGGGCGATCGAGTACGCCTACAAGCCGCTCGCGCCGGCCGACGAGCGCGCCGCGCTCGAACGCATCGCCGCGCGCAGCAGCGAGCCCGAGCTGGCCTTCGGCACCGACGAAGACAACTTCCTCGGCATCGACCCGGACGCGCTGCAGTTCGACCTCGGCAACGACCCGCTGGCGTTCGCCCGCAAGCGCCTGGCGATCGCACGCGACCTGTTCAAGCGCCAGGAGACGCGCTCGCTCGCGCCGGACAGCGACTACGCGGTGCTGCGCCGCTCGCTGAATTTCGCGGTCAACGACGTGGCGCGTTCGGTCGGCGTGCTGGCGCGCCAGATCGGCGGCGTGCGCACCTTGCGCGACTTTCCCGGCTCGGGCCGCGACCCGCTGCAACCGGTGCCGGCGCCGATCCAGCGCGACGCGCTCGACCAGATCGCACGCGGCCTGTTCGCGGCCGACAGCCTGCCGGTGTCGGCATCGCTGCAGCGCCGCCTCGCGCCCGACTTCCAGGAGCGCGTCGACGCGCTCGAACGCGGCAGCGCGCCGGTCGCGACCGAATACTCGGTGACCGAGCGCGTGCTCGGCGTGCAGCGTGCACTGCTGAACCAGCTGATGGGCGACGAGGTCGCCGCGCGCATCATCGACAGCCAGGGCAAGGCGGCGACGCGCGCCGATGCGTTCCAGCTCTCCGAGCTCTACGGGCGCCTGGGCCGCGACATCTGGAGCGAACTCGATGCCGGCAACGCGGCGCGCGCCACCGACATCCCCGCGCCGCGCCGCGCGCTGCAGCGCGAGCACCTGAACCACCTGACCGCGCTGCTGCTGCGGCCGAACAACGCCGGCCGTGCCGATGCGCGCAGCCTGGTGCGGGCCCAGGCGCAGGCACTGCTGCCGCGCCTGACCGCCGCGTCGCAACGCGCCGGCCTCGGCGCCGACACGCGCGCGCACCTGCAGGACGGCGCCGACACGCTGACCCAGGCGCTGACGGCGCGCATGGCCCGGCCCGGCGCCTGAGGTCGCGCGGGCGCGGCGCCCGGGCGCCGCGCATCGCGATCGCCCGGCTTCATTGCACCCGCGGCGCGCTCGTGTCGGCGGCGTCGGTCTGCGCCACGCCGGTGGCGGGCGCGAGGCGCTTGCCGACGATCACGACGCGTTCGAGCTGCACGACGCGCACCTGCTTGGCGGCGACTTGCGACGCCACGGCGGCCTGATGCGCGCTGGCGGCAAAGGCGAGAGAGGCGGTGCCGATGATCGCGAAGATGACGGCGCTGAGGGTGAGGCGGCTGATCATGCGGTTCTCCTGCGGTTCGTGGCGTGAATCCGATGAAGCGAACTCTAGGAGCCGGCCGCGGCCGCGCCAACCGTGTTCCGATGAACCGCGCCGGCAGGCGGATGAACTGCGGGCAGCGCGGCTGGGCGGCGCGCGGCGCCCAGCCGGATCAGATCGCCTCGGTGCGGCGGTTCAGCCAGGCCAGCGCGTCGCCGCCGACCAAAGGCGCGAGGCGCGCCCGCACCGTCGCGTGATAGGCGTTGAGCCAGGCGATCTCGTCGTCGCGCAGCAGCGCGCGCTCGATGCAGCGCGTGTCGATCGGGCACAGCGTCAGCGTCTCGAATTCGAGGAACTCGCCGAACTCGGTGGCACCGCCGGCGCCGAGCGACGCGGCCGGCACGTTCAGCACCAGGTTCTCGATCCGGATGCCCCAGCGCCCGGGCCGGTACAGGCCCGGCTCGATGCTGGTGATCATGCCGGGCTCCATCGCCATGTGCGCGTCGGGGATCGCCTTCGAGATGCTCTGCGGCCCCTCGTGCACGTTCAGGAAGTAGCCGACGCCGTGGCCGGTGCCGTGGCCGTACTCGAGGCCG
>JANXZN010000002.1 GCA_025355545.1 Rhizobacter sp.
AGCGTGGCGGAGTTGGTCGCCGCCATTGATGAGTACGTCGCCCATCACAACACCAAGCCCAAGCCGTTCATCTGGACCAAGAGCGCTGCCGACATCTTGCAGAAGGTCATCCGCGCGAATAGCCGCTTAAGTTCTAAACAGGATGCAACACTACACTAGCGCCTCGGCGAAGCTCTTCTGGCGCCGGCTGATCTGGTCGAGCGTCGCGCGTTTCAGCGTGATCGTCGCGTCGGGCCTGGCGGCCGGGCGATCGAAATGGTGGCTCAGCACGCCGTTCTCCAGCGTCAGCCGCACCTGCTGCTTCACGTCGGTGAAGTTCCAGTTCACGACCATGGTCTTGCCGGCCGCGCAACGCTTGTACTACCTGCGAGGCACAGCGCGCTTCGGCTTGCGCCGCAATGTGCTGCCGAACCAGATCAAGGCGCAGGCCTGCGAGTGATCGCTGGCCGCGGGCAAGAGCCACAACTTCCCGAGTGCGCTGCCCGAGCACCTGGCAGAGCAGGCCAAGGAAGCGCTGAAGAGCAGCTACAACTTGGAGTTCCTGCGCATCCGGCAACAGGTCCTTGAACAGCCGTGGTCGACCCGTTGCCGCGGTTCAGTGATCGACACGTCCTGACTCCGGCTTGGAGAAGTACAAGGGAAAACGCCGTGCCAATTCGAGGCATCGGTCGCCGGTCCGAATGCCTGGCGTGCGTCCGATCCCGCGACACCCGGTGTGCCGTCCGGGCTGCGGGTAAACCGCCACAGTCGCGGACTTTCTCAGTGAAATCAACGGCTTGAGCCGGATACGTGGAGTGCCATTGCGAACGGCACGCCGGTTGCATGCGAGGAACTCCTCCGGAGCGCCGCGCAAGGGGATCCAACCACCAACCGAATGTCAGGAGAAGAGCCATGAAAGCCGCAGTGCTGCACCAGTACGACGAGTCGCTCAGCAGCAATGCCTTCGTGCACTACGAAGACGTGCCCGACCCGAAGATCGAGAGCCCCACCGACGTCATCGTGCGCATCGGTGGCGCCGGCGTGTGCCGCACCGACCTGCACGTGGTCGAAGGCATCTGGCGCGGCAAGGTCGAGGTCAAGCTGCCCTACATCATGGGTCACGAGAACGCCGGCTGGGTCGAGGCCATGGGCTCCGCGGTGACCGGCGTGAAGGTCGGCGATGCGGTGATCTGCCACCCGCTCGTGACCAGCGGGCACTGCCTGGCCTGCCGCCGTGGCGACGACATGCATGCCGAGGAAAGCCGCTTCCCCGGCATCAACGCCGACGGCGGATATGCCGAGTACCTGCGCACCGGCCAGCGCTCGCTGATCAAGCTGCCCAAGACGCTGGCGCCGAAAGACGTGGCGCCCTACACCGATGCCGGTCTGACCGCCTACCGCGCCGCGAAGAAGGCCTCGCGCCACTTGTTGCCGGGCGAGTACGCGGTGGTGATCGGCGCCGGCGGGCTCGGCCACATCGGCATTCAGGTGCTGGCCGCGCTGTGTGCGGCCGAGATCATCGTCATCGACCGCGGCGACATGGCGCTGCAACTCGCCAAGGAATGCGGTGCCCATCATCTCGTGAAGGCCGATGGCAACGAGCTCGACCGGGTGCTGGAACTCACCGGCGGCAAGGGCGCCGAGGCGGTGATCGATTTCGTCGGCGAGGGCGATGCGGTCGCCAAGGGCCTGGCCATGACGCGCAACGCCGGCAGCTACTACATCGTCGGCTACGGCGGCAAGATCGAGTTGCCGACGCTCGACATGGTCACGAGCGAAAAGACCATCGTCGGCAACCTGGTCGGCACCTACCCGGAGCTGGTCGAGCTGATGGCCTTGGCCGACCGTGGCCTGGTGCACCTGGCGACGCGCGAATACAAGCTGAAGGACGCGAACCAGGCCTTGCTCGATCTGCATCACGGCAAGATCAAGGGCCGCGCCGTTCTTATCCCTTGATCCCCTGATCTGTTGAGCGCTGTGCGCAGCGCAGAGGTTTTACATGGCTCTCATTCCCGTCACCGTGCTGACCGGCTTTCTCGGCGCGGGCAAGACCACGCTGCTCAACCGCTTGCTGCACGGTGCCGAGGGACGGCGCTACGCGGTGATCGTCAACGAATACGGCGAGCTCGGCATCGACGGCTCGCTCGTCGTCGGTGCCGAAGAAGAGGTCTACGAGTTGAACAACGGCTGCGTCTGCTGCAAGCTGCGCGGCGACCTGATCCGCGTCGCCAGCAACCTGGTGCGCCGGCCCGGCGGCTTCGATGGCATCGTGATCGAAACCTCGGGGCTGGCCGACCCGGCACCGGTCGTGCAGACCTTCTACTTCGATGACCTGCTGCGCCAGCACACCCGCCTGGACAGCGTGGTCTGCGTTGCCGACGCACGTCATCTAACGAGTCAATTGAGCGAATTCCCCGAGGCCGGCGCGCAGCTCGCGCAGGCCGACCTGGTACTGCTCAACAAGGCCGACCTGGCCGACCCACAGATGCTGACCGATGCCGAGCGCGCGGTGCAGCACCTCAACCCGACGGCCGAACTGCGGCGTTCGGTGCACGGCGACATCCCGCTCGCGGCGCTGCTCGACCGCGGCGCCTTCGACATCACGCGCTTGCGCGTGCCGGCGCCACGGCTCGGCGCCGCGGCGGTCGGGCCGCGCTCGCACGCCTACCGTCCGCCTGAGGCAGGCTCTCACAGCCAGGGTCTGACCAGTGTGTCGCTGAGCTTCGCGCGGCCGCTCGAACGCAGCCGCTTCATGCGCTGGCTGCAACGTCTGGTCGCCGAGCGCGGCGCCGATCTGCTGCGCGCCAAGGGCATCGTCGCGTTCGAGGGCGAGGACCGGCGCTTCGTTTTTCAGGCCGTGCACATGACCGTGGACAGCGGCCTGGACCGGGCCTGGGTTCAGGGCGAGTCGCGCACGACGCGACTCGTTTTCATCGGCCGCGGGCTCGATGCCGATGAGTTGAACGAAGAGCTGACGCACTGTTTGACCGACGCTTGCGAGGCCCTGGCATGAACGCGCCTCCATTGCTCAACGCGCTCGGAGCGAGCTGGGATTTCGGTGCGCCGGTGGTCGCCGCGGCCTGGGATGTCGAAGGCGGCACGGTCGGCTTCGCGCTTGGCGACGGGCATCTTGCGGTGGCCGATGCGCAGTGGCCGCGTGGCCCGCGGGTCGAGCCCAAGCCGGGCGGCGGTGTGAGCCTGGTGGCGGCCGAAGCACCCGCCACGCGCCCGGTGCGCGCCGCTTGCCACCAAGGCAGTTGCCTGTGCATCGCGGCCGATGCGCGTGGTGGCTTTCTCACCGGTGGCGACGATGGCCGTATGGTGCTCGTGCCGCGCGCGGGCAACCCGGCGGTGGTGGCCCAGCTGGCCGGCGCGTGGTTCGATTCCGTCGCCTGCAGCAATGCCGGCGTGCGCGCCCACGGCTGCGGGCGGCACGTGCAGCGCTGGATCGGCGACCGCAGCGAAAGCATCGAGTTGCCCGCGCCGGCGATGGCGCTCGCCTTCAGCCCCGACGGTAGCTGCCTGGCCATCGCCCACAGCGGCGGCGTCACGCTGTGGGCCGACGCGGGCGAGCCGCGGCGCCTGGTCTGGAACGGCTATCACCGAGCGCTCGCCTGGAGCCCCGACGGCCGCTACCTCGTCACCGGCATGCAGGAGAACGGCCTGCATGGCTGGCGCGTCGCCGATGGCGGCGACATTGAAATGGGCGGTTACCCGGGTCAACCGCTGTCGCTCTCGTTCGCTCACGACGGCCGCTATCTCGCCACCAGCGGCGGTACGCGGCCGGTGTGCTGGCGCTTCGATCCGCCGGGCACCACCGAACAGCCCATCGAGTGCGCCATGGCCAGCAAGACACCGGTGACCCGCGTCAGCTGCCACCCGCGCCAATCGCTGATCGCGGCGGGCTATCAAAACGGCGCCGTCGTGCTGTGCCAGCCGGGCAACGACGAGGCTCTGTTCATCAAGGGTTCGGGCGGTGGTGCGGTCAACGCGCTCGTCTGGTCCGGTGACGGCAGCCGCCTCGCATTCGGCACCCAAGACGGCGTGCTCGGCTGGCTCGGCCTGCCGGACGCGCTGTTCCGTTCGCGTGCTGCCGAACGACCCATCAAGGAGACGATGCAATGAGCCAGGACACGACCAGCAAGGACTACTTCTTCGCGCAACTGGCGACCCTTTCCGACGCGATGATCGCCGCCCATGGCAAGGACTTCGCGATGGGCGCGATGGTGCTGGCCGCGCGCTTCATCGCCGAGGGCGAAGCGCGCGAGCTTGCCGCCGCCGAGGCCGCTAAAACTCCGGAGCCGTCGCGCATCATTCTCTGAGGAGCACGACCATGGCCGCAAGAATGATGAAGGTTGCCGGGTTCGTCGAAGCCGGCAACATCGTGCTCGACGAGAAACCGCTGCGCTTCGTGGCACTGCCGTACCGGTCGTGTTCCGCTCAAGCGAGTGGCAGGTTCTCGAGAGCCTGCGGCCTGTTGATCACCTTCTTCACGGTCGCCTTGTTCGCGTGGGTATTCAAGGCGCAAGCCGCGGGCGATCTGTCGCGGCAGGTGCCGCTGGAGGTGCGGGTCCAACTCGGCGACGACAAGGGCGTGCGCCGCTTCTTTCCGGAGCGGATCGAACTTGAGACTGGCAAGCTGTATCGGCTCATTTTGTCGAACCCGAGCCCCGAGAAACACTATTTCAGTTCCGACGCGTTTGCGCAGGCCATCTATACGCGCAAGGTTTAGGTGAACGGCCCGGACGGCAACGCGGTGGCGGAGATCAAGGGCTCGGTACGGGAGATCGAAGTCCTCCCCAAGGGAACGACGGAGTGGTGGCTCGTTCCGATCAAGACTGGAAAGTTCGGCGATCTCAAGTGCACCGAGCAAGGTCACACCGAGGCCGGCATGGTTGGCCAGATCGTGATCAAGTGAACTTGGGCCTCGCTCGCCTCGTATCTCACGACAGGAGGCGTGCAAGCCACAAGCCTTGGGCTGATGCACCGGGGGGTCAGGCCGGATACGCCTGGGAAGATCGAATGGATTGTTGGGAATACTGAGTAGTGGCACAACAATCGCTATTTGGTAGGGTTTCTGATCTGTGGGGGTGATCCGTGGGCTGACGTCGGCGTACGCGTAGCCAGTGCTTGATCACTTCCATCACGCGACTGAGAGGGGTTCCACAATGCATGCACGCGTCGCCTTCTACCGGTTGATATCCGGCTCGTTCGAGCAGGTGGTCCACGCCGTCGAGTCCCACGAGGGTCTGCTCGAGATCTTCAGCGCGCAGCCGGGGTTTCAGTCCTACGAGATCATTGAGACCCCGTCCGGGCTGGTCTCCGTATCGCACTGGATTTCCTCCAAACAGGCGAACGCCGCGTCACGGGTCGCCGCTTCGTGGGTGGCTGCCCATCTCGACGACCTGGTCAAGCTGCAGCAGAGCGACGTCGGCGAGGTCGTCCTGTCTTCGGTAGCCGCGGCAAGTTGAAAGCAACGGGTCCGGCGCGAGCCGTCGGCGCCGGGATGGACGAATCCAGGATCGTCACGCCGCTCCCCGCCTGTTGGCAAGCAGCGTATGTATCAGGCACAAACCACCGTTGGCTCTTCTGATACGCGCCGTCGGTCGGGCGCGCCCCTCAGGGTCGACCAGTTCGACGTCGCCACGCCGCCTTCGAGGTTTGCGAAGCAGCGCGACAGCGTGTCGAAAGCCGGATGACCTCATGCAAGCCCGCGTCCCACGATTGGACGCGATGACCCATCGGATCGTCCCAGAACACGACGCTGACGCCGACCGCACTTTGGGGACCTCGACCCACTTCCCCGGCAAATACGAACGCCACTAGGGATATGGAGCAGTGGCATGCGAATCGCTATCAATAAAGCAGGGCGCGAGCCCGGTCACGCTGGAACCGAACAGATTCACCGTCACGGTTCAAGCGACTTGATGCAACTGGACACGTACTTAAAGGAGACTTCCATGTCTGTGGGTTTGACACTCAACAAGATCACCTCCCAGAAGGGGATCAACGTCGGTGAGGCGACACGCCGCATCGCCGATCTCGGCTGGACACCCAGCTATGTGCAGGAAGCGATGACCTTCCCGACCGATTACAAGATTGGCAAGGCCCCACGCGACCCGATGAAGCAGGTGCTGCGTTCCTACTTCCCGATGCAGGAAGAAAAGGATAACCGCGTCTACGGCGCTCTCGACGCGGCGCTGCGCGGCGACATGTTCCGCAACACCCAGCCGCGCTGGGTCGAGTGGATGAAACTGTTCCTGGCGATCATTCCTTTCCCTGAGATTTCGGCCGCGCGCTCGATGGCGATGGTCGCCCGCCTGGCCCCCGGTGAAGAACTGCGCACCGGCTTCACGATGCAGATGGTCGACGAGTTCCGCCACTCCACGATTCAGATGAACCTGAAGAAGTGGTACATGGAGAACTACATCGACCCGGCCGGCTTCGACATCACCGAAGCCGCGTTCGGCAAGTGCTACGCAACCACCATCGGCCGCCAGTTCGCCGAAGGTTTCCTGACCGGTGACGCCATCACGGCCGCCAACATCTACCTGACGGTGGTGGCCGAAACCGCCTTTACCAACACCTTGTTCGTCGCGATGCCCTCCGAGGCCGCGCGCAATGGCGACTACGCGCTGTCGACGGTCTTCTTGTCGGTGCAATCCGACGAGTCGCGACACATCGGCAATGGGCATTCGCTGTTGATGTCGCTGGTCAACGACCCGAGCAATCACCTGCTGCTCGAGCGCGATCTGCGCTACGCCTTCTGGCAGAACCATGCGATCGTCGATGCGGCGATCGGCACCTTCGTCGAGTACGGCACCACCGACCGCGACAAGAACAAGGAGTCGTACGCCGAACTGTGGCACCGCTGGATCTACGAAGACTACTACCGTACCTACATGCTGCCGCTCGAGAAGTACGGCGTCAAGATCCACCACGACGACGTCGGTGCAGCCTGGGATCGGATCGTCAAGAAAAACTACGTCCACAAGACGGCGCAGTTCTTCTCGGTCGGCTGGCCGGTCAACTTCTGGCGCATCGAAGCCCAGACCGAGAAGGACTTCGATTGGTTCGAGCACAAGTACCCGGGCTGGTACGCCGAGTTCGGCGACTACTGGAAGTGGTACGCGAGGAAGAGCGTGCCGGGCCAGACCAACATGCTGTTCGACCAGGAGAACGGCTACGCCTACCCACACCGCTGCTGGAGCTGCATGGTGCCGTGCCTGATCCGCGAAGACTTCTGCTACGACGATGTCGACGGCAAAACCTTCACCTACTGTTCCGAAGTCTGTCGCTGGACCCACAAGGTGGCCTTCGCTGCCGAGTATGAAGGCCGCGCAACCCCGGCCATGGGACGCTTCAGCGGGCGCCGCGAATGGGAGGAGTGTTACCACGGCTGGGATCTGGCCGATGCCATCAAAGACCTCGGCTTCGTACGCTCCGACGGCAAGACGCTCATCTCGCAGCCGCACCTGCGCTTCGACGACAAGCACATGTGGACGCTCGATCACGTCAAGGGCCACACGCTGGGAAGCCCGTTGATCGGGTTCCGCGCGCTGACGCCCGACGCGCGTGAAAAGGCTGCCATCGAGTACCGCAAGGGCTTCAAGATCAATCCGATCTGATGCGTCGTAAAGCCACCGGGAGCCGTCGGCTCCCGGTGGCGTCGGCAGAGAAGAACGCAGCAAAAGGCCCGTCATGTCCGAGAAAAAAGTCCACACCGTTCGCTTCGAGCCTGTGGGCGTGGAAATGGAAGTCGAGGAGGGCGAATGGGTGCTGGACGCGGCCTTTCGTCAGGGCATCGCGGTGCCTCACGGCTGCCGCGAAGGCCAGTGCAGCAGTTGCAAATGCATCCTCGTCGAAGGCGACGCAGAAGTGGACAACTACTCCACTTTCGCGCTGCCCGACTACGAGCGCGACACCGGCCACATCCTGCTGTGCCGCAGCTATGCCTTCAGTGACCTGACGATCGAGTTGCTGAACTTCGACGAAGACCTGATGCGCCGTGCGATTGCGGTAAAAACTTTCAACGGCGTGCTCAGCGCCGTGACAACGCTGACCCATGACACGCGGCTGCTCGATGTCCAGATCGAGCGGCCGATGAAGTTCTGGGCCGGTCAGTTCGTCGAGATCTGTGTGCCGGGTGTGGGCCCGGATGCAGGGGTGACGCGCTCGTACTCGATGGCGAGCACGCAGAGCACACCCACCACGCTGCAATTCATCATCCGCAAGTACGCCGACGGTGCGTTCTCTTCGCTCATCGACACCACCCTGAAGCCAGGCACGGCCGTCACCTTGAAGGGACCTTTCGGCATGTGCTTCCGCCGCGAAGAACGGGCCGCGCCGATGATTCTGGTCGGTGGTGGCTCGGGCATGTCGCCGCTGTGGGCGATCCTGAAAGACCACATCGAAAGTGGCGAACAGCGGCCGATCCGGTTCTTCTACGGCGCCCGAACACGCAAGGACCTGTTCTTCCTCGATGAGTTCGCGGCGGTCTGCGCGCAGCTCACCGATTTCGAGTTCATCCCGGTGCTGTCGCAGGCGACGGAAGAAGACGCCTGGCACGGCGAGACCGGGTTCGTGCACGAGGCGGTCGACCGCATCCTGCGCGAACAGGCGCTGCCCGGCGAACTTGACGCCTACACCTGCGGGCCGCCGCCGATGATTGACGCCCTGCTGCCGGTACTGCAGCGCCTGGGCGTCGCGCTTGATCACACGTATGTAGACAAGTTCACCCCGGCGAGCACGAGCACGCCAAATCTCGTTCATTGACCCCAGAGGAGACAACACGATGACCACCGCCACTGTTCCTGTAGAAAAGTACACCGAGTTGCATTCCGGCGCCGCCGGCGCTGCAAAATTCGTCGGCTCGGACAGCCGCAAGTTCAACTACTTCACGCCCAAGGGCCGCAAGGCGACGCACTACGAGGACATGACCCTCGACGTGCAGCCCGACCCGAAGCGCTACCTGCTGCAAGACTGGATCATCAACTTCGCCGACGGCACGCCGACGTATTCCGACAAGTGGACCGCCGCGCTGTCGAGCGACTGGCACGCCTACCGCGCGGTCGACGAAGAATGGGAGCGCACCCACTATCAGCGCCAGTCAACCATCTGCGGAATGATCGCGCAGGCCGTCGAGAACGGGCGCCGCTCGGGCGCGCCGGGACGCTTCGACAAGGCCTGGGTGAAGGTGCTGGAGAAGCACCTGGGTGCCTACAAGCACGCCGAGTTCGGGCTGGGCACCTCGCTGATGCAGGCGCAGCGCTACGGCTATACGCAGATGGTCAACTCGACGATCCTGACGAACTCGTCCTACAAGCTGCGGTTCTCGCAAGACCTGACGCTCTACCTCGGCGACATCGGCATGGACATCTCCGGCTTCGATGCCGAGATCGGCAAGAAGCACTGGATCGACGACCCGATCTGGCAACCGACGCGTCTGCTCATCGAGACCATCGGTGGCGCGACCGATTTTCTGGAGCAGTACTTCGCCATCAACATCGTCTACGAGCCGCTCGTCGGCGAGCTGTTCCGCAGCGGCTTCGTGATGCAGGCGGCGGCTTCGCAGAACGACTTCATCACACCCACCGTCGTCTCATCGGCCGAGGGCGACTATCTGCGCAACCTCGCCAACACGGTCGAATTGATGCACATGCTGGTCAGCGACCCCGCGCACTCGGCGCACAACACGGCGCTGTTCAACGGCTGGCTGAAGACCTATGGCGATCTGGCCGTGACAGCCGCGAAGAACCTGCAGCCGATCTGGTCGCTGCCGCACACCAAGGTGGCGCAATTCACCGACGCCTACGCCGCTTCGGTTGATCGCATGCGCAACATCACGAGCCAGCTCGGCCTCGAACTGCCCGCATCGATCACCGCCTGAAACCAACATCAAGAGGAAGCACCATGTCAGATCACACCGGCAACATCTTCAAGGCCTTCAAGGACCTGGAGTTCAAGGACACCGTCTCGCACCAATGCGGCGTGACGATGAATGACAGCGTCGAGGCGCGCGCCATCGCCGAACTGATGTCCACCAAGCCTGGCATCCGGGTCACCTACATGCCGGCGATGATCCGCATCGACGGCGAGGGCAAGATCGAATTCAGGATGGATGAAATCGCCGAGGAACTCGGTCGCGAAATGACGCCCCAATTGTTCGAGATTTCCACCTCCACCCACTACGGACGCATGGTCACCATCGACGAGAACACCGTGATCCTGTTCGGTGACATGAATGCCGCAATGGCCTACGTGGCTTACGCATAAGGACGGATGCATCATGTTCAAAACCGCTTCCGGCGAAGAGATCTTCGTCATCGACGGCCACGTCCACAACTGGAACGCCACCAAGGCGAATCAGAAGAACGTGCACGGCGAACAGTTCATCAATTGTTTCTACGCCTACCACTCCTTCCTCAGCCCGAAGGAGAAGCTGTGGACGCGCGAGAAGTTCGACCAGTACGGCGGCGAGCAGCTCTACCAGGATCTGTTCGTCGACGGCCCTGACGACATGGCGATCTTCCAGCCGACCTACCTGACGGACTTCTACGTCGACGGCTTCAACACCACGGAACAGAACGCGGTGTTGAAGGCCAAGCACCCGAACCGCTTCATCCTCAATGGGGCCTTCGACCCGCGCGACGGGGAGGCCGGCCTCGATGCGCTTGACGAGCTGGCGGCCACCCACAAGCTCAAGGGCGTGAAGCTCTACACCGCCGAATGGAAGGGCGATAGCCGCGGCTACAAATTGTCCGATCCTTGGGCCGAGAGATACCTGGAGCGCGCCCAGAAGTTGGGCATCAAGAACATCCATGTGCACAAGGGCCCGACGATCCTGCCGCTGGATCGCGACGCCTTTGACGTGGCCGACATCGACGTGGCTGCGACCAACTTTCAGGGCCTGAACTTCATCGTCGAACAC
Source organism: Rhizobacter sp. (assembly GCA_025355545.1). GTDB lineage: Bacteria > Pseudomonadota > Gammaproteobacteria > Burkholderiales > Burkholderiaceae_C > LMDS01. The sequence goes on from JANXZN010000002.1 coordinate 10,910, forward strand.
TGCGGCCTGCCCAGGCTCGACGACTTCTGCTGGATCGCCACGCAAGAGACCAACGTCTACGGCGGTCTGGCGGTGGCCTTGCCCTTCATCCAGAAGCAGCCGAAGTATTTCGCGCATGTGATCTCGCAGCTTCTGATGTGGCTGGGGCCGGACAAGCTGCTCTACGGCAGCGACTACGGCATCTGGACGCCGGACTGGCTGGTCAAAGCCTTCATGGCCTTCGAGCTGCCCGACGATATCGCCAAGGAAACGGGTGTCACGCTCGACCTGGACGCGAAGAAGAAGATCCTCGGCCTGAACGCGGCGCGGCTCTATGACATCGACATCGCGGCGCAAAAGAAGCTGCTCGCCAAAGAGAAGGTGCCCGCGCGAGTGGCAGTGGCGGCCTGACTGCCATGGCCCCCGTTCGCGTCAGACTCGATTCCGCGGACCACGCCGGGCAGGTGCAAGCCTGCCTGGCAACGGTGATGGACCCGGAGCTCGACGAATCGGTGATCGAGCTCGGCTTCGTCACCGAGGTCGAGCTGCCCGGGGAGGGCGAGGTGCGCATCGGCTTCCGCCTGCCGACCTACTGGTGCGCCGCCAACTTCGCCTTCCTGATGGCCGACGACATGCGTCGCGCGGTGCAGGCGCTGCCGTGGGTGACAAGGGTTCAGGTCCAGTTGCACGAGCACATGTATGCCGAGGCGATCAACCAGGGCGTGGCCGAAGGCGCCGGCTTTCAGGCGGCCTTCGGGGCCGAGGCCGAGGGCGGTCTCGAGGCGCTGCGTCTGACTTTTCTGTTGAAGGCGTTTCAGCGCCGGCAGGAGGCGTTGTTGCAGCACCTGCTCGACGCAGGCCATGAGCCGGCCGCTCTCGTGACGCTTGACATCCCGGCGCTGCAAAGGCTCAGGCTCGATGCCGAGGCGGAAGTGCTGGTCGAGCGTTACCTCGAGCGGCGCGACCTGATCGGCGGCGGCGAGCTCGCTTTTGTCGACACCGAAGGCAAGGCCATCGCGGCCGTCGCGCTGCTCGGTCATTTACGCGGCCTGCGCCGCGTCGGCGTCAATGCCGAGTTCAACGGCGCGCTCTGCCGCGGCCTGCTGGCGGTGCGCGACGGCGTGGCCGGTGTACAGCCGATCCACATCGTGCGGCGCCGGCCCGAACGAGTGGGGGTTTCGTGACGCCCGACCGCGGGCGATGACACTTCAGGGCAACGGCCGTCACGCCTGCCTCGCAGACTGCGTGGCGCTGCCGGGCTGTTTTTTGCCGATTAGCGCCAACGAGGCGATCAACAACGACCGCGCAGATTGCGTCGAATCCAGCGGTCGCGTCAATACCAACCACAAAACGAGGAGACAAAAATGACTGTGCTACTTGCTCTCGCCCTTTCGATCGGCGTACTCGCCGTTGTCGCCACTTGGCTTGCACTCGGCCCGCTGGCGGCATTCAACGTGCAGGTCTGGCCGATCTTCATCGCCTGGGCCTGCTTCTTTCACTCGGGTGGCAAGACCGACGGCCTGCAGAAGACCGTGATTTGCATGATCTTCGGCGCGGTGGACGGGATGCTGACCGTGATGTTGATCGGGCAACTGGGTGCGCTCGGTCCTCTGGCGGCTCCGGTCGCAGTGGGCATCGGTGCGGCCGTGATCGTGCTGGCAGCCCACATCGGCTGGCTGGCGACGATCCCGGCCGGGTTCTATGGCTTCGCGTCCGTCGCCGGGCTGATCCTGTTGAAACCCCTGGCACCGATCGATGCGATCGTACCGACGATTGCCTCGATCGTCATCGGCGCCTTGTTCGGCTGGGTGTCGGAGATGATCGCCGGCAAGCTCACCAAGAAGTGACGGCAAAGGCCTGCGCGAGGGTTCACCCCGAGGTAGCTGTGCCGACCTTCGTCGGGCTCGCCGTCAACGCGCACGCAGATCGATGTGGCGGTGTCGCGCGGCCTGACCTGACAGGCACCGAACCCGCAGTTCAGCACCGGACTGTCGATCAGGTTCCGGGGTGACCCCATGAAAGCCCTCGCATCACGATCGGGCGAATTGACCCCGAGAGCCGTCCCAGAGTGAGACAGAGCCACCTGACACACCGGGACACTCAGTTCGCTTGCCCGGCAAGGACGAGCGGCATTAGGGATATGGAGCGGTGGCATGCGAATCGCATTCATCCCACTGCAAAACCAAGGAGATCCACACCATGCCCAACATCATGTTGCACGACGATGAAGCCCGCCAGGCACTCGGCCGCGGCGTCGCCAAGATGGCGCGCGCCGTGCGCGGCACGCTCGGCCCGCGCGGCATGAACGCGATCATCGACCGCCCGATCGGCACGCCGATCGTCTCGCGCGACGGTGCCAGCATCGCTGCCGAAATCGAGCTCGAGGATCCGTTCGAGAACATGGGTGCGCAGGTCTTGCGCGAGGTCTCGAAGCAGACCAACATGGTCGCCGGCGACGGCACCACCACCGCCACCGTGCTGGCCGACGCGCTGGTGCAGGACGGCCTGGCCTGCCTGGCCAAAGGGGCCAACCCGGTCGAACTGGTCGAGGGGTTGGAGCTGGCCGTGGCCGAGGTCATCGCGGCGCTCAAGCGCAGCGCGAAACCCTTGAGCGGTGGCGACGAGTTGCGCGCGGTGGCAATGGTTGCCGCCAACGACGCCCCGACTGGGCAGCTCGTGGCTGAAGCGCTGGAGCGGGTCGGTGCCGACGGCATCGTCGATGTCGACTACGGCACCACCGTCGAGACCCTGCTTGAGGTCGTCGAGGGCATGGCGTTCGACCGCGGTTACCTGTCGCACCACATGATCACCGACGTCGAGAAGATGCAGGTGGTGCTCGACAACCCCTACATCCTGATGACCGACATGCGCCTGATGACGCAGGAAGAACTGGCCGCAGTGATCGCGCTGGTGGCCGACTCGAAGCGGCCCTTGCTGGTGATTGCCGAAGAGGTCGCGCCGGCTTGCGTCGTGGGTCTGCTGTCCTGGCGCGACAAGGGTGGCCCGCCGGTGGCGGCGATCCACCCGCCGGAGTACGGGCACTGGCGCAAGGCCGCACTCGAAGATCTCGCCATCCTGACCGGCGGCCGGGTCATCGCGCGCGATCTGGGTGGCAGCATCGCGGCGGTACAACTGCGCGATCTGGGCAGCGCGCGTCAGGTGCGCATCTCGTCTAACCAGACGGTGGTGACTGCCGGCGAGGGCGATCCGGCGCTGGTCGCCGCACGCCGCGTGCAAGTGGCACGTCAGCACGAACTCGCGCCAGAGAACATCGAGCGCGACAAGATCAAGGAGCGGCTGTCCAAGCTCTCCGGAGGCACCGCGATCCTGCTCGCGGGCGGGGCCACCCCCGTCGAGCAAAAGCGCAGGTATCACCTGATCGAGGACGCGATCAACGCGGCGCGCGCGGCCATCGCGGAGGGCGTGGTGTCGGGTGGCGGGCTGGCGTTGTTGCGGGTGGCGGGCGAGCTCAACGAGCTGGTCTCGAGCACCGAAGGCCATGTGCAACAGGGTGTGAAGCTGCTGCAGCGCGCGTTGCACCAGCCCTCGCACCACATCGCCGCCAACTGCGGGCTCGACCCCGTGGTGGTGATGCGCAAGGCGCTCGACGCCCAACCGGGTGTCGGCCTCGATGCACGCAGCGGCCGCTTCGTCGACCTCGTCGCCGCCGGCATCATCGACCCGGTCAAGGTGAGCTACAGCGCGGTGCGCAACGCCGCTTCGGTGGCCGGGCTGATCCTGACGACGCAGACCTTGATCGCGAAGAAGCCCGACCACGTTGATCCGACCGCCGGCCCGGCACTCGGCGGCGGCGCGGAGCTGTTGGGGCGGAAGTGAAGCTGCGCAGCTGGCGCTTCAGGCATCTGCTGGGGCTGCTCGTCAACGGCAGCGGGCTGGCCATCCTGATCGACCAGGCTCTCTCGCAGGTACTGCGTTGAAGCGCGCCGTGCTGAACTCGCGATGACGAACCTCGAGCAAACCGTCGACATGCGTCTGCGCGTGCCGGGGCGCTGGCGCGGGTTCGGCTTCATCGGGCCGGCGGCGATGGTCAGCGTCGGCTACATGGACCCGGGCAACTGGGCCACCGATCTCGAAGGTGGTGCGCGCTTCGGCTACCAGTTGTTGTGGGTACTGGTCGCCTCCAACCTGATCGCGATGGTGCTGCAGAGCCTGGCGGCGCGGCTCGGCATCGTCGGCCGCATCGATCTGGCGCAGGCCTGTCGCGCCCACTATGCGCGGCCGGTGGCGCTCGCGCTGTGGCTGCTGTGCGAGGTCGCGATCATCGCCTGCGACCTGGCCGAACTGCTCGGCAGCGCGATTGCGCTGAACCTGCTGTTCGGCATCCCGCTGGCCTGGGGCGCGCTGATCACGGGCTTCGACGTGATGCTGATCCTGGTGTTGCAGCACTACGGCATCCGCAAACTGGAGGCGCTGGTCGCCGCGCTGGTATTGACCATCGGCGCCTGCATGGCGCTGGAGATGCTGCTGGCCCGGCCGATCTGGGGTGAGGTGGCCGCTGGCCTGGTGCCGCGGCTGGATGCGACCAGCCTGTTCGTTGCCATCGGCATCCTCGGTGCGACCGTGATGCCGCACAACCTGTACCTGCATTCCTCGCTGGTGCAGACCCGCCGCATCGACAGCAGCGAGCGGGCCAGGCGCGAAGCGATCCGCTACAACTTCCTCGACACCGCGCTGGCGCTGAACGTTGCACTGTGCATCAACGCCGCCATCCTGATTCTGTCGGCCTCGACCTTTTTCGGGCGCGGCATCGAGGTGACCGAGCTGCGCCAGGCGCACGAACTGCTCACCCCGCTGCTGGGCACGACGCTGGCCTCGACCGCGTTCGCGATCGCGCTGCTCGCGGCCGGGCAGAGCTCGACCATCACCGGCACCCTGGCCGGCCAGGTGGTGATGGAAGGTTTCGTGCGGCTGCGCATCAGCCCGCTGAAGCGCCGTTTGCTGACCCGCGCGCTGGCCATCGTGCCGGCGGTGGCGGTGCTGTTTTATGCCGGCGAAGGCGGTGTGCTGCAGTTGCTGGTGCTCAGCCAGGTGGTGCTGAGCCTGCAGCTGCCGTTTGCGATCGTGCCGCTGATCCGCTTCACGAGCGCGCCGCGCATCATGGCCGGGTTCGCCAGCCCGGCCTGGCTGCGGCGGCTGGCCTGGGGCGCGGCGCTGCTGATCATCGGGCTCAATGGCTGGCTCGTGATGCAGGCACTGGCACCGGCCAACGCGGGCGTCGGTCGGTTCGTGATCGGCCTGATGGCCGTGCTCTGCGGCGCTTTGCTGGCCTGGATCGCCTTCGCGCCGCTGCGCTTCACGCCGGCAGGGGTATGTACGCGAGCGAACGAGGCAGACGACAATGCGCCGGACGATAACAAAGGCGCGCTGTTGCCGAACCCGGCAATACGCTGAACCCACGAGGCGATGCCCGTCGCGCGCGCTGTGGCGCGACGCAGGGTGTCACAGGAGACGACCATCCAACGCAACGACACCTCGAGGCAACCCGTGGTTGCCGGGGTCGGTTGCTGCCAGACCCCGGCAGCGGTCGAGCCACCGACCCAGCGCCAGACCCTGGACGCCTGGGAGCGTTTCGTCACGGGCGAACCGCTGGTGGCCACGGCGGTGTCCAAGTTCGTGCTGTCGTCATGGCAGCGCAGCCTGCGTTCCGGGGTCGAGCCGCGTTCACGCCTGGCGCCCGTGGTCGCGCGCGGCGATGCCTTGGAGCAATTGCGCCGCCGCAACCACGACCTGCTGTGGGCGGCCCAAGGCCTGTTCGTGACCACGGCCCATCTGCTGGCGCGCTCGGGCACGATCATGTTGCTGACCGACCCGAACGGCGTGGTGCTCGAAGTGGCGGGCGACATGCGCACCGCGGAGGCCGCGCGCGACATCCATCTCCTCGAAGGCGGCAACTGGCACGAGGCCGCGGTCGGAACCAACGGCATCGGCACGGCCTTGGCGATGCGGCTGCCGGCGCAGGTGCATGGGGCCGAGCACTTCTGCGAAGGCATCAAGCGCTGGACCTGCGCCGCCGCGCCGATTTTCGTGCCGGGCACCGACCAGATTCTCGGCGTGGTCGATATCTCCGGGCCGCCCGAGACCTACCAGGTCAACAGCCTCGTGCTGGTCGTCGCCGCGGCGCGCCAGATCGAGGCCGTGCTCGCCGAGCGCACCCATCGCGAACACTTTCATCTGCTCGAAGCCTGCCTGAAGTTCGGCGCGCCGGGCGACGCCCTCGCGATGATGGCGCTCGACCGCAACGCGAAGCTGATCCACACCAGCGGCGGCTTGCCCGGCACCGACCTGCGCTTGGGGTCCTTCCTGCCCGGGATCGAACCCGGGCGCCAGGTCGAGGAGTGGGCGCGCCGTTTGCCCGAGGGGCTGCGGCCGGAGTGGCTGCATCCGGTGAGCGTCGACGGCACGACCATCGGCGCGTTGCTGGTCGTGCCCAAGCGTCCGCGCGGCGTGCCGGTGGCGGCGTCCCTGGCCAGAGCGGCGGGCGCTTACGGTCCGGCTGGTGGCTCGGGCAACGAATCTGAAATCGACCCTTCGCGCAGCGGCTTCGAAAACCTGGTGGGTCACAGCCAGGCGTTGCGGACCACCGTCGATCGGGCGCGGCAGCTCCGCGGCCGGCGCGTCGCGGTGCTGATCCAGGGCGAGACCGGCGTCGGCAAGGAGCTGTTCGCGCGTGCCATCCACGGCGACGAGGAGCGCAATGGCCCGTTCGTGACCTTCAACTGCGGCGCGACGACCAAGGAGCTGATCGGCAGCGAACTCTTCGGCCATGTGCGCGGGGCCTACACCGGGGCCACCAACGAAGGGCGTGCCGGCCGCTTCGAGGTGGCGCACGGCGGCACGCTGTGCCTCGACGAGATCGGCGAGCTGCCGCTGGAACTGCAGCCGGTGTTGTTGCGCGCCCTGGAAGAAGGCGTCGTCTACCGTCTCGGCGAAGCCAAGCCGCGCCGCGTCGACGTGCGCTTGCTGGCGATGACCAACCGCGACCTGCTCGAAGAAGTCGAGGCCGGGCGCTTCCGCCGCGACCTCTATCACCGCATCGGCGTGACCCGCATCCGCGTGCCGCCGCTGCGTGAGCGCGAGTCGGACGTCGAGCTGTTGATCGAGCATTTCAACCACCGTGTGGCCGAGCGCCATGGCGTCTCCAGCCGCAGTTTCGGCGCCGACGTGAAATCGCTGCTGCGTGGCTACGCATGGCCCGGAAACGTTCGCGAACTGCGCAACGTGGTCGAGAGCCTGCTGCTCACATCCAACGAAAGCGCGGTGCGCTGCGACGAGTTGCCCGAGGAGCTGCTTGCAGCGGCGGGAGTCGGGCCGCAGGCGGCCAGCGACGTGCCCGCGACAAGCCTCGAAGAGTCCGAGCGCCTGGCGATCGTGCGCGCGGTGCAGAGCGTGCACGGCAATCTGGCGCAGGCGGCCCGCTCGCTCGGCATTTCGCGCAGCACGCTGTACCGCAAGGTCGAGCGCTACCACCTGGAGAACATCGTGCGCCTCGGCGACGACACGGATCGGGCGGGTGATTCGAAGCCTTGAGGCAGTCGTGACCGAATTTCTTCGCTGCAACTACGAGTCAGCCCAAGAAAGATTCGCTCCCGCCACGATCGACGCAACCGTCTGGAGTGCTCGAGTCCACGATGACGGCTCCGTTGAAGAACGAGGCGGATTGCCTGGCTTTGTCGAGGTCAGTTCACTCTCGCGCACCATCACCACGGTTCACCTCTCAATGCCGTCCTCGTTTCTACGGGGCAGCGTGAAATATCCGGGCTAGACTGCGGCGGCCTCGCGCCCGACATCGGGGCGGCGCGCGGGGCCGGCGCCACCCCATCCACGAACCGGAGAGCCCGCCATGATCCGAAAGCTGCACCACAACGCCTACCGTTGCCGAGACTCGGAAGAAACCAGGGCGTTCTACGAGGACTTCCTCGGCCTGCCGCTGGTCGAAACGCTGGAGCTCGGCGAGAGCAAGACCGGGCGCGCCACGCAGACGCTGCACACCTTCTACCGGCTTGACGACGGGTCGCACCTGGCGTTCTTCGAATCGATGGAGATGCCGTTCGATTTCAAGAGGCAACACGACTACGACCTGCACATCGCGCTGGAAGTCGGCGCCGAGGCCTTGCAGCCGATGTTGGCCAAGGGCCGTGAACGGAACATCGAAGTGCGGGGCCCGTCCGACCACGGCATGATCGAATCGATCTACTTCCGCGACCCCAACGGCTACGTCATCGAGCTTTGCGCCAAGCGCGCCGACCATGACGCGCTGATGGATCCGGCCCGCAACGGCGCGCGCGACAAGCTGCAGCGCTGGACGGCTGCCAAGGTCGGCAAGTCGGCTTGAAACGCGCCCGCCGTCAGGCCGTCGAGTAGGCCAGCCGCACGTAGATCGGCGCGAACGCCTCGGCCTGCGTGACCTCGAGCAGCCGCTCGCGCGCGAGCTCGAGCATCGCGATGAAGGTCACGACCAGCACCTGCGGCCCGCGGCCGGCGTCGAACAGATCCTCGAACAGCGCGAAGCGCCGGCCCTGCAGCGCGCGCAGCACGATGCTCATGTGCTCGCGCACGCTGAGTTGCTCGCGCGTGATGTGGTGGTGCTGGTTCAGCTTGGCGCGCTGCAGGATGTCGGCCCAGGCGGCGCGCAACTCGTCCGGCGCCACGTCGGGGAAGCGGTTGCCGAGCGACTGCTCGATCACGACCTGTGCGCGCAGGAAGTCGCGCCCCAGCAGCGGCAGCTGGTCGATGCGCGCCGCCGCCAGCTTCATCTGCTCGTACTCGATCAGGCGGCGCACGAGCTCGGCGCGCGGGTCTTCGGGCTCCTGGCCGTCGGCGCTCTTCTTCGGCGGCAGCAGCATGCGCGACTTGATCTCGATCAGCATCGCCGCCATCAGCAGGTATTCGCTGGCGAGCTCGAGGTTGGTCTTGCGGATCTGCTCGACGTAGGCCAGGTACTGGCGCGTCACGCTCGCCATCGGGATGTCGAGGATGTTGAAATTCTGGCGCCGGATCAGGTACAGCAGCAGGTCCAGCGGCCCCTCGAAGGCTTCGAGAAACACCTCGAGCGCATCCGGCGGGATGTACAGGTCGGTGGGCATCGCGAACAGCGGCTCGCCATACAGCCGCGCCACCGCGATGCCGTCGACGACCGCCGGGCCGGCGGCCGGGCCGTCCAGCGCCTCGGCCGGCGCAGCCGCGAGTTCGGGCACCGGCGGTGCCGCCACGTCATCGCTCACGACGGAACGAGCGTCAGGTCTTGGTCTGGTAGACGTAGGCCTGCTGCGGCACGTTCGCGCCGGCGTACTCGGCCTGGGCGTCGCGGTCGATGCGCTTGTCCCACAGCAACTGGCGACCCTGGCGCTGCTCGTCCTCCAGCGTCGGCTTGTTGGCCTTCAGCTCCTCGATGAACGAGGTGACGTCGGATTTGTAGGCTTTCCAGAACAGTGGCATGGCAGCTTGGGGCGCACGCCACAGGACGCGCGCTAGAGTCGGAGCCTCGATTTTAGCGGGGAGACCGACCATGACCGACCGACACCGTCACAAGCACCCGCTGCGGGGCTGGGTCGTCGCACTCGGCGGCGACGCGGCGCTCGCGCGGATCGGCTGCGACGTGCAGCGCATTTCCGGGCTCGAGGTCGGCGTCACGACCGAGGCCGATCTGCGCGCCAAGTGGGGCGAGCCGGTCGGCGTCAGCCTCGACAGCAGCGGCCGCGTGTCACGATCTCCTCATGCATGAGATCGAGCTCAAGCTCCAGGTGCCGGTGGCGCGGCGCGCCGAAGTCGAGGCCGCCGTGACCGGGCGCGCACCGGGCGCGCGGATGCGGCTGCAGGCCTGGTACCACGACAGCGCCGATCGCCGCCTGGCCGCCGCCGGCCTGGCGCTGCGCCTGCGCCGCGAGGGCCGGCGCTGGGTGCAGACGCTCAAGGGCGCGGGCGACGACGGGCTGACCCGCGCCGAGCACAACGCGACGCGCGGCGCGGCGGCGGCGGTGCCGGCGCTGGCCCCGGCGCTGCATGCCGGCACGCCGGTGGGCGAGCGGCTGCTGGCGCTGCTCGCCGCGTCGCCGAACGCAGCGCTCGCGCCGCTCTACCGCACCGACATTCGCCGCCGCACCCGTGTGTTGCCGCTGCGACGGCCGGGCTGGCCGCCGGCGCGTGTCGAGCTCGCCTTCGACCGCGGCCGCATCGAGGCCGGCGTGCGTGCGCTCGATGTGAGCGAGCTCGAGATCGAACTGCTGGCCGGCACGCCGCGCGCGGTGATCGAGACCGCGCGGCGCTGGATGATGCGCCACGGCCTGTGGCTGGATCTTCGCAGCAAGGCCGAGCGCGGCGACCTGCTGGCGCGTGGCGAAACCGTCGCGCCGGCGCGCGCCGCGCAGCCGGTTCAGCTGGACGCGGCGATGCACGCGGCGCGCGCTTGGCAGGCCGTGCTGCGCAACTGCGCCGACCAGATCCTCGCGAACGCGAGCCAGATCGCCAGCGGCGAGCACGGCGCCGAACATGTGCATCAGTTGCGCATCGGCCTGCGGCGTTTGCGCAGCGCGCTGGCGCTGTTCGAAACCGGCGACGCGGCCGCCGCGCTCGGCAGCG
>JANXZN010000034.1 GCA_025355545.1 Rhizobacter sp.
TTCGGCCTGAAGAACACGACGTTCAAGAACGCGACCGGGCTGACCGAGGCCGGCCACAAGAGCTCCGCGCGCGACCTGGCGGTGATCGCCACGCACATCATTCGCGACTACCCCGAATTCTTCGCCTACTACTCGATCAAGGAATACAAATACAACAACATCAACCAGCCGAACCGCAATTTGCTGCTTCGCCGTGACCCGTCGGTCGACGGCCTGAAGACCGGCTACACCGACGCCGCCGGCTACTGCCTGATCGCGACCGCGCAGCGCGAGTTTCCGAACCTCGGCGCCAACGGCAGCGGCCCGGGCAAGCGCCGCATCCTGACCGTTGTGCTCAACACCACGTCGATGGAAGCGCGTGCGGGCGAGAGCCAGAAGCTGCTGAACTGGGGCTTCCAGGCTTTCGACACGATCCGCTTGTTCGACGACGCCAAGCCGATCGCCTCGCCGCAGGTCTGGAAGGGCAAGTCCGCGGAAGCGAAGCTCGGCGCGGCCGGCGGCCTGTTCGTCAGCGTGCCCAAGGGAGAGGGAGGCAAGCTGCTGACAAAGATCGAGCGCACCGACCCGCTCGTCGCGCCGCTGGCAAAGGGCCAGCGCGTCGGCACAATCAAGGTCACGACCGTCTCGGGCGCACCGGTCATCGACGTGCCCCTGGTGGTGCTCGAACCGGTCGAGCAGGCCGGCATCTTCGGCCGTGCCTGGGATGCGATCCGCCTGTGGATCAAGTAAGCTGAGCCCGACGCGACGCACCGGAGCTTCAAGATGCAAACCCTGCCCGACACGCTGTGCTACCTGAACGGTGAGTACGGCCCGCTGCGCGACGCCAAGGTCTCGGTGCTGGACCGCGGCTTCATCTTCGGCGACGGCATCTACGAGGTCGTGCCCGCCTACGCCGGCCGCCTGTTCCGCTTCGACGAACACCTGGCCCGGCTGAACCGCAGCCTGACGAAGCTGCGCATCGCGAACCCGCACAGCCGCGAGGAGTGGCTGGAGCGCTGTCGCACGCTGCTCGCGGCGCTGGCCGGGAAGGGCGGCACCGGCGATCAGCTGCTCTACATCCAGATCACCCGGGGTGTCGCGCTGCGCGATCACGTGTTCCCGACCGACGTCGAGCCGACTGTCTTCATGATGTGCAGCGCGATGAAGCCGGCCACGCCGGAGCAGCGCCACGCCGGCGTCGCCTGCATCACCGCGCGCGATTTTCGCTGGGAGCGCGGCGACATCAAGAGCATCTCGCTGCTGGGCAACGTGCTGGCGCGGCAGATGTCGGCCGACAAGGGCGCGACCGAGACCATCATGTTCCGCAACGGCTTGCTGACCGAGGCCGCGGCGAGCAACGTCTGGGTCGTCCACGAAGGTGCGGTGCTCGGTCCGCCGAAGAGCGAGCACGTGCTCGAGGGCATCCGCTACGACCTGATCCGCGAGCTCTGCGAAGAGGTCGGCATCGCCTACAACCTGCGGCCGATCGCCGAGGCCGACGTGCTCTCGGCCGACGAGGTGCTGCTGAGTTCGGCGACCAAGGAGATCCTGCCGGTGACCAGCCTGGACGGCGCGCCGGTCGGCCACGGCGCGCTCCGTGGCAAGCCCGGCCCCGTGTACGCGCGGCTGTTCGAGGCCTACCAGCGCGCCAAGGCGACACAGTCGATCTGAGCTGGAAATCTGCGCTCCGCGCCCCATCTTCGGCGGCATGCATACCGACGCCCTCATGCAAGACATCCCGCCCGAACCGTCGCTGATCGAGTACCCGTCGCAGTTCCCCATCAAGGTGATGGGCCTGAATGCCGACGGCTTCGTGCACGCGATCACGACGATCGCCGAGCGCTTCGACCCGACCTTCGACGCGGCGACCGTCGAGTTGCGTGCGAGCAAGGGCGACAAGTACCTCGGCGTCACCGTCACCGTCACCGCCACCAGCCGCGAGCAGCTCGACGAGCTCTACCGCACGCTGAGCACGCACCCGATGGTGAAGATGGTGCTGTGAGCGCCGACGGGCCGTTCCACAGGCGCTCGCTCCCCCCCGGGAGGACCGGCGCGCAGCGACGCAGGGGGCAACAATGACCGCGATGGCGGCCGCGCTGCGCCGGCTCGGCACGGTCGACTACGTGCCGACCGCGGCGGCGATGCGCACGTTCAGCGAGGCGCGCACGGCCGACACCCCCGACGAGATCTGGCTCTGCGAGCACCCGCCGGTCTACACCCAGGGCCTGGCCGGCAAGGCCGAGCACGTGCTGGCGGCGCACGGCATCCCGATCGTGCAGACGAATCGCGGCGGTCAGGTCACGTACCACGGGCCGGGCCAGGTCGTCGCCTACCCGCTGATCGATCTGCGCCGCTTGGACATCTACGTCAAGGAATATGTCTACCGGATCGAGCAAGCGGTACTGCGGACACTGGAATACTTCGGCGTCACGGGCCACCGCGTCGCCGGCGCGCCCGGCATCTACGTCAACCTGGACGATCCGTTCGGCCACGCGGCGTTGACCGGCCCGCGCGTCGATCCGTTCGAGGGCCTGGGCAAGATCGCCGCGCTCGGCGTCAAGGTCAGCCGCCACTGCACTTACCACGGCGTCGCGCTGAACGTCGCGATGGACCTGCAACCCTTCGCCGGCATCAACCCCTGCGGCCACAAAGGGCTGCGCACGGTGGACCTTTCTACAATCGGGGTTCAGGCCTCGATCGACGAGGCGGCCGAAGTCCTCGGCCGGCAACTCGGGCGCGGCCTGAGCCCCTGAATCGAAAGCGCCCATGAGCACCACGAACATGACCCGCGCCGCCGCGCCGGCCGAAGCCTACGACGCCACCGCGAAGCAGAAATCGCAGGCCAAGACCGCGCGCATCCCGATCAAGATCGTGCCGGCCGAGGTGCTGAAGAAGCCGGACTGGATTCGCGTCAAGGCCGGTTCACCGAGCACGCGCTTCTACGAGATCAAGCAGATCCTGCGCGAGCACAGGCTGCACACGGTGTGCGAAGAGGCCTCGTGCCCGAACATCGGCGAATGCTTCGGCAAGGGCACCGCGACCTTCATGATCATGGGCGACAAGTGCACGCGGCGCTGCCCCTTCTGCGATGTCGGCCATGGCCGACCCGACCCGCTGGACGTGGACGAGCCGCTGAACCTGGCGAAGACGATCGCGGCGCTGAAACTGCGCTACGTGGTGATCACCAGCGTCGACCGCGACGATTTGCGCGACGGCGGCGCCGGCCACTTCGTCGACTGCATCCGCCAGGTGCGCGCGTTGTCGCCGACGACCCAGATCGAGATCCTGACGCCCGACTTCCGCGGCCGCATGAACCCCGCGCTCGAGATCCTGAAGCTCGCGCCGCCCGACGTGATGAACCACAACCTCGAGACCGCGCCGCGCCTGTACAAGGAGGCGCGCCCGGGCTCCGACTACGCCTATTCGCTGAACCTGTTGAAGCGCTTCAAGGAATTCGCGCCGCAGGAGCCGACCAAGAGCGGCCTGATGGTCGGCCTGGGCGAGACCGACGACGAGATCCTGCAGGTGATGCGCGACATGCGCGCGCATGGCATCGCCATGCTCACCATCGGCCAGTACCTCGCGCCCAGCGGCCATCACCTGCCGGTGAAGCGCTACGTGCACCCGGACACATTCAAGATGTTCGAACGCGAGGCCGCGACCATGGGTTTCAGCCACGCGGCGGTCGGCGCGATGGTGCGCTCCAGCTACCACGCCGACAAGCAGGCCGAGGCCGCGGGGCTGGCGCCGAGCGCGGCCTGAAGGCTGGGGCGGGCGGCGCGCGATGGCCGCCTTGCAGACCCCGTTCGTGGAAGCGACGCTGCGCTGCGGCAACTGCCGCGAGACCATGCAGCGCCTCACGATGCCCGGCCACTACGGCCTGTCGGTCGACCTCGACGTCTGCGCGGCCTGCCACCTGGTCTGGTTCGACACCACCGAGACCGCGCGGCTCGGTGGGCCGGCACTGCTCGAGCTGATCGGAACGATGGCGCAGGCGCAGAGCCTGGCGCACGAGGTGTTGCGGCCCGAGGTCGGCTGCCCGCGCTGTGGTGGCGCGCTGAAGACGGTCCACAACCAGACGCGCTGGGGCCGGTCGCTGCAACTCGAATGCCTGGCCCGGCACGGCGCCTACCAGTCGTTCGCGCAGTTCCTGCAGGAGAAGGGGCTGCTGCGGCCGATGTCGGCGCTGGATCGCGCCAGGCTGCTGGCCGAGAAAGGCCATATCGATTGCGTCAACTGCGGCGCTGCGATCGGCCGCGACGATGCGCAGTGCCCGCATTGCCGCTCGGTCGCGAGCCTGTTCGATGTGGCGCGGCTGGCGCGTGCGCTCGACCCCGAGGGCGCGCTCGCGCCGCAGGCGGTGCATGGTGTCGGCGCCGAGCAGGCGGCGCTGCAGTGCGCGGCCTGCGGCGCGGCGCTGCCGCCGGGCCAATCGCTGTCGTGCCCGCAGTGCGGTGCGACGCTGGCGGTGAACCGCCTGGCCGAGGTGCACGCGCGGGTCGCGGCGCTGGCGCCGGCGCTGCGTGGGCTCGCCGCCAAACCCGGGCCGGAGGTCGTGAAGCGCCGCCTCGACGCGCTCGGCGAGGACCTGCCGCGGCGGCGCGCCTGGGTCGCCGAGATGGAAGCGGATGCGAGTCAGCGCAGGCCGGGAGCGGACGATGAGCCCGACTGGTCGTCGCTGTTCAGCCGCGGCACGAACCCGATCCGTGCGGTGTTCATCGCGCTCGCGATCTGGTTCGTCTGGTACTTCTGGACGCGCGGCTGAGCGGCCGTCGCCGGCTCAGGTCTCGGCCAGCAGCTTCTCGACCAACCGATGCAGCGCGACGAAGTCGGGCTCGCCGACGTAGCGCTTGACGATCTGGCCGTGCTTGTCGATCAGCACGCTGGTCGGCGTCAGCCGGACCTCGCCGAAGCTCTTCGCGATCGCGCCGGTGTTGTCGATCGCGACGCCGAACGGCAGCTTGCGGGTTTCGGCGAAATTGATCACGTAGGCCGGCGGGTCGTAGCTCATCGCCACCGCCAGCGTCTCGTAGCCGCGCGCCTTGTACTTCTCGTGCGTCGCGACGATGTTGGGCATTTCCTTCACGCAGGTCGTGCAGTCGGTGGCCCAGAAATTCACCAGCACGACCTTGCCGCGCAACTGGTCGGTGGTCGAGCGGCTGCCGTCAAGCAGCGTGTAGGCCACGTTCGGCGCCTGGGCGCCGCCGTTCATGGTCTCGAACGTCAGGTAACCGCCCACGCCGACGGCGAGAGCGAGAATCGCGGCAGCGACATACTTGGCAGGGTTCACAGGAGGTCTTTCATGCAGCGTCGAAAGTTTACGTCAGGTCTCGTTTCCGCGGGCGGCTTGTGGGGACTCGCCGCCTGGCCGACGACGCAGGCCGCTGGCATCACCGAAGGCGATGCCGCGCTGGGTGTGCGCGCGGCGCTGGAGCATGGCGCGGCCTCGGCGGTCAGCCTGCTGGGCAGGAGCGGCGGCTTTCTCGACAACCCCAAGGTGCGCATCCCGTTGCCGGGCTTTCTGAACGAGGCCGCCAAGCTGGCGAAGTTCACCGGCCAGCAAAGGCGCGTCGATGAACTCATCACCGCGATGAACCGCGCCGCCGAGGCCGCGGTGCCGCAGGCCAGGGCGCTGCTGACGAGCGCGGTCGAGTCCATGAGCGTCGAGGACGGCAAGCAGATCCTGACCGGCGGCGACAACTCGGTGACCGAGTTCTTCGCCCGCAAGACGCGCGCGCCGCTGAGCGTCAAGTTCCTGCCGATCGTGACCAGGGAAACCGCGAAGGTCTCGCTGGCCGACAAGTACAACGCGCTGGCGGGCAAGGTGGCGGCGGCGGGCCTGCTGAAGAAGGACGACGCCAACATCCAGCAGTACGTGACGGGCAAGGCGCTCGACGGCCTGTACCTGATGATCGGCGAGGAGGAACGCAAGATCCGCCAGAACCCGGTCGCCACCGGCAGCGCGATCCTGTCGAAGGTGTTTGGCTCGCTGAAGTAGCGCGCCCGCGGCGGGCTGCCGCTCAGAGCCCCTTCGACAACTCGAACATCAGCGCCGACGGCAGCGAACTCGCCAGTCCCTCGCGCCCGACGCGGGCCATCGCCCTGCCGCTGAAGCCTGACATCTCGCAGATCGTGCCCTCTTCGACGATCTCGATGAAGACGAAGTCGGGCACCTCGGCGCCGATTTCTTCGCGCCAGCGCGCAAAGCGCTCGCCGGTCTGGATCGATTCGATGATCACCGCGTGCGGCAGGCCCTCGCGGCAGAACGCCGCCGCTTCGTCGACCGAATTGACGAAGTCGATGATCAGGCTCATGTCGCGCAGCGCGTCGCGGACCTGCAGCCGCATGTCGCGCCGCGACGCGACCACCAGCACGTGGCTGCCGGCCAGCGGCTGGGAGTTGTTCGACGGCGCGAAGCCGTCGTCGATCTCCATCGTGCTGACGCCTTCGATCTCGCTGCTCGCGGTGCGTGGGAACTCGAGCGTCAGTGTCGTGATGTGTGCCTCGTCGTGCCGCTCGACGACCAGTCCCATCGTCCACGCGGTCTGCTCCAGCAGTCGCCAGGTCAGCGAATCGAGGCCGCGCGGCGCCGTCGCGCTGGCGCCGTCGGTCATCTGATCGACCGGGCGATGCGCGAAGCGGCAGGTCAGCAGCGCGTGCGCCGGCCAGCTCTTGATGTCGATCGTGAAATCGATCTGCGAGTGGGCGTTGGCGAGCGCCCAGTCGAGCGTCGAATTCAGCACACTGAACAGCAGCGAGGGATCGACGATCACTTCGGCCGGCTTCAGCGACGGCTTCAGGCTGATGCCGCGTGCCGTCGTCTGGCGCGTCCGGTGGGCGATCACGCCGTTCAGCACGTCGGCCAGTTGCAGCCGCTCGTGCGACTGGCGCAGGCGCCCGGACGCGAAGCGTGTCAGTTGCTGGCCGATCATGCCGGCCTGGCGCGCGGCCTCGACCTCTTCACGCAGCGCGCGCAGGCCCTGGCGGTCGATCCGGCCGGTGCTGGTGAGGCTGTTGATGCGCTCGAGCGCGGCGGTCAGCGGCGCGGCGATCTCGGCGCCGATCTGCGCCACCAGATCGTGCCAGCGCTCGTGTTCGCTCTCCGACCCGTCGCCGGGCAAGGTGTGCGCAACGCCGTGCGCGACCGGGTTGCGGCCGGTGTCAGACATGTCCACGCTCACTTCCTTTTCTTGTGCTCGCGCCACGGCAGCGAGGAATGCAGGCCAACGGGGCGCCCGCGTGCCGTCCGGCGCGCGTCAATCAGGCCGGCGTCAGCCATGCCATGGAGTGTCTGCTCCAGCGGCGCCGGGCGCCAGTGCATCGGGCCGCTCGTCCCCACACATGGGGGGTGAAATCGTCACGTTCCGGGGCACCGGATCACGGGGTGCGCGCGAGCACCGGCCATCGGGATCACGCCAGCGCCAGCAGCGCGGCAAGCAGTGGCTGCGGCGCCGAGATCATCGCGTCGTGCCCGGTGGCGATCTCGACGATGTTCCAGCCGGGCTCGCTGCGCACGCGTGTGCGCGCCGCGGCGATGGTCGGCAAGGCCGGCGCGGTGCAGTCGATGAAGCTGCGCGGCAGCGCCTGCACGGTGGCCGCGTCGAAGGCCAGCACCGCGTCGTAGACGCCGCCGGGCTGCGGTGTCTGGCGCCGCGCGACCCAGGCGTGGTCGGCGCCGGCGAGGCCGAAGACGGCCGGGTCCGGCGCCGGCAGCGTGCCGCCGTTCGCGGCGATCGCCGCGCGCCGCGCCGCCTGCACGTCCGGCGCATGCGTGCTGGACCAGCACTCGCCCGGCCGCGGCACCACCGCGTCGACGTAGACGAGGTGGCGCAGCCGCGCCGCGAGCCGGTCGGCCACACCCGTGATGACGATGCCACCGTAGCTGTGACCGACGAGGATCGCCTGCTGCAGCTCTTCGGCCTCGATCAGGTTCGCGACATCGGCGATGTGGGTGGCGAGCGTGATCGCGTTCGACAGCAGGTGCGCGCGCTCGCCCAGGCCAGTGAGCGTGACCGCGAACGCGCGGTGGCCGGCGGCCCACAGCGGCGGCACGATCTTCCGCCAGCACCACGCGCCGTGCCAGGCGCCGTGAACGAGAACGAAATCGGTCATGAACAAGGTCTCCGGCGGGGGCGGCGGCGCGACAGGTCAGATCGCGTGGGCCTCGCGCAGCGCCGCGATCTCGGCTTCAGCGAGGCCGACTTCGCGCAGCAGTTCGGCCGTGTGCTCGCCCAGCAGCGGCGGGGGCCGTCGGTATTGCACCGGCGTGCCCGAGAACTTCATCGGGCTGGCCACCAGGCGCACGCTGCCGGCCAGCGGGTGCGGCATCTGCACGGTCATCTCGCGCTGCTGCACCTGCGGGTCGGCGAACACCTCGGCCAGGTCGTTGATCGGGCCGCAGGGCACCTTGGCGGCTTCCAGCGCTTCGAGCCAGTCGGCGCGATCGCGCGTCTTCATCAATGCGGCCAGCAGCGGCACCAGCACCGCACGCTGGCGCACGCGATCGGCGTTGCGGGCGAAGCGCGCGTCCTTCGCGATCTCGGGGCGACCCGCGGCCTCGCAGAATTTCGCGAACTGGCTGTCGTTGCCGACCGCGACGATCATGTGCCCGTCGGCGACCTCGAACACCTGGTAGGGCACGATGTTCTGGTGCGCATTGCCCATGCGCTGCGGCGCGATGCCGGTGGTCAGGTAGTTGGCGCCAAGGTTTGCAATCATCGCGACCTGCGTGTCCAGCAGCGCCATGTCGATGGCCTGGCCAACGCCGGTCAGATCGCGGTGACGCAGCGCGGCCAGGATCGCGGTGGTCGCGTACATGCCGGTGAACAGGTCGGCAACCGCGACGCCGACCTTCTGCGGCCCGCCGCCCGACGCGTCGTCGGCGATCTCGGTGCGCGCCGGGCCGGTCACGCTCATCAGGCCGCCCATGCCCTGGATCGCGTAGTCGTAGCCGGCGCGCTCTCGGTACGGGCCGGTCTGGCCGAAGCCGGTGATCGAGCAGTAGACCAGGCGTGGGTTCAGCGCGTGCAGGCTGGTGAAATCGAGGCCGTAGCGCGCCATGTCGCCGACCTTGTAGTTCTCGACGAACACGTCGCATTGCAAGGCGATGCGACGCATCAGCGCCTGCCCTTCGGGGCGCGCGAGGTCGACCGTGAGCGAGCGCTTGTTGCGGTTCGTGCCGAGGTAGTAGGCGGCCTCCAGCGTGTCGGCGCCGGCCCGGTCCTTCAGGAACGGCGGGCCCCAGCCGCGGGTGTCGTCGCCGCCACTGCGACGACCGTCCGCGGCGACGCTGCCCGGGCGTTCGACCTTGATCACGTCGGCGCCGAGGTCGGCCAGCGTCTGCGTGCACCACGGGCCGGCGAGCACGCGCGACAGGTCGAGCACGCGCACGCCCGACAGCGGTTGTCGCGGAGGATCTGGGGTCGCGGTGCTCGCCATCCGACGATTGTGAAGCAGCGCCGGGATAATGCCCCGATGACCAAGCCGGCTTTCTGGATCGCGGCGCTCGCCGCCGCCGCGTGCAGCGCCGCATGCTCGCCGACACTCGACTGGCGCGAGTTCGTGCCGCAGGGCAGCGAGATCAGCGTCAGCTTCCCGTGCCGCCCGGACCGCAGCGCCCGGCCGGTGATGATCGCCGGTGCGAGGACGCAGATGGAGATGCTGGCGTGCAGTGCGGGCGATGCGACCTTCGCGCTCGCGTTCGTCGGCGTGGCCGATCCGGCGCGCATCGGCGCCACGCTTGCAGCGCTGCGCGACAGCGCCGTCGCCAACGTTCGCGGCGGCGAGCCGCGCAGCGCGGCGCTGCAGATTAAGGGCATGACGCCGAACGAGCTGGCCGGGCGCCTGGCCGTTACCGGCCGGCTGCCGGACCGCGCGGCGGTACAGGAGCACGCCGCCTTCTTCACCCGTGGCCTGCGCGTTTACCAGGCGACCGTGATTGGCGCCGCTCCGGCGCCCGAGGCGGTCGAGACCTTCATCGCCGGGCTGAAGTTTCCCGGATGAACACAGCAACGACCGCACCTGCCACCGCGCCCATCGCCGCCCGCACCGCCGTCGCGGTGTTCCTGATCTTCGCGTTCAGCTACTTCATCTCGGCGCTGGTGCGCGGCGTGACCGCAACGCTGGCGCCCACCTTCACGGCCGAGTTCGGCCTGACCGCCGGCGACCTCGGGCTGCTTGCCGGCGCATTCTTCCTGGGCTTTGCGTCGACCCAGTTGCCGCTCGGCAGCGCCCTCGACCGCATCGGGCCGAAGCGCGTGCAGCTCGCCTTCCTGGCGGTCGCGGTGCTGGGCAGCGCGGCGTTCGCGCTGGCGCGCGACTTCCTCGGCCTCGCGCTCGCGCGGGCGCTGATCGGTGTCGGCGTGAGTGCCTGCCTGATGGCGCCACTGACCGCATTCCGACTCGCTTTCGAGCCGGTGGCGCAGCTGCGCGCGAACTCGTGGATGCTGATGTCGGGCTCGATCGGCATGGTCGCGTCGACCTTGCCGGTGCAGTGGTTGCTGCCCTGGCTCGGCTGGCGCGGCCTCTTCTGGGTGATCGCGGGCGGGCTGCTGTTGTCGATGCTCGCGATCGCGCGCTTCGTGCCCGTCGATCGGCCCGGCGCATCGGCGCGTGCAGCCATCCGAGGCGGCGCCGGCTATGCCGAAATCTGGCGCCACCCCACCTTCGTGCGGCTTGCGCCGATGGGCTTTTTCCACTACGGCGGCCTGATCGCGGTGCAGTCGCTGTGGGCCGGGCCGTGGCTGGTCGAGGTCTGCGGCTGGACGGCGCAGCAGGCCGCGCAGGGCCTGTTCGCGATCAACATCGCGATGCTGCTGAGCTTCATGACCTGGGGCAGCGTGGTGCCACGGCTCCATGCGCGCGGCTGGACCGCGCAGGGCCTGATCGCCCGCGGTGCGCCGTTCAGCCTCGCCGCGCTGGCGCTCGCGGTGCTGCTCGGGCCGCAGGCTGGTGCGTGGGTCTGGGTGCTGTTCTGTGCGGGCTGCACGGTGGTGGCGTTGTCGCAACCCGCGGTCGGCCTGGCGCTGCCGGCGGCGCTCGCGGGGCGGGCGCTGTCGGCCTACAACCTCGTGATCTTCCTCGGGGTGTTCTGCCTGCAATGGGGCATCGGACTGTCGATCGACCTGTTACGCGCATGGGGATGGGGGACGCTGTCGGCGTACCGCGGTGGTTTCGCGTTGTTGTGGGGTTGCTGTCTGCTTTCGTATGTGTGGTTTTTGTGTCGGGCCGAGCCCGCTGACCCGGTGAAACTGAATTCAAGCGCGTGAACTGTCGATAATTTGCCGCCATGCCCGGATTGATGATCATTGCCCACGCGCCGCTTGCGTCATCGCTGAAGTCGGTTGCGGAGCACACGTTCCCCGACTGCTCGCGCCTGCTCGAAGCGCTTGACGTGGCGCCCGACATGCCGATCGAAGAGGTCGAGGCCCGGGCCCGCGAGATGCTCGCCCGCGTGCGCAACCCCGAGGCACTGATCTTCACCGATGTCTTCGGCGCGACGCCATGCAACGTGGCGCAGCGCCTGGGCGACGGGGCGCAGGTGCGCGTGATCGCCGGCGTCAACGTGCCGATGCTGTGGCGTTCGCTGTGTTACGCGACCGAGCCGCTCGAAGCGGTCGTGACGCGGGCGATGGCCGGCGCGACCCAGGGCGTGATGCTCGTCGCGCCCTCGAAACCGCAGAACCAGACCCTCAAACCGGGTGGAAATGATCAAGCAAAGCATCACCATCAGCAATAAGCTGGGTCTTCATGCCCGGGCGTCGGCGAAGCTGACGAAGCTGGCCGGCAGTTTTCACAGCGACGTCTTCATGACTCGCAACGAGCGCCGCGTCAACGCCAAGAGCATCATGGGCGTGATGATGCTGGCAGCGGGGATCGGCAGCGTCGTCGAGATCGAGGTGACGGGCCCCGACGAGCAGGCCACGATCGTGGCGCTGACCGCGCTGATCAACGACAAGTTCGGCGAAGGCCAGTAGGCGCCGAGCGCACGCGCCCAGAAAGCGCCGGCGGTAACGCACCGGCAGGTCGTGGATGCGCAGCAGCATCGGCAGATCGGCGGTGTTGATCCCAGGCCGGCGCGCCCAGCACCTTCGCGCCGCAGCGCAGATAGCCCTTGATCAGCGCCGGCGCCTCGACGCGCAAGTCGCACTGCAACTCGTCGACCGGCAGCGCCAGCCGCGGCGTCACCTGCCAGTGGATCGGCGCGACGTGGGTGCGCCGCAGCTGCGTCCACAGGCTCGCCGCGAAACGGCCGCCGTCGCGCATGTTGACGCTGGCGCAGCCGATCATCGTGTCGAGTTGGTCGCGGTGAAAGAACTCGGCCAGCGCGTCCCACAGGGCGAGAATCGCGCCGCCGGAGCGCCAGTCGGGGTGCACGCAGGAGCGGCCGAGCTCGACCATGCGCGGGCGCAGCGGGCGCGACAGGGTCGATCGAACTCGTTGTCGCTGTACAGACCGCCGACGCGGCGCGCGTTGGCGGGCGTCAGCACGCGGTAGGTGCCGATCACCGGGCCGGCCTCGCCGCCCCGGCCGGGCGCGCACCAGCAGGTGTTCGCAGAACGGGTCGAACAGGTCGATGTCATGGCCGGCCGGCGAGCGGTGCGGCACCCTCAGGCGCGCGCCCATCTCTTCGTCAAAGACCAGATGCCTCAGTTGCTGCGCCTGAAGAACCTCGTCTTCGTCGCGCGCCCAGACCACATCGAAGCGATGCGCGTCAACAGCGTGGCCGGCCGCGGGCCGGTCGCGTCGATGAAGCGACCTCCGTGAGGTGGCGGGCCCGACCAGGTCGCCGACCGGGAAGGTGGGCAGGGCCAGTCGCGCATGGGCAATTCCGTGACGGGTTCGGGCGGCGTGGTGACGTCGTCATGAAGCCGGCATGACGACGGCGTGACAGGGACAAATCCCGCGGCGCCGCGCAGGCCGGCGCTGCTAGCATCGGACGCATGAGCTTCCAGGTGTTCGGCTTGCCGGTGTCACGCGGCGTCGCGATCGGGCGCGCGGTGCTCGTTGCGTCGAGCCGCGTGGACGTGGCGCACTACTTCATCGACGAGGAGCGCGTCGAGGCCGAAGTGATGCGCCTGCGCAGCGCGCGCGATGCGGTCGCGAGCGAACTCAGCACCTTGCAGCGCGAACTGCCGGCCGAGGCGCCGGCGGAACTTTCGGCGCTGCTCGATGTGCACCTGATGCTGCTGCACGACGAAACGCTCACCGGCGCCACCAAGCATTGGATCCACGAGCGGCACTACAACGCCGAATGGGCGCTGTCGGCGCAACTCGAGGTGCTGGCGCGCCAGTTCGACGAGATGGAGGACGAGTACCTGCGCGAGCGCAAGGCCGATCTAGAGCAGGTCGTCGAGCGGCTGCTGCGTGCAATGGCGCGCGGGCCGGCATCGTCGTTCGCACCCGCACCGGGAGGTCGACCGCGCGATTTCGCGGGCGAGGACCCGCTGGTGCTGGTCGCGAACGACATCGCGCCGGCCGACATGCTGCAGTTCAAGCGCAGCGTGTTCACCGGCTTCATCACCGATGTCGGCGGCAAGACCTCGCACACCGCGATCGTTGCGCGCAGCATGGACATCCCGGCCGTGGTGGGCGCGCGCGAGGCGAGCCGCATCATTCGCCAGGACGACTGGATCGTGATCGACGGCGACGCCGGCATCGTCATCGTCGATCCGTCGCCCATCGTGCTTGAGGAGTACCGCTTCCGGCAGCGCCAGAGCGACCTCGGGCGCGAG
This sequence comes from Rhizobacter sp., assembly GCA_025355545.1. GTDB lineage: Bacteria > Pseudomonadota > Gammaproteobacteria > Burkholderiales > Burkholderiaceae_C > LMDS01. Next base: position 13,713 of record JANXZN010000034.1, read on the forward strand.
CGGCTCTCGCGCCTGCGCCACACGCCGGCGGTCACGCTCGATGGCGAAAGAGTCGAGTTGTTGGCCAACATCGAAATGCCGGGTGACGCGATCGCGGCGCTCGAGGCGGGCGCGGTCGGTGTGGGGCTGTTCCGCAGCGAATTCCTGTTCATGAATCGCCAGGGTGAACTGCCCGGTGAAGACGAGCAGTTCGAGGCATACCGCGCCGCGGTCGAGGCGATGAACGGCCTGCCGGTGACGATCCGCACGGTCGACATCGGCGCCGACAAGCCGCTCGATCGCATGTCGGCCAACGAATTGCGCCACGAGCACGCGCTGAATCCTGCGCTCGGGCTGCGCGCGATCCGCTGGAGCCTATCGGAACCAGGCATGTTCCGCCAGCAGCTGCGGGCGATCCTGCGTGCCAGCGCCTTCGGCAAGGTTCGACTGTTGATCCCGATGGTGGCGCACCTCAGCGAGGCGCGCCTGACGCTCGAAACACTGACGCGCGCGCGTCAGCAACTGATCGAGGCCGGCAAGGCCTTCACCGACATCGAGGTCGGCGCGATGATCGAGGTTCCGGCGTCGGCGCTGACGCTGCCGGCGTTTCTCAGGTATTTTGACTTCGTGTCGATCGGCACGAACGACCTGATTCAGTACACGCTGGCGATCGACCGTGCCGACGAGGCCGTTGCGCACCTGTACGACCCGTGGCACCCTGCGGTGCTCGGGCTGCTGGCGCGCGTCATTGCGCAGGCGCGCGCTGCCGGCAAGCACGTCAGCGTCTGCGGCGAGATGGCCGGCGACCCGGAGTTCACCGAGTTGCTGCTGGCGATGGGCCTGCGCAGCCTCTCGATGCACCCGTCGCGGATCGCGTCAATCAAGGAGCGCGTGCTGCGCACCGACGCGCGCCGGTGGGCGCAACAGCTGGAACGAATCCTCGCGGCTGACGAGCCCGAGGCCGAATGCAGACGCGCCGCGCAATTGCTGCTCTCCGGCCGCGCGGACTCCTCACAGAACGAGCAGTAGCCGATCTCTCGTTCGGGCCGGATTGATCGAGTCGGAGGACATGCTATAGTCGACGACTTCGCTGATTTCGATGGCCGAACGCCAGAGCGTCTCGGTCGAGGCAGGAAACGAAGCGAACGAGATAGTCGAGCGTTTGACAAGGTTTTATAAAACATGTCAAAATCGCTCTCTTAGCTGAAAACTGCAAAAGAACGCAGCAGCAACGCCGGCAAATTGCGGGCGGCGCCGAAAGGCCAGTTCTTTAAAAACTAACAGCCGATAAGTGTGGGCGTTTGAAGGCGAGTGCCAAGACGATCCGGGGAAGCCTGGAAAGTCGAGGTCTCATGGACCTTAAACGCTCACTGAATTGAAATTCATGCAAGTGAAGTTCACTTCA
>JANXZN010000036.1 GCA_025355545.1 Rhizobacter sp.
TGCAGACGAAGTACCCGACTCTCGACCTGATGTCCCACAACTCCGGTCACCTGTGGTCGACGCTGCTGGGCGAGAAGGGAGACCCGCACTTCGGAGCACTGCACATCGCGAGCTATGTTTTCCTGGGCTTCGGCTTCTACCTGTTGTCGAGCGCCTGGAACGTGCTGTACCACGCGCAGCGCCGCAACGGCCTGGCCAGGTCGGGGCCTTATGCGCGCATTCGCCATCCGCAGTACGTGGCTTTCGTCCTGATCCTGCTGGGCTTTTTGCTGCAGTGGCCGACGCTGCTCACGCTGGTGATGTTCCCGATCCTGGTGGCCATGTATGCCCGGCTCGCGATCACTGAAGACGCGGAGATGCGCCAACGATTCGGCGCTGAATTCGAAGCTTACGCAGCGCGCACGCCGCGCTTCGTGCCGTCGTTTCGAACCGAACCGTCGGCCGTTTGAAGCAACGTGCCTCATCAACCCAAGGAGCACTGACGATGCAAACCTTCAGCTTCGATGTCAGCGTCGTGACTGACTCCGCCCGCGTGACGCCCGCCCAGATCGAATCGGCGATCACCGGGCTCGGCTACCCCGCCAAAGTGCGCCCGGCGGAGCACGCTTGATCACGATGAAAACAAGCACCGTCGAGGTCGGCGAGCTGGTCTCCACGCTGAGCGCGGCGGGCGTCGCGCGGCAGCTCTCGAGCTTGCCAGGCGTTCATCACGCCGACGTGAACTATGTTGCCGGCAGCGCGACGGTGCATTACGACGAAGCGAAGATCACACTGGACGCCATCCGCCAACGTGTTGTCGACTGCGGCTACCACTGCCGCGGCGAACTCGTCCCGGCCCATGTCTGCGAGCCGGCGGAGCCCAAGACCAGCGGCGATGCCCACGCTGCTCACGACAGCTCGCATGCCGGGCACGGCGATTCGCCGGCCGCCCAAAAGGCCGACATGATGCACGACATGGGTCATGCGCCCGGCATGTCGATGCAGGACATGGCGCGCGACATGCGCAAGCGCTTTTTGGTCGCGCTGGTGTTTGCCGTTCCGGTCTTCCTGTACTCGCCGATGGGCCGGATGTTCGGCGACTTCCCCACACCCTTCGGGCTGGATCGCAAGTTCTTCCTCTTCATCGTCGCGACCGGCGCCATCGCCTATCCGGTCTGGCCCTTCGTGGTCGCCGCGTGGCGGGCCGCGCGCAACAAGGTCGCCAACATGGCGACATTGATCGTGCTGTCGGTCGGCACCGGCTACTTTTTCAGCGTGGGCGCCACCTTCTTCTTTGAGGGCGAGGTGTTCTACGAAGCATCGGCCGTGCTGCTGGTGTTCATCCTGCTCGGCCACTGGCTGGAAATGCGGGCGCGCGCCGGCGCCTCGAACGCGATCCGCGCGCTGATGGATCTGGCCCCGCCGATGGCCACGGTGGTGCGCGGCGGCGCCGAAACCAAGGTTCCCACGTCGGACGTCCGTGCCGGTGAAACCGTCGTCATCAAGCCAGGCGACAAGATCCCGGTCGATGGCGAGATCACGGAAGGCAGTTCGCAAGTCGACGAGTCCATGTTGACGGGCGAGTCGATGCCGGTGAAGAAGGTGGTCGGCAATGCCGTCATCGGCGCCACGATCAACAAGAGCGGCAGCTTCCGCTACAAGGCCACCAAGGTCGGTGCCGACACGGCGCTGGCTCAGATCGTCAAGCTGGTGCAGGAAGCGCAGAACTCCAAGGCGCCGGGCCAGCTGCTCGCCGACCAGGCGTCGCAGTGGCTGGTGCTGGCCGCCATCGGCGTCGGGCTGCTGACCTTCGGTGTGTGGTTCTGGGTGCTGGGCCAGCCCCTGCTGTTCGCGCTGACCTTGACCATCACGGTGTTCGTGATCGCCTGCCCCGACGCGCTCGGCCTGGCCACGCCGATGGCCATCATGGTCGGCACCGGGTTGGGGGCGATGAACGGCATTCTGTTCAAGAACGCTGCCGCGCTCGAGAACGCCACCAAGCTGACCGTGATCGTCTTCGACAAGACCGGCACGCTCACCCTCGGCCAGCCCGATGTGGTGGAGATGGTCACGGCAATCGGTGTCACAGAGGCGCAGCTGCTCGCCGTGGCGGCGGGCGTCGAAAAATTCTCCGAGCATCCGTTGGCGCAGGCGGTTCTCAAGCGAGCCGGCTCGGCCCCGGCCGAGCTCGCTTCGGGCTTTGCCAACATCGACGGGCAAGGCGCCCGCGCCCGCATCGGCGCAGACGCGGTCTTGCTGGGCAACCGCCAGCTGATGCAGTTCGAAGGCGTGAACCTCGATGCCCTGGCGGCAGAGGCGAGCCGGCTCGAAGGCGGCGGTCGCACGGTGGTGCACGTGGCCCGCGCCGGCCAGCTGATCGGCCTGATCGCCATCGCCGACGCGGTGCGTCCGACGTCGAAGGCGACGATCGCCAAGCTGCAGGAACGCGGCGTCAAGGTGGCGATGATGACGGGTGACAACCAGGCCACGGCCGAGCGCATCGGCAAGGAGCTGCGCATCGACATCGTGCTGGCCGAAGTGCTCCCCGGCCAGAAGGCGGCGAAGATCAAGGCGCTGCAGGACCAGGGCAACAAGGTTGGCATGGTCGGCGACGGCATCAACGATGCGCCGGCCCTGACCCAGGCCGACGTGGGCTTCGCGATCGGCGCGGGCACCGACGTGGCGATGGAAAGCGCCCAGGTCGTGCTGATGAAGAGCGACCCGTACGACGTGGTCGGTGCGATCGAGCTGTCGCGCGCCACGCTGCGCAAGATGCACCAGAACCTGTGGTGGGCGGTGGGCTACAACGTGATCGCCTTTCCGCTGGCGGCAGGCGTGTTCTATCCCTTCACGCTGTCGCCGGAGATCGCGGCGCTGTCGATGTCGGGCAGCTCGGCGGTCGTGGCCATCAACGCGCTGATGCTCAAGCGCACCAAGCTCGCCGGCATCAAGAGGGCGAGGTCGCCGGGCCCACCGGCGGCCGTCGCGAACGTGTCCGCGGGAGCGTCGGCATGAGCGATCTGACGCGCACTGGCGGCTCGATGTCGCGGCACGAGCCGGGAGCCGTGGCGCATCGTCGCGCTGACGAAGCATCGGACCTGCTGCAGCGCTTGTTCCGCAGCTTCGACGGAAGTCTCGCGCTGCGTTTGTGGAACGGCACCACCTTGAGACTCGGCAACGCGGCCCCGCACGCATCCGACCCGTTGTTCACGCTGGTGTGCCACCACCCGGGATTCGTTCGATCGATGGTCCTCGGGCGCGATCCCCTGCGTCTGGCCGAAGCTTATTTCCGGGGCGACATCGATGTCGAGGGAGACTTCTTCGCAGCGCTCTGCCTGAAGGACCACTTGCACTCGATTCGCCTGTCGTTGCGCGACCGGCTGGGTGCGCTTTTCACCGCCCTTCGACTGCATGCACCCGGCGACGCGAGGCTCGGTTCGGGAAGCCATCGGTCAACGCTGCAAGGGCATGCCGTCAAGGCCCACTCCAGAACGGAGAACCGGGCCGCGATCTCGTTCCACTACGACGTTTCCAATGAGTTCTACCGGCTGTGGCTCGACGAGGAGCGTGTCTACTCCTGCGCCTATTTCACGAGCCCCGACGAATCGCTGGACCAGGCGCAGCGCAACAAGCTGGAGCACGTCTGCCGCAAGCTCCGGCTGCAGCCCGGTGAGCGGCTGCTGGACATCGGCTGCGGCTGGGGCGCACTGGTGTGCTGGGCGGCCGGGCACCACGGCGTGCGGGCCCACGGCATCACGCTGAGCCGGCAGCAGCTCGAGTTTGCGCAGCGGCGCATCCTTGACGAAGGCTTGCAGGATCGGGTGTCGGTGGAACTGCGCGACTACCGCGATCTCGAAGGCGTTGGCGTCTTCGACAAGGTGTCGAGCATCGGCATGTTCGAGCACGTCGGCCTGGCCAACCTGCCAACGTACCTGGCGACTGTCCGGCGCGTCCTGCGGCCGGGTGGCTTGTTCCTGAATCACGGCATCACGCACGACGAAGAAGGCTGGAACAAGTCGGTGGCCAGCGAGTTCATAAATCGTTATGTCTTCCCGGACGGCGAGCTCGACTGCGTCAGCAACATCCAGCTCGGCATGGAGCGCGCCGGCTTCGAGATCCACGATGTCGAAGGCCTGCGCCCGCACTACGCGCTGACGTTGCGCCACTGGGTGCGGCGCCTGGAAGCGAATCGGGACGCGGCGCTGCGCGAGGTCGACGAGCCGACGTATCGTGTCTGGCGGCTGTACATGGCCGCCTGCGCGCTGGACTTCGAGGCCGGAACCACGGGCATCTATCAGATCCTCGCATCCAGGCCCAACCGGGGCGAGTGGCCGGTTCCGTGGTCGAGGGGCGATCTCTATGCCGGCCGGGTCGGCGCTCAGGAAGGAGCGGTCTGAATGTGCTTCTCGGCCACGGCCAGCTTCTCGGCGGGTGCATTGCTGCTCGGCATCGGCACACTGACGCTGAGATCAACGCGTCACCGGCGCGAGTGGCCGTTCGCGGCGATCCCGCTGTTGTTCGCGATCCAGCAGCTGATCGAAGGCGTGATCTGGCTGACCTTCAGCGCTGAAGCAGCGCTGCTGAACTCGGTCATGACGCACGTGTATTCGTTCTTCTCGCATGTGCTGTGGCCGGTCTATCTGCCCGTGGCCGTACTGATGATCGAACCCCCCGGCCGGCGCCGGCGAACGCTGATCGCGTTCGTTGTGGCCGGGGTCGCGGTGGGCGCGTACCTGCTGTACGTCCTCGTGGCCTTCCCGGTGGTCTCGCGGCCGACGGGTCAGCACGTCGAGTACGACTCACCGCACTTCTTTGCCGTGGAGGTGATGACGCTGTACCTGGTGTCGACCACCGTCAGCCCGTTGCTGTCCACGCATCGCGGGATAAAGCTCTTCGGCGCTCTGGCGCTGCTGTCGTTCGGCGCGGCCTACGCGTTCTATGCGACGTGGTTCATCTCGGTGTGGTGCTTCTTCGCCGCTTTGCTGAGCGTCGTCATCTACCTGCACTTTGCACTCCGGCAGGCCCAACTCAGCAGGTGGCAGCAAATGCATGGAGTCCCCAGCGCACCTGAAACTTTGGAGAAGAGAACATGCGAAAGTTACTGACAGTCCTTGCAGCAACCCTGGCGTTGAGCCTGGCCGGCTGCGGCTACAACACCTTTCAAACCACCGACGAGCAGGTCAAGGCGGGGTGGTCGGAGGTCGTCAACCAATACCAGCGCCGTACAGACCTGATTCCGAACCTCGTCAGCACGGTCAAGGGCGAGGCGAAGTTCGAGCAGGACACGCTGACCAAGGTGATCGAGGCGCGCTCGAAGGCCACATCGATCCAGGCCACACCGGAGCTGATCAACGACCCGGCGGCGTTCCAGAAATTTCAGCAGGCGCAGGGCGAATTGACCGGTGCCTTGTCGAGGTTGATGGTGGTGTCGGAGAACTATCCGAACCTGCGGGCCAACCAGGGCTTCCGGGATCTGTCGGCGCAGCTTGAAGGGACCGAAAACCGCATCACGGTGGCACGCAACCGCTACATCAAGGCGGTGCAGGACTACAACGTGACGGTGCGGTCGTTTCCGTCCAACCTGACCGCGATGGTGATGGGCTACAAGGAAAAACCGAGCTTCGCGGTCGAGAACGAAAAGGAAATCTCAAAGCCGCCCAGCGTCGGTCTTGATACCGCACCGGCCAAGCCCGCAAGCGCTGCTTCGGGAGCGGCCAGGTGATCAGCACGCGTGCCGCGAGCGGGATCGGCAAAGCGCTGTTGCTGGCCTGCGCGCTGGGCTGGTCCGCGCTGACCGCAGCGCAGGTGCCGGTGCCGCCGCTGACGGGGCATGTCACCGACCAGACCGGCACGCTCACTGCGGAGCAGAAGGCAACGCTCGAGCAAACCTTGACAGCGTTCGAAGCCAGAAAGGGCAGCCAGCTCGCGGTGTTGATGGTCGCCACCTCGGCCCCGGAAGAAATCGAGCAATTCGCCTTGCGTGTGGCCGAGCAATGGAAGCTCGGACGCAGACGAGTCGATGACGGCGCCATTCTGATCGTCGCGAAGGACGACCGCGCGATGCGCATCGAGGTGGGATACGGCCTGGAAGGGGCGCTCACCGATCTCACCAGCAAACGCATCGTCAGCGAGACCATCCTGCCACGGTTCAAGAGCCAGGACTTCTATGGCGGCATCACGGCCGGGGTCGGGCAGATCATCCGTGTCATCGATGGGGAGCCGTTGCCTGAGCCGAGCAACAAGCCCGTCGGAGGCACCGGCAATGTTCAGCAATACGTCCCGGTGCTCTTCATTCTTGCCCTCGCCGTGGGCGGCGTATTGCGCGCCGCGTTGGGCAAGGTTCCGGGCTCGCTGGTCACCGGCGGTGTCGTCGCGGTGATTGCCTGGTTCGTTGTCGGCGCCGTGTCGATGGCCCTGGGTGCTGGCGTGATCGCGCTGTTCGTCACGCTGCTCGGCGGTGGCATGGGCGGGCGCGGATTCGGCGGTTACTACGGCGGGGGCGGCCGAGGCGGCTCGGGCGGCGGCGGTGGCGGTGGGTTCAGCGGCGGCGGTGGCGGCTTCGGTGGCGGCGGTGCGTCGGGGAGGTGGTGACCATGAAGATCAAACGCATCGTCACGCATTTGCTGGTGACCGACGGGCAGGTCAGACGGGCCTTTCCCCGCAGCACCTTGAACAGAATCGAGGCGGCGACCAAAGCGAGCGAGACCGCCCATCTCGGAGAAATCCGCTTCGCGGTCGAGGGGGCACTGGACGGCTGGCCGCTCTTCAAGGGGCAGTCGGCCAGGGAACGGGCGATCGACCTGTTCTCGCAACTGCGCGTCTGGGACACCCGGCACAACACCGGCGTGCTGATCTATCTGCTGCTCGCGGATCGGGCGGTCGAGATCGTTGCCGATCGCGGGATTCACGCCAAGGTGGACACGCAGGAATGGAACGAGGTGTGCCGTCAAATGGAAGCGGCCTTCAGGCAGTCCAACTACGAAGGCGGTGTGTTGAGCGGCGTGCAGGCTGTCACGCAGCATCTGGTGAAGCATTTTCCTGCGGACGGCCACAACGCCAATGAGCTGCCCAACCAGCCGCTGGTGCTGTGAGGCGGGCTCATCTCGAGCGTCGTCCGACCTCGTGATCTTCAAGCCGTTGCCGTGACGTCGCCATGCAACCCGGGACTTCGCGTTTGCAGCCGTCCGGCAAGGTGTTCGTTGTCTGCGGCCTCTCGCTGGTTGTGCTCGGTGCGTACTTCCTGTGCCTGCGCCCCGCCTTGCTGCCCGAAGACCCGCTCTACATCCGCAACTCGATCGAGACGATCCGCACCGCCGTGCCCGGCCTGGAGCGTTGGCTCGGCCATGTGTTCGACGTGAGCGCCGCTTCACCATCGATCGGCACACAGCCCCCTGCGACTTGATCGTGAGCATGAGCGCCCACGCATCTCCCGTCACGCCGAACGCTGAACCTGCCGAACTGCGGCCTGTGCAACTGGCCTGGCTGGCGGCGGCTGTGTTTGTCGTCTCGGCCGGCTACGGTGCACTTCTGCCGCTGCTGCCAACCTGGCTGATCTCGATCATGCCCGGCACGACTGCCACCCAAGTCGCTCGTCACGTCGGTCTTCTCAGCGGCGTGTACGCGGCCGGCGTGCTGGCGGGGGCGCTCTTGTGGGGTGTCGTCTCGGATCGCGTCGGGCACGGTCGAATTCTGATCACCGGGCTTGTCGGATACGTCGCCAGCCTGATGCTCCTGCTGGTCCCGGGGTGGGTCGGCCTGTGGGGAATCTACGCGCTGCGTGGTGCGACCGGCTTCTTCGTGGCGGCGGTCGTTCCTGTCGTTTCAGCGCTGGTCGGCGAACACACGCCCGAGGAACGGCGCGCGCGTCGCGTCGCGTGGCTGGGGGCCATGTCGTTGCTGGGATTTCTGTTCGGCCCGGCCCTGACCGCGATGGCCGACTGGCTCGGGTCGTGGGCGGGCGACGTGCTTCCCGCCCCACTTGCTGCGCGAGCTGCGATCGTCCTGTCTGCGCTGCTCGGCGCAGTCGTCATGCTGGCACTTGCCATGACGCTGCCCGCGTCACGGGCCCCCATTGCGGCCCAACACAATCCGGTGACCGCTGCCCAAGGCGGCACGACCGCGCTGTGGTGGCTCAATGGGGCGATCATGTTCGTGCTGGCGGGGTTCGAGGTGGGCATCGTGCTGCAGGCGCAGCAACACACCGGCCTATCCTCGCGCCAGGCGGCGATGATGTTTGCGGAGTGCAGCCTCGTGATGCTGGGCATCAACGCTCTGCTCTTCTTCACGTCCCTGCTGGAAAGGATTTCGCCACGTTGCCTTACTGGCGCAGGATTGATCCTGGCGGCGGTCGGCCTGGCTGTGCTGGCCGGTCATCGCTCGGACGCATGGATGTACCTTGGCGTCAGTCTTACTTCTGCCGGCACCGGTCTGGTGTTGCCGGTGATCGCCTACTTGGCAGCAGGCACTTCGCCACAGAAGCTCGGCGCGACGATGGGCCGCCTCGCAGCGGCGGCAAGCTTTGGTCAGACGCTCGGATCGGCCGCCGGCGGATGGCTCTTCGGAGCCCTTGCGCAGCGCAGCTTCGGCTGGCTGACCCTGCCTTTGATTGTGATGCTGGGCCTCGTGTTGACCGTGCGGGGCGGGAGGTCGGTCATTTCCCCGGGATTCGACCGCGACCCCACTCGCGCCATTGCGCGAAATCAAGCCACAGAGTGATCGGTGCAGGAACAATTCGGTCCAGCATGGTGATCCCCGATGCGTGGGTGCCAAGATGCAGATCGACGCCGATGCGGCCGACGCGCAGCCGGTTCTGCGGGTTGCGCACCATGTGAACCGTGGCGACCGCTCGCAGCCGGCCAGGATCGTTCTTGAATTTGCGCATCGCGAAGAGCAGGCTCGCCGCCAGACAATTGGCCACCGCCACGGCGAGCAGGCGCACCGGACTCGGACCCGCCTTGCCGCCAAGCGGAGCCACCTCGTCGGTGAGCAGTACCGGGACGCCCGAGTCCTCGAAACGGGCCTCGAATCGGTAGTCCGATTGCTGAATCAGTTCGATCCTGAATTCGCCGGCCGCGGCGGCAATTTCAGCGTGTGCCATTCGGGCCGCCGGTGAAGCCGAGTACCGCAACGCGCACGCCGATGCGCAGGGCGTGGTCCAGAGTTCTCGGATTCGCTTTCATGGTCACGCTCCTCGGCGGGTCGATGACCGATGGTTCAACGCAGAACCGACCCGCGACCGCGGGACAACTGCAGGGTGCCGCCGTGGTGATGCCCTGATGCAGGCGCGGGCGTGGCGCTCTTGCGCAAGATCAAGCCGCACCGCGATCGGCGGCTGAACAATCGCTTTGCAACGACGCAGGAACACACCATGACCTACCGCAGCCTTCTCGTCCTTCTCGACCAAGACCCGCTGTGCGCCGCACGCAGCCAGGCCGCGATGCGGCTCGCCAAAGTTCTCGACTGCCACCTGGTCGGGGTCGCGCCGACCGGCCTCATCGATCTGCCGTTGTCTGCGCAAGCGGCTGCGTCACTGGCCGATTTCGCCGCGCGCGCGTGGGACACGCTGCGCGACCAGACCGAGCGCGCCGCGGACCGCTTTCGGGACGAATGCCGCGCGGCGGGCGTCAAGTCCAGCGAAGCGGTCATCGACGAATCCGACAAGGCGCCCTCGCTGGTGCGTCACGCGCACTGCAGTGACCTCACCGTGCTGTCCCAAGCCGACCCGGCCGCCCTTGGGCACCGCATGGCGCAGGACCTCGTCGAGCAGGTCGTGCTCTACAGCGCGCGACCGACGCTGATTCTTCCCTACGCGGGCCGCTTCGAGACCATCGGCACCCGCGTCATGGTCGCGTGGGACGACAGCCGCGAGTCGGCTCGCGCCGTGTCCGACGCGCTGCCGCTGCTTCGGCTGGCCAAGCAGGTTCTGGTCGTCAGCTGGAACGAGGCGGGCGCCATCGAAGACAAGACGCTGCGCCCGCGCCTGGATGCCTTGCACCGGTGGCTGATGTGGCAGGGCGTCTCGGCCGATGTGCGCGTCGAGACGACCGGCATCGGCATCGCCGATGCGATGCTCTCGCGCGCTGCCGACCTGAGCGCCGATTTGATCGTGATGGGCGCCTACGGCCACGCCCGTTGGACCGAACGCGTGCTGGGCGGCGCCTCGCGCGGCATGCTGGCATCGATGACGGTACCGGTGTTGATGTCGCACTGACGCGAGCCCCCCTGGGATATTTCCGTGAGCACCATCCGTTCCGTTCTGCTGCAACTCGACGCGACAGCCACGAGCGCCGCGCGGCTCGAATTCGCACGCAGCGTCGCGCTGCGCCAAGAAGCGGCCCTGTCCGCGATGTTCGTCGTCTCGCCGTCCGCGGGGCCGGCGCGGCTGGCCTCCTCCGAAGGCCCTTCGGCGCTGCTGCAGCAGATGGACCGGGACGACATAGACCGCACGACGTCCTTGTTCGACGATGCGCTCGCCGAGGGTGGCCTCGCGATGCGCTGGTTGGCGAGCGGAGGCGACCCAATCGAGGCTTTCTGTCGGCAGGCCCTGTATGCCGATCTGCTGGTGCTCGGGCAGCACGATCCGTCGACCGGGTCGTCACACACGGTGCCGGCGAACTTCGTCGAGTCGGTGGTCATGGCCACCGGCAAGCCGGCCCTGATCCTGCCCCTCACCGGCAAATTCGGAGCGCCCGACCGCGATGTGCTGATCGGCTGGAACGCGACGCCGCAGGCCGCCCGCGCCGTCACCGCCGCCCTGCCCTGGCTGCGCACCGCGCGCCGCGTTCATGTGCTGGAGGCGATAGACGACGCTACGCAGCACCACGCCGGCGACCTCGACATCGCGCACTACCTCCACCTCCACGGCATCGTGTCGACGCCACACCGCGACCACGCATCGCCGACAGACGCCGGCGAGGCCTTGTTGTCCTTCGCAAGCGCAGTCGGGGCCGACCTGCTGGTGATGGGTTGCTACGGCCACCACCGAGCCCGCGAGTTCGTGCTGGGCGGGGCGTCGCGCACGGTGCTGAAATCCATGACGCTGCCGGTGCTGATGGCGCACTGACGGCGCGGCGTGCGGCACACGGTCGCGACGCCATGACGAGCTTGTCGCGGGTCGACCCTTCAGGGGTGGTCGGGCTGTTGCTGGCCCTCGGCATCGGCTTGCTGATCGGCCTGGAGCGCGAACGCCGCAAGGGCGAGGGTTCCGACCGGCGCGCCGCCGGGATCCGCAGCTTCGCGCTCGTCGCGGTCAGCGGTGCAATGGCACAGCTGCTGTCCGAACCGGGGCTGGTGGCTGTCGGCGGCGTGCTCGTGGTCTCGCTCGCGGCGATTTCGCATTTCAAGAGCCGCTCGAACGATCCGGGGCTGACCACCGAGCTGGCACTGTTCTTCACTTACCTGGTGGGCGTGCTCGCGGTCATCGAACCCTTGCTCGGCGCCGCGTGCGGCGCAGCGCTGGCCCTGCTGCTGCACGCCCGCACCCGCCTGCACCGTTTCGCCACCCAGGTGCTGACCGAGCAAGAGCTGCACGACGGGCTGCTGCTCTGCGCCGCTGCGCTGATCGTGCTCCCGCTGATCCCGAACCGGCCTTTGGCGTGGTTGGGCGAGATCAATCCCCGGCCCCTGGCTGCGATCGTGGTGCTCATCCTCACCCTGCAGGCCGTCAGCCACATCGCGGTGCGGTGGTTGGGGCCGCGCGTCGGACTGGTGGCCGCGGGCTTCCTCGCGGGTTTTGCATCGAGCACCGCGGCGATCGCCTCGCTGGGCAGTCAGGTGCGCAAACAGCCCGAACGTGCCGGGTTGCTGGCCGCCGCTGCCGCTTGGTCCACCGCGGCGACCTGGGTGTTGGCGATGCTGATGGCAGGCGCTTTGTCGATCGATGCCGCCCTCGCATTGGCGCCGATGGCCGGCGCAGGGTTGGGGTGCACGCTGGCGGCCTGCGCGGGGTTGCTGGCCTGGGCGCCCCCAGATACGGTGAAGGACCCGGGCTCACCTCTCGGCCAACGCGAAGCCATCCGGATTCGCGACGCCATCGCACTGGCGTCGATGCTCTTTGTGATCACACTGGCGGTGAGCGAAGCACAGCGCCGGTTCGGTCAGACCGGCCTGATGCTGAGCGTGGCGCTGACCGGTCTCGCCGACGCTCATTCATCGGTCGCATCGCTTGCCGCGCTGTTCGCCGGCGGCCGGTTGCCACGCGCCGATCTGACCCTCGGCGTGCTGCTGGCCATCACCGCAAACAGCGGCACACGCGTCGTGGTCGCGTTGGCAACAGGCGGCTGGGCCAACGGGCTGCGCGTGGGCGCCGCCCTCGCGTCCGGATTGACGGGTGCCTGGACGGTATGGGCTTGGTTGACCTGATGCGCGCACATCCGCTGCCGGTTTGACATGGCTCAATGCAAATCCACGGGCGCTGCCTAGACTGAAGTTTGCCGATGGTCGAAAAGCGGTCACGGCACTGCAGACACAAACAGCCCTTTCACAGGAGTTCTCTCATGAACGCACTCACACGATTTGAACGCATTGATGACATGTTTCCGGAACTGGTTCGCCGCTTCATGCGCCCAATGCAGATAAATCCCGACGCCCCGGGCGAGATCCGCGTCGACGTCAGCGAAACCGACAAGGACTACCAGGTGCGCGCCGAAATACCCGGTGTGAAGAAGGAAGATATCCGCGTCAGCATCGACCGCAACTTCGTTTCGATCAGCGCCGAGGTCAAGCAGGAGAAGGAAGAAAAGACCGGCAATGGCGCGCGCTCTCTGGTCAAGGAGATGTATTACGGCAGCGCTTCGCGTGGCTTCAGATTGGCGCAGGAAGTGGACGAAGCGGCGTCGGTCGCGAAATATGAGGACGGCGTGTTGAAGCTGACCCTGCCCAAGCGCAAGGAAGCTGCGAGCAAGACGCTCGCCGTTCAGTAGGCGCGCGCACAACAACGGCGCGAGTTCACGCCCCGACTGAAATCGTCTGACAGCGGGTGCCCGACTTCAATGCACCAGCAGGCCGCCGGCCCCCTCACCCGCTCGCTGCAGCGGGCCCAACGGGTTGACCTGCCGCTCGGTTCGATCGGTTCGTGGCTCGCCACCGTGACTGCTGAACAAGACGACGCCGTCGCGCACGGCGAGCAGCCCTTCGAAACGCCAGCCGGTCACCCGCGTGGCGCGACGAAAGTTCAGGAAGTCGAGCATGAAGCTGCCCTCGCGGCGTGTCGTTTCGCGGCCCAGATGGAACTCGTAGGCTTGGCATGCCAGACGCGCCACGATGCAATCACGAATGCCCGGGTCGATCGCCTCGAACGGAACGCCGCGATCAGGCGCCAGGCGCCCGGTCAGTTGCGGATACGAGATCAAGGTCAAGTTCGGGCTCGACTGCAAATCGAATCCCAGTGCCTTCAACTGCTCGACTGTCGTGCGGTAGGCCACAACCTTGTCGAACGCTTGTGCCGCGGCCTCGAAACTGTCGAACCCGGAAGGCCGTTCGATGTCGCCGCGTGGAAGCAGGTTGGCGCAGCCGCAGAGCATGAGGCAAGTGCCAAGGAAGACGCTGCGGCGAGCCATCATGCAGTTTGATTCACGATAACGCGTGTCGTGGGCCGGAGCGGTCCAGGGCATGTTCGAAGGCAGCCTGGCACGGCGCGCACCGCTGCGCCGCGGGCTGCACCTGCAGACGCTGCAGGGAGATCGGCTCGCCGCAATCCGCACAGTCGCCGTAGCTCCCGGTATCGAGACGCTGCAAAGCCGCTTCCACCTGGGCCATTTCGTCGCGGTCGCGCTGCTCTTGCACGCCGCCAAGGTCCGACAACAAGCGCTGCGCCGCCTCGTCCTTGCGATCCGTCACCTCATGCGCTGAAGCGCCGGTCAGTTCTCGCTGAGCCTGCTCGGCGGCGTGGACCTCGGCGCGCAATTCCAGCAAACGGAAGCTCAGCAAATCGCGCAGTTTCGTCAAGTGAGTTTGGGTGGCGAGGTCCATGGTCGGTCAGTTCGGTTGGGCGTTGGTTGATAGGCGGTCCATAGTCGATTTTGGAACGCAGGCCAGCGCTCGTGCTTGACGAGCGTCAATCTCTTGCAATGGCTTCAGGCGACCCGCCGGGCCGTTCGCTCGCGAGGGCTCCAGGAGGCTCTGTTTTCTCGAGCCGGCGCAACGCAGCTGCATGCCAGCCCGTTGCGATTCCGACGATGCGACGCAGCTCCATTTTCATCGCCCCGTGATCTACATCAAGGCCTGCCGTGCGCCGACGCCTAAATTTGATCGTGGCTCCCTCGCCGAACTTGCGAGATCGTTGCGAGCCACGTTCATGCAACCCGTGTAAAAGGAATCATCGTGAAAACAGATGCCGATCTGAAGAAAGACGTGACAGCCGAACTGGCCTGGGATCCGACGGTCAAATCCACCGCCATCGGCGTGGCGGTGAAGGACGGCGTGGTGACGCTGACCGGCCACCTGGAAACCTTCGCCGACAAGCACGCCGCGGCGCGGGCACTGCGACGTGTGGCCGGCGTGAAGGCGATTGCGCTCGAACTGGATGTGAAGCTTTCTCTCGACCACAAGCGCAGCGATACCGACATCGCCGCCGGCGCAGAGGAGGCCTTGCGGTGGAACACGCTCGTGCCGCTGGAGAAAATCCGGCTGACCGTCGATCATGGCTGGGTCACGCTGCAGGGCGAAGTCGAATGGGATTACCAGCGGCACAGCGCGGAGAAGGCGATTCGCCCGCTGATGGGCGTGGTGGGCATCAGCAACGAGGTCACGTTGCGCGCGCGGCCCAAAGCCGCCAACCTGTCACGCAAGATCGAGGAGGCGCTGACACGCCAGGCGCTGCGCGAGGCCAGGCACATTCAGGTCGATGTCGACGGCACGACGGTGAAGCTGAGCGGCACCGTGCACTCGTGGCAGGAGCGTGACGCGGCACAAGGCGTGGCCTGGTCGGCTCCCGGAGTGCACGCCGTCATCAACGAGTTGCGCGTGGGTTGAGACCGCAAGCCACTTCGGGCGGGTTGGCGGCCATCGCGTTCCGCCACCGTTCCGCAGCAGCACGTCGACCCGCACCGATCCACCCTTCACTTGGCGCGGCACGAGTCACGCAGCGCCACGTTTCAAGGTCGGTGAAAGTCGCGCGCATGCCCGCAACTTGTCTCATGAACCATCTCGGAGCCCCACGATGAAACGTCAATGGATCCTCTTGGCCAACGCGTCGCACGCGCGTCTCCTCAGCCGCGATTCGGCGACCGACCCCCTGGTTGCGCTGGCCACCCTGGAGCACCCGGAAAGCCGGCTCAAGGCCAGCCAGCTAGCCGATGACCGACCGGGCCACGAAGCCACCGACAACAGCAGCGGAGGCAACCGATACGAGCCGCGCAGCGACGTGCGCCGCAAGGAGCATCAGCGGTTCGCGCGCGAAATCGCGCACCGATTGGATGCGGGGCTGGCCGCTGGAGAATTCAACGCGGTCTGGCTCTTCGCCTCGAGCCCGTTCCTGGGTGAGCTGAAGGCGCAACTGAGTGACGCAGTCAACAAGCGCGTTCACCTCGCGCTCGATAGCGACCTCACGGCACTCGGCCTGGCCGAGATCGAACAGCGCCTGCTGGACCTACGGCTGGGAAAGACATGAGGCGACCTTTCGAGCCGCCACGGGCGCGCTTGACAAACTTCCATGTGAAACCGCATCCCGTTCCCAGACTGGCTTGCGTTCGGCCCCGGGGCGTCACCCGCGGCGAAGACCCTGCATCGCTCCATTCGACGGGCTCGCTGGGCCGCCTGGAACGGAAATGACCGGCTCCTCGCTGATCCTCGAACACCGCTGGAAGCTCCTGGCCACGCTGCTCGCCGCAGTGCTGCTCGCCGCGCTGGGCGTGCGCTGGTGGCGCGGCCCGCAGATGGTTGCGGAAACGGTTGTCCGGCGCGACTTCGTGCAGGCGGTGGTGGCCAGCGGTCATGTCGAGACGCCGCACCGTGTCGACATCGGCGCGCAGATCACCGGCACCGTTGTGCGCGTGCCGGTGGCCGAAGGTCAGAGCGTGCGGACCGGCGATGCGCTCGTCGAGCTCGAGTCGGCCGAGTTGCGCGCGGCCGGGCGCCAGGCCGAGGTGGCCGTGACACAGGCACAGGCACGGCTGCGGCAATTGCGTGAAGTCCAGGCCCCGGTGGCCGAACAGGCGCTGCGCCAGGCGCAGGCGAATCTCGACAACGCGCGCTCGGCGCTGCGGCGCAACCAGGAGCTGTTCCAGAAGGGCTTCATCGGCGGGGCGGCGCTGGAGGAGTTGCGCAAGACCGTCGAATTGACGGATGCCCAAGTGCGATCGGCGCAGAAGCAGCTCGAAACCGCGCGCCCCGCCGGCAGCGACCATGCGCTGGCCGTTGCCGGCGTGGCCGAGGCCCAGGCGAGTGCCGAGGTGGCCCGCGCCCGCGGGCGCTACGCTGTGATCAGCGCGCCGCTGGACGGCACGCTGATCGGCCGCAACGTCGAGGTCGGCGACGTGGTGCAGCCGGGCAAGGTGCTGATGACCCTGTCGCCGATGGGCCGTACGCAGTTGGTGGTGCAGATCGACGAGAAGAACCTGCGCCTGCTGGCGCCCGGTCAGAAGGCTTTGGTTTCCGCGGATGCGTATCCGCAGCAGCGATTTCCGGCGCAGCTGGTGTACATCAACCCGGGCGTGAACGCGCAGACCGGCGCGGTCGAGGTCAAGCTCGACGTGCCATCGCCTCCCCCGGTGCTCAGGCAAGATATGACGGTGTCGGTGGACATCGAGGTGGCGCGGCGGCCGAACGCCCTGCTGGTGCCTGTCAGCGCCGTGCATGACGCGGAGGGCGCGACGCCATGGGTGCTGCGCCTGGAGGACGGCCGCGCCGTGCGTCGCGCGGTCCGCCTCGGCCTGCGCAGCGGGGGTGTCGCCGAGGCGCTCGAGGGGTTGCGCGAGGGCGACACTTTGATCGCCGCGCCCGCGGCGATCGCGCCAGGAGCGCGGGTCCGCGCCGCGGCGTCGGCCCCTTCTTGAGCGCCCACGCGCGCCCGCGATGTTCACGCCCTGGCTGCCGTTCGAGTGGATCGTCGCGATCCGCTTCCTGCGCGAGGGCCGGCTACAGACGCTGTTCATCGTTGCCGGCGTCGCGATCGGTGTCGGCGTGATCGTGTTCATGTCGGCGCTGCTGGCCGGGCTGCAGTCGAACTTCATTC
>JANXZN010000062.1 GCA_025355545.1 Rhizobacter sp.
ACTGCGGAGCAGTTCCCCTCGATCGACCGCTGGGCCGCCTTGCTGCGCTACATCTGCGACCGGATCGTCGGCGTCGGGCCGCCTTTACCGGTGCTGGTCGGTCCTACGCCGACCGGGTAACTCACGTTTTTAGGTTGAAACAAGGCGCCGCCCGTCAGGCGTCGACCGACGTGCGCAGGCGCATCAGATGCGAGTCCATCTCGAACAGCAGGCGGCGCGCCTCGATGCTGCGCACCATGCTCTCGATCCAGAAGAAGCTCGCGATGCGAACGCCGCGCGTCACCGGCTCGACCCGGTGCACGCTGGTGCCGGGGTACAGCAGCATGTCGCCGGCCGGCAGCTTGACGCGCGGCGCGCTGAACGGGTCTTCGACGACGAGCTCGCCGCCGTAGCGGTTGAACAGCGGCGGCATCAGGCGCTTCGGCAGCGCCGCCGAGAAGAACTGCGTGTGCCGGTTCAGCCCGGTGAGCACGATGCGCTGCAGCGCGACGGTCTCGGCCCCCTCCCGCGGCAACTGCTCGTTGTTGACTATGCCGCCATCGCCACGACGCCGCGGCGCGCTATTCTTGCGGCCATGAAGATCATCGTTCGCTGGCTCCTGCTCGCCGCCGCCCTGTTGCTGGTGGCCTACCTCTACCCCGGGGTCACGATCAAGAGCTTCGGCTCGGCGATGATCGCGGCCTTCGTGCTCGGCTTGCTGAACACCTTGCTGCGGCCGATCCTGGTGCTGCTGACCTTGCCGGTCACGCTGATCACGCTCGGGCTGTTCCTGTTCGTGATCAACGCGCTGATGTTCTATTTCGCGGCGTCGATGCTCGACGGTTTCCACGTCGCCGGTTTCGTCGCGGCGCTGATCGGCTCGCTGCTGTACAGCCTGTGCGGCATGGTCATCGATGTCGCGATGGAGCGGATCTTTTCCCGCTGAGTCCCCTCGCCCATCAACGCGGCGTGCGCCCCGGCTCCCTGAGCCCGGCGCCGCGCACCTCGAAGCGCACCGTCTCCAGCACCGCGCCGTCGCGCCCGAGCAGCGCGAGTTCGTGTCGGCCCGGCCAGGGCGCCCACATCAAGCGGCGTGCCGTACCGAGACGCTTGCCGTCAAGCACCCACGTGCCGGCTTCGCCTTCGAAGCCGATGCGCTGTGCGGCGGGCGGGATGTCGGGGTCGATCGCGAAGACGCTGCCGTCGCGCGGGCTGGCGATGCCGAAGCGCGCCGCGTCGCCGGTCTGCGCCGTCGCGCGCTGCCGTACCTGTTCGGTGCCGGCGAGGAAGACCTCGTCGCGCGCCGGCTCGCGCTGCGCGTCGAATTGCACCCGCGCCGCGACCACGCCCGCGGGTGCACGCGGCGGCTGCGACGGGCGACCTTCGTGCAGCCGCGCCACCAGCGCCTGCCACACCGGCGCCGCGCCGCTGACACCGCTGACGCCGTGCATCGCCGCGCCGCCGGCGTTGCCGACCCACACGCCGACGCTGTAGCGGTCGGTAAAGCCGACGCACCAGTTGTCGCGCATGTCCTTGCTGGTGCCGGTCTTGACGGCCGCGAAGCCGCGCGTCGCGAGCAGGCTGGCGAGGCCGAAGGTGCGCGCACGCGCGTTGTTGTCGGCCAGGATGTCGGACGCGAGGTAGACCGCGGCCGCGTCGGCGACGCGCACCGGCTGCGCCTGCGCGGCGCGCAACGCGACCGGCGCGTAGCGCCCGCCGTTCGCGAACGCGCGGTAGGCGTTGGTCAGCGCGAGCAGGGTCACGTCGGCGCTGCCGAGCGCGAGCGAGCTGCCGTAGTAGCCGCCGGGCTGCGGCAGTGCGAATCCGAGCGCGTTCAGGCGCTCGACCAGCGCATCCGGCCCGAGCATCGCGCCGACGCGCACTGCGGGCACGTTCAGGCTCGCACCGAGCGCGCTGCGGGCGCTGACCCAACCCTTGAAATCGTGGTCGTAGTTCTGCGGCAGGTACAGGCCGCTCGGCGTCGCGATCTGCGCCGGCGAGTCGTCGATCAGGCTAACCGGCGTGATCAAGCGCCGCTCGAACGCGAGCTCGTAGACGAAGGGCTTCAAGGTCGAGCCGGGCTGGCGCCGCGCGAGCACGCCGTCGAACTGCGCCGCGCCCGACAGGTCGCCGCTCGAGCCGACCCAGGCGCGCACTTCGCCGCTCGCGTTGTCGAGCACGAGGACCGCGCCGTCCTCGACGTTGCGCCCGCTCAGCTCGCCGAGCTGGCGGCGCAGAGCCGCGACCGCCGCGCGCTGCAACCCGGCGTCGAGCGTGCTGCGCTGAACCGGCGCGCCATCGGCCACGACCACCTGGCGCGCGAAGTGCGGCGCGAGCTGCTCGACCAGCGGCATGCCGCCCTGGCGTGCGAGCGCGGTCGCGGCGAGCGCCGTTACGCCGGTGCACGCCAACTCTTGCAGTTGCAGCACGCTGCAGGCGCGCTGCGCGACCGCGTCGGCGTTCGCGTTGGGCGCGCGCAGCAGCGCCGCGGCGATCGCCGCCTCTTGGGCGTCGAGGCCGCTCGGGTGCTTGCCGAACAGGGTCAGGCTCAAGGCATCGATGCCGACGACCTCGCCGCGAAAGCTCACCGAGTTCAGGTAGGCCTCGAGGATCTCGCTCTTGGTCCAGCGCGCTTCGAGTTGCGCCGCGCCGACGGCCTGGCCGATCTTGCGCGCCAGGCTGCGACCGCCGCCCGGGCGCGCCAGGCCGGCGTCGATCAGCCCGGCGAGCTGCATCGTCAGGGTCGACGCGCCGCGCGTGCGGCCGTTCCACAGATTGCCCCAGGCGCTGGTCGCGACCGCGCTCCAGTCGACGCCGCCGTGCTCGTAGAAGCGCTTGTCTTCGCCGAGCACGATGGCACGCTGCAGTGCAGGCGAGATGTCGGCCAGCGGCACCCACGGCAGACGCCGCACGCGCGCGTCGACACGCAAGGTCTGGATGGCCACACCGTCGCGATCGGTCAGCGTGATGTCCGACGGCCGGTGCGCCGCGCGCACCTCGGCGAAGCTCGGCAGTGCCTGCGCGGCCAGCGCCGTGCCCAGCAACGCGACGGCACTCGCGATGCGCGCGATCACGTTCACGGCGCGACCTCGACCACGGCGTTCGGCGTTTCGCCGAAGCTCTCGGGCGCGTACATCGCCTCGACCCGCGTCGGCGGCAGCGCGAAGCTGCCCGGGTTGTTCAGCCGCACGGTGTACTCGATCACGTGCTTGCCGCGCGGCAGGTATTCGTAGTAGCTGCGGAAGGCCTCGAAGCTGCGCTCCTGGAACGCCGGCCAGACGCTGCCGCGGCGCTTCTCGGGCGCGTTTCCAACCGTGGTGGCGAGCGCCGAATCGCGGCCCAGGCCCGAGCCGAGAATGGTCGCGCCGCCGGGCACCGGGTCGCTGACGACGACCCAGGTCATATCGCTCTGTGCGTCGATGTCGAGGTGCACGCGCACGATGTCGCCGCGCGACCAGCCGCTCTTGTCCTTCTGCTCGACCGCGCCGACGCTGCGCACGACGCTGTAGCCGGCGCGCAGCGGCGCCTTCGACGGCACGGCGGCCAGGCCTTGCACCGTCAGCCAGGGCTTGCCGCTGCCGTCCTGCGCGACGTTCAGCGGCCCCGGCCGCGCCGGCCACGCGAACCTGATCGCGCCGCCGTCGGCGTGCTTCGCCCAGTCGACCGCGCCGGTCTGCTCGCCCAGCGTCGCCGCGCTGCGGCCGGCGATCGGCACCGACTCGAACCTGGCCGAGAACTTGTCGAGCGCGAGCGAGCCCCACAGGTTCGCGGTCGTCGTCAGCCATGCGCCGGCACGCTGGCGCGCCAGCGCCCCGACCACCATGCGCGGGATGTCTTCCTTCCACGTCGGGTCGTTGAGCACCGCGAGGATCAGCCGCGCCGCGTTCGCATCGGCGCTGTCCATCAGCCACCACCAGAAGTCGTCCTGCTCGTCGCTGAACCTCAGCGTCGTGCCGGCGTAGGTCAGCCGGCTGCGCAAGATCTGGTTCGCCTCTTGCAGGCGTCTGGCCGCATTCGGGACGCCGTCGACCTGCTTCAGGATGCGCAGCCAGTCGATCACCGCGGCGGTCGGCCAGGTGTTGGGCACGAGATTGATCGAGCCGAGCATCCGCGGCTGCGCACGACGGTAGCGCGACAGCGCCTCGATCGCGGCGAGCTTGCGCACGTCGAGGTCCGGCCTGGGCGACCAGAACCTGCGCTCGATGCGGCCTTCGACGAACCCGGTCAGGCCGGCGAGCATCGCGTCGCGCGCTGGCGCGGGCAGCTCGAAACCGGCTTCGTGGGCGGCCGCGAGCACGTAGGCGGTGAGCCGGTCGCTGCCGCGCGGGCCGTCTTCGGCGCGCGGCGGGAAGTAGCTCGCCAGGCCGTCGCTGTCGAGGTAGGTCGGCAGCGTGTTCGCCACCGTCGCCCACAGCGCGCGGTCCTTCAGGCCGACCGATTTCGAGGTCTTCTGTTCGAGGCAGGTGAACGGGTAGGTCTCGAAGTAGCGGCGCATGCCCGGCAGTGCGCCGCTGAGCCTGGGCTGCACCGCGATCAGCAGGCCGCCGCGCTTGGCGCCGGTCTCCGGCAACGCGTCGGCCGGCGCCGCGATCGGCAAGGTCAGCGTGCCTTCGAGCTGCTGCAAGGTCGCCTGCAGCACGCGCACCGGCACCGCCGGCGCGACAAGCTGCGTGACCTTGATGCGGTCCTTCGCTTTCTCGCCGCCCTGCTCGTCGGCCGACGCTTCCCATGTGACGCTGAAGGCCTCGGCCGGCACGCTGACCGGCCAGACCAGTTCCTTCGCGGCGCCGGGGGCGACCACCACGTTCTGCGCCGCCAGCGCGAGCGGCGTGCGCACGATCTCGGTGCCGCTGCCGGCGTTGACCGTGCCCTGCAGCGTCGCGTGCACCTTCATCTCGCGCGCGGTCGTGTTGCGCAAGGTCAGCAGCGCGCCGAAACGGTCGCCCTCGCGCACCAGCGGCGGCAGGCCGGCGAGCAGCTGCAGATCCTGCGTGACGCGGACGCTGGTGCTGCCACTGCCGAAGCGCTGCGCGCCGGCGGCGGCGGCATAGTCGGCGATCGCGACCAGCCTGAAGCTCGTCAGCGAATCGTTCAGCGGCACCTCGATCGTGGCCTCGCCGTTCGCGTCGAGCGCGACCCGGCCTTTCCACAGCAGCAGCGTGTCGAACAGCTCGCGCGTGCTGCCGTGCCCGCCGCCGCCGCCGGCCGCGACCGCCTTGCGCCCGTAGTGGCGCCGGCCGATGATCTCGCTCTGCGCGGTGCTGGTCTCGACCCCCCAGGCACGCGGCTGGATCATCGCGGACAAAAGATCCCACGAGTCGTTGGCGCGCAGCGCCAGCAGGCCTTCGTCGACCGCGGCGAACGCGATCTCGGTGCCGGCCAGCGGCTTGCCCTCGAACCGCACGCGGACCTTCACGATCGCCTTCTGCCGCACCTGGTACTGTGGCTTGTCGCTGCTGACGCTGACCTGCAGCTCGTGCGCCTTGATGCCGACCCTCAGCGCGGCGACGCCGAGCTTGAACGCCGGCCTGGCCAGATCGACCATCGCGGTCGGCGCCTGGTACTCGCGGCCTTCGTACCAGAAGCTGCGCACCCAGTTCAGCGGCTCGCGCCAGCCCCAGGTGAAGAGCGAATACCACGGCACTTCGCGGATGCGCCCGCGCAGCGCGAGCACGGAAACGTAGACGTTCGGGCCCCAGCCCGGCTCGATCTTCAGCTCGATGCTCGGGTCGTCGCCGCGCAAGCTCATCACATGCGTCGCGATCACGCCCTCGCGCTCGACCGCGACCAGCGCGGTCGCCTCGCGGAACGGCATGCGCACCTGCAGCTTCGCGGTCTCGCCGGGCTCGTAGCGCTTCTTCTCGGGCAGCACATCGATGCGGTCGTCGTTGTCCTGCGCGAACCAGAGCTCGCCCTGCTTCGTGACCCAGACGCTGGCCGCGGCCTGCACCGCGTGGCCGCCGGCGTCCTGGCTGCCGGCGATCAGCTCGACCTGGCCGGCGGTGTCGAGCTCGGCCTCGCACGCCAACAGACCGCGGTCGTCGGTCGAGCCGCTGCACACACGGCCGAGCTCCCTGGTCTCGGTGCGGTTGTCGTAGGCGTAGAAGCCGCCGACCATGCGCTTGCGCGTGCTGATGGTCTGCGACAGGCGCGCGCGCACCTCGATCGCCTGGCCCTTGATCGGCTTGCCGCCCGTGTCGAGCGCGAGCGCGCTGAAGCTGACCTTGCCGCGGGCGCTCGCCCACGAGCCGGTCTTCAGGCCCAGCACGACGGCGCTCGGCCACAGCGGGATCACGGTCGCGACGGTCTGCACCTCGCCGTTCGGGTCGTTGTAGCTGACCTCGGCGCTGATCTCGCTCGGCCGCGTCAGCGGCGGCAGGTCCTTCAGCGTGAAGTTCGCGGCGCCGTTCCTGTCGGTGGTCAACCCGAGCTTGTCGGCGACGAGCCTGGCGTCGCCGGCCTCGGCCGCGTTGGCTTCATTGCTGCTGTCTTCGCCGCCGCTGTTGCCCTGCGCCCTGGCCGGTTCGCGCGGCGGCTCGAACGAGAACTCGTCGTAGCCGTCGAAGCCGACATGGCGGCTCTTCAGCAGCGCCGACGCGCGCGCCGGCACCTGCGCCATCGCGCCGCCCGAAAAGTAGTTCAGCTGCAGCGCGATCGGCAGCGCAGAAGGCGCGACCGCGACGGCCTTCGGCCCGCTCAGGCGCGCGTCGACCAGCGGCAGGCGGAACTCCTCGACCCGCAAACTGCCGCTGGTCCATTGACGCCGGCGGCGGCTGTCGATCGCGTCGCCGCGGCCCTCGCGTTCGAGCACGAGCTCGTAGACGCCGAGCTTGGCCGCCGGCGGGATCGCCCAGCTCGACAGCGCGCTGCGCGTGCCGTCCCAGCGCAGCGGCTGCACGAACTCCTGGCCGCTGCCCTGGTGCACGATCTTCAGGCGCGTCGGCAGGTCCGCGGGCTTCAGGTTCGCGAGGCCGGTGCCGGTTTCGAACCGCGCGAAGTGCTTCATCGACACGGTCTCGCCGGCGCGGAACAGCGTGCGGTCGAGCACGGTGGCGGCGCGCAGATCGGGCTCGGCGCCGCGGCCGGTCGGCACGTTGAAGCGCCACGCTTCGATGCCCCTCTGCCAGCTGCTGAACACGAAGGCGGTATCGACCGCGCCCTTCGCGTCGCCCCTGCGCGCACTGATGAACAGGCCCGTCTCCGTCGGGCAGGCGGCGCGGTCCGGGTCGATCGCCTGCGCCACTTTCGCCAGGCCCTGCGCATCGGTGCGGCCAGCCCACAGCGGGCGGCCGAAGCAGTCGTTGACCACGACCTCGGCGCCCTCGACCGGCCGGCCGCGGTCCAGGGTCGTGACCCAGACGACGCTGTTCTCGCGCCCGAACTTGAAGTGCACGCCCAGGTTCGTGACCAGCACGCCGGTGCGCACGAACATGGGTGCGCGTTTGTCGAGCAGCGACTGGCCCAGGCGCAGCGATTCGATCTCGGCGACGAAGTAGCCGGGCCCCTCGAACGGGATGCCGACGACCTCGAACGGCCGCGGGTCGCCGCCGGCGAGCTGCGGCAAGTCCAGGCGCCTGGCCGACGCGTCGCCGCTGAGCAGCGAGACCTCGCGCGTCGCGACCAGGCGCTCGACCTTGCGCTGCACCGTCTTGCCGCGCGCGTTGGTCTTGGTCTCGAAGGTGTACCAGTCCTTCTCGGGCAGGCCGAGCTGCCGGGCGCCGAGCCGGGTCTCGTGATACCTCTGCAGCTTGAGGTACCACGCGAGGATCTCGGCGTCGGTCCGGAGCCGCTTCACGCGCAGCTTGCCGCCGGCCGCTGCCGGCCTCAAGTCGCCCTGCACGTGGCGCAGCGTCACCGGCAATACCGGATCGGCGAGCTCGACGACGCCGAAGGGCGCGGCCGCGAACTTGGCGATCGGCGGCGCGTCGCCGGTGGCGACCTTCAGCGGGAACATCGCCGCGTTCGCGAGCGCGCGACCGGCGTTGTCCTTCAGCCCCGCCGGCAGCGCCATCGTGAAGCTCGCGTTCTCGGCCAGCGGCGTGGCAAAGCGGAGTTCGCTCAGCTCCGTCGCGTTGTCGTCCTTGTCGAACAGCGGCGCGAGCGCGCCGCCCGAAGGCGGATGCAGCCGAACCTGCGCCGCGAGTTGACGTGCAACCGGCGCCGAGAAGCGCAGCACCATCGGCCGGACCGCCAGGCAGGGCGCGTTCGCGCGCTCGCGCTCGCAGCTGAACTCGGCCGTGAACGCCGCGCGCACCGTGAAGCGAAACCGCTGCTCGATCGTCGTCGTGAGCTTCGGGTTCGCGGTCGCCGCGACGCCCTTGCCCCACACCAGCCGGATGGCCGCGGCGTTGGGCAGCGGGCGCGCGCAGGCGAGGATCAGCGTGCGCTCGATCTGCTCCTTCTTGTCGATGCGCCGCGCCTTCAGCAGCTGCGCGCGCGCATCGCCTGCGATCGGCTGCACGCCGATGCGCTCGCCGATGCCCTCGACCTCGCACCACGCGTTGGCGCGCACCGTGCTCTCGACCGCGGCGCCGCTCAGGTTCAGCAGGAAATACTGGTCTTCGGCAATCTGCGCGCCGTCATACGGCTGCACCGAGACGACGGCCGGGCCGCCGGTGCCGAAGCTGTAGTCGGTGTGGCCGACCAGCGCGCCGTCGAGCGGCTTCCAGTCGGCGCGCGCCTTCAGCGTGCAGCGCGTGCCGGGCGGCAGCGGTTCGCGAAAGTCGTAGAGCCAGACGCGGTCGCTGGCCCAGCGCCCGGCGCCGGGCGGCGCGGCGCCCTCGCAGGCCACGCTCAGCGGATCGGGCAGCCGCAGATCGCCGAAGGCGACGACGGCCTGCGAGAACTTGACCGTGATCTGGCGCACCTGCGCGACCTCGCCCTGCGGGCTGACGCTCGTGATCGTCGCGGCCCGGGCCGCGATGCCGAACAGCACCAGCGACGCCGCCGCGGCGTGGACGATTGACCGCATCTTCGACTCCCCGATTCGCGCCGATCCTGTGCGCGAGTCTAGGGTCGGCGGCGTCTACCTGCTGGCCTTCTCGTCGGCCTTTTGCTGGCGCAGTTGCGCCTCGACATCGCGCAGCCGCGCATCGATCACCGAGACGTCGATGAAGTCGACGGCGCCGCCGCTGCGCGCGCGACGCTGGCCGGCGTGCAGGCGATCGACCGCGCCCGACAGATCGCCGAGCGCGACACGCGACTCGGCATCGGCGCGCACCGCCCGCAGCGGCTGGCCGAGACGCTCCTCGACCTGGCCGAGTGCCGTCCAGGCGAGCGCGTCGCCGGCGTGGATCGTGACCCAGGTGCGCAGCTGCTCGGCACGCTGCCTGAGAGCCGCGTCGTCGGGCGCCCGTGCCGTCGCGCCGGCGAGCGCGGCCTGCGTGGCGAGCAGCAGCACCGGGCGCGACCCGTCGGCCTGGTAGGGCGCCAGCGCGGCGCCGGCGCGCGTCAGGTCGCCGCGTGCCAGCAGCGACTGCACGTTCAGCAGCGCCACCGCGCGCTCGGCGCGGGCGTTGCCGCGCGTGAGGCCGAGCGCGATCGCGATGGCCGCATCGGCGCGGGCCCAGTCGCGCAGCAGGGTCGACGCGAGCGCGCTCGAATAGGCGTTCAGCAGCTTGTCGGCGGTGCTGGTAGCGACCCGGTCGCCATCGAGTGCCTGCCAGCGCCGCAGCGCGTCGAAGCGCGCGTCCATCATCACGCGCGCCCGCGCCTGCGCCGCGGTGTGTTCGAGCGCACTCAGGGACGACCCGGGGGCGGGCGCGGCCGCGCCCATGCGCGCGCGCGCCTCGCCGATGCGCTCGCTGGTCAGCGGGTGGCTGCGCAGATAGGGGTAGCCGCCGAAGTCGTTCAGGCGCGACGACTGGTCGAGCTTCTCGAACATCGCGGCCATGCCGCCGGGGGCGAAGCCGGCTCCGGTCATCACCTGCCAGCCGACGCGGTCGGCCTCGCGCTCCATGTCGCGCGAGAAGTTGAGCTGGCCCTGCACCGCGAGCGCCTGGCTGCCGACGACCGCGGCATTCGCGGCGTCGATGCTGCTGGTGCCGGATTTGCTGGCAACCACCAGGCCCGCCAGCATGGCCGCCAGGCTCAGCAGCGACTGGCGCCTGGCGTTGCCGATGCTGCGCGCGATGTGGCGCTGCGTGATGTGGCTCATCTCGTGCGCCAGCACCGAGGCAAGCTCGTCGCGCGTCGAGGTCAGCGCCATCAGGCCGAGGTTGACACCGACGAATCCGCCCGGCAATGCGAACGCGTTGACGTCCTTGTCGCGCACCAGGAAGGGCTCCCATGCGAGGCGCTGGTCGATGTCGGCGCTGAGGTTGCCGCGCACCCGCGCCTGCGCGACCAGCGGCTGCCAGATCGACTGCAGGTATTCGAGCAGCACCGGGTCGTCGAGGTAGTCGGGGTCGGCGCGGATCTCGCGCATGATCTCGGCGCCGAGCTTGTGTTCGGTGGCGATGCTGAAGTCGTCGCCCGACGGATCGCCGAGCGCGGGCAGCTGGTTCTGCGCCCACGCCGGCGGCAGCAGCGCCGGGCACAGCAGTGCGAGCGCGACCGCGGCGGCCGTCAGGCGGCGGCGCAGCGGGCGGGGCGGGAAGGTCGGCACGGCGTGGGAGTTCAGGGCACAGGAAGTGGGCGTGGCTATCATGCCGCACAAACGTTTCGAGGATGTTTCGCCGCATGAGTTCAACGCCGCCACCGTCAGCGCCGGCCGCCGGGCCGCTGACGCACTTCGACGCCCACGGCCAGGCGCACATGGTCGACGTTTCGGCCAAGGGCGAGACCCACCGCATCGCGCGCGCCAGCGGTGTGATCCGCATGCTGCCGGCCACGCTCGCGCTGATCGAGGGCGGGCACGCGAAGAAGGGCGACGTGATCGGCGTTGCGCGCATCGCCGCGATCCAGGCCGCCAAGCGCACCGCGGAGCTGATCCCGCTGTGCCACCCGCTGCCGATCACGCGCGTCGCGGTCGAGTTCGAGATCGAGCCGGCCGCGAGCCGCGTGCGCTGCACCGCGCAGGTCGAGACGCTCGGGCGCACCGGCGTCGAAATGGAGGCGCTGACCGCGGTGCAGATCGGCCTGCTGACGATCTACGACATGTGCAAGGCCGCCGACCGCGGCATGGTGATGGGCGAGATCCGCGTGCTCGAGAAGCACGGGGGGAAGTCGGGGGACTGGGTCGCGCCGTGACGACGCGCGGCGCGACGCAGGGACGGCTTCTTCAATACTTCTTCGGAATCACCGCTTCGTCGCTCTCGCCGGGCACGCGCGGCGCATTTCGCGCGACCGGCGCCGCATAGCGCACCTTCAGGCGCCACGCATCGCCGTCTCTGGTCCAGGTGTCGACGATGAAAAGCGGCACCGCTTTCGCGGACCGCAGCACGAAGCTCGCGTCGACCACCGCGCCGTGATCATGCGCGGCGATCTGTTCGATCTCGGCGGGCGGCGCGGGCTGGCGCGCCAGCGTCGCGAGCCACTCGGCGCGCGGCGTCGGCACGCCGGGACGGCGGGCCACGCGCATCTCGAAGTCGTCGGCGAGCAGGGTCTGCAAGGTCGCCGCGTCGCCGGCGCTCGCCGCCTGAGCGAGGCGGGTCTCGAGTTCGAGCAGGCTCTTGACGAGGCGCGTGACGATCGGTACGCGCCCAGTCTGGGCCCAAGCCGCCGGCAGCGGCAGCGCGACAGCCAACGCCGCGAGCAGCCGGCGACGTGTGCGCATCGCCCTCAGAACGCCTCGGCGCAGAAACCGCCCGAGGCGTTCACCCAGTTCTGCTGGATCAGGAAGTTGCGCGTGCCCAGCGTCATGTTGTACTTGGCGCCGTTCGACGCCGTGCTCTCGGTGCCGAAGGTCCACGCGCACTTGTCGGCGTTCTCCATGCCGCGCCGGTCGAACCAGGCATTCAGGTCCGGGTCGGTCACGGCCTCTTCGAGTTCGTGCGAGATGATGCTGGCCATGCCGTCGGCGCCGGCGTTGCCGTTCGGCCCGTTGGTCTGCGCGGCGCACGCCGATGGGCAGCGGTCCGGGTTGCCGACGAACGAGTACTTGATGTCCGAGCCACCGATCGTGCCGTGCGTGTGCCAGCCGCAATACTGGGTGCAGAAGCCCGAGGTCGCGTTCACGTCGGCAGAGGTCAGGACGAAGTAGACGGCATTCGTGTCCTTGGGCAGGACGCCGCCGGTGATCGCCTTCGAGACCACCGCCTGGATCGCCGCGTCGCTCAACGCGGTGCCTTGCGAGTAGGCGTCGTTCGTCGACCCGAGGTAGTTGATTCGATTGGTGACCTTCGTCCCCGCCTTGTCGTAGTACGTGGTGTTGATGTTGAAGTACGGCGAGCCGCCGATGTGATTGGCCAGATCGGTCAGGATGGTCGGTGCCGTGTTGCTCGACCAGTTGCCGTACCAGATGTAGTAGATGTTCGTGCCGTTGACGTTCGTCATCACCGGCCCGCCGTTGTAGTTGATGCCGTTGGATGCTCCACCACCACCGCCCCCCGGCTTGGCCGCGCCCCTCGCGTGACCATTTGCCCCAGGCGAGTTGACGAGTTCGCCCCAGCCCTTGCCGGTCGGACTGAATTCGGCGTCCTCATCCACTTTCACCGTCCCTGCGTGGGCCGCGGCGGCGGCAAGAAGCGCGCTGGCCGCGACGGCCCAATGTTTTTTGACTTGCATTCGTTCTGCTCCTGAGGTGGTTGTCGAGTGGCAGCCGCCCGGGTGGGTGCGGCCCGTGCCGGTACACATGAGGCGCGGCGCGGTCACGCTGCGATTCACGCCAGCCGATGCTAGCGACAAGGCCCCGCGGCGCCTAGGGCGATTTCGCGCTTGCGGACCCCTGGTTCAGGGGCATCGACGCACCGGCGTCAGCCCTAGCGAAAGTCCTCGTACCTGAACGCGCGCGTCGCCGCCAGGCACTGGAACGGCAGCGCCTTGCCGGTGGCAGGCCGCGCCGCGCAGGGCGCGAAGAACTCGGCCGACTGGTCGTTGCGGAACTCGCGCAGGCGCTGCGCGATGTAGCGCGCGTGCTGGGTGTCGCCGGCCTCGTCGAGCGCGCGGGCCCAGGCCTGCAGCAGGCGCGCGTCGAGCAGGTAGTGCGGCGCGCGCAGGAACGCGCGCATCACGTCGGCCGGGTGGTCGGACGTGGTCGCGGCGGCGTAATCGGCGTGGTGCGCGAAGAACACGCTGCTGCGCCCGTCGACGATGCGCTGCGCCAGGCTCGGCGCGGCTTCGCCCGGCGCGAAGATGACGACGACGCGCACATAGTCGATCACCGAGGCCATGCCGCCGACCATCAGCACCATCGCGGCGATCAGCAGCGGCCGGGTCGCACCCGGGGCGGCCCGCGCCGGCGCGCCCGCTGTCACCGGCCCGCCCAGGCACAGGCCGAACGCGAACGCCGCCGGCAGCAGGAAGTAGGCGTACCAGAGCGGGTACTCAAGCAGGCTGTGGCCGAGGATCAGCAGCACCATCGCGAACGCCGCGGGCCGCAGCAGCGCCTGGCCGGGCGACGCATCGTCGCCGGTCTTCGCCAGCGCACCGCGCAGCGCGACCCGCAGGGCCCAGAGCATCAGCGCGATCACGGCCAAGCCGAGCGGGATGCCGAGCTCGACGATGAACTGCAGCGGCAGGTTGTGCGTGTGATCGAAGAACGCCACCGGCCGGCCCGGAAACGGTGTCAGCGTCCACGCGAAATTGAACTCGCCGAAGCCGACCCCCGCCCACGGGTG
>JANXZN010000077.1 GCA_025355545.1 Rhizobacter sp.
GCGTGCCCGAACAGGGCGCCGAACTCGCCGACGACCTCGAGCGCCTGGTCGCGCTGCACGACGCCTCGACGATCGCCGCGGTGATCGTCGAGCCGGTCGCCGGCTCGACCGGCGTGCTGCTGCCGCCCAGGGGCTACCTGCAGCGCCTGCGCGCTATCTGCGACAAGCACGGCATCCTGCTGATATTCGACGAGGTCATCACCGGGTTCGGGCGCCTCGGCTCGCCGTTCGCCGCCGATCACTTCGGCGTCACCCCCGATCTGATGACGGTCGCCAAGGGCATCAGCAACGGCTGCGTGCCGATGGGCGCGGTGTTCGCGAAGCAATCCATCCATGATGCTTTCATGACCGGGCCGGAGCACCTGATCGAGTTCCCGCACGGCTACACCTACTCGTCGCACCCGCTGGCCTGCGCGGCCGCGCTCGGCACGCTCGACACCTACGCCGAGGAAGGCCTGCTGACTCGGGCCGCAACGATGGCACCGATGTTCGAGAACGCGCTGCATTCGTTGAAGAGCGTGCCGCACGTGATCGACATCCGCAACATCGGCCTGGTCGGCGGCATCGAGCTCGAACCGGTCGCGGGCCAACCCGGCAAGCGCGCGTTCGACGCCTTCCTCGAGTGCTGGGAGCGCGGCGTGCTGATCCGCACCACCGGCGACACGATCGCGCTGTCGCCGCCGCTGATCGTCGAGAGCTCGCACATCGATCAGATGGTCAGCACGATCGCCGACGTGTTGAAGAAGCAGGCCTGAGCGATATGCTGTGAGGGTGGACACGCCCTCCTTCCTGACGACCGCGACGGTCGCGATGCCCAGGCCCGTCGTGCTGGTGCCAGCCTGCAACCGGATGTTGGGCGCGCACCCGTTCCACGTCGCGGGCAAGAAGTACATCGACGCGGTCCGCCTGGCTGGCTGTCAGCCGCTGATCGTGCCGACCGCACTCGTCGACGAGCTCGATGCGCTGCTCGACCTGGCCGACGGGGTGCTGCTGACCGGCTCGCCCTCGAACGTGCACCCGCGCCACTTCGCCGAAGACGTCCACGACCCCGAGCTGCCGCTGGACGCCGACCGCGACGCGTGGACACTGCCGCTGATCCCGCGCGCGCTGGCGCGTGGAATTCCGCTGTTCGCGATCTGTCGCGGCTTCCAGGAGGCAAACGTCGCGCTCGGCGGCTCGCTGCACCAGGCCGTGCAGGAAGTGGCCGATCGCGATGACCACCGCGCGCCGAAGGATGCGCCGCCGGAACTGCAGTACGGCCTCGCGCACGACGTGATCGTGCAGCCGGGCGGCGTGCTGGCAAGCATGCTCGACGAGGCGCGGATCCGCGTCAACTCGGTCCACGGCCAAGGGGTGAACCGGCTTGCGAGCGGCTTGCGCGTCGAGGCGCTTGCTCCCGATGGTCTGGTCGAGGCGTTCTCGGTCGCCGAGGCGCGCGGCTTCAATCTCGGCGTGCAATGGCATCCGGAATGGCAGGCGGCGAGCAACCCGGTGTCGCTGCGCCTGTTCAAAGCCTTCGGCGCGGCCTGTGAAGCCTACCGCGACCGGCATCGCGCGCCACGACGCGAGCCGGATCGATAGCGTCGGCGCTGGCGAGGAGCCCCTCGCGAGAGCCCGGCTCCGTCACTGACGCAAGAATCGATTCCGGTGCGACCGCGACGGTCGCATCCCAGCCCCAGGTGCCCCATGCAGGACAAGAGCAAATTCACCTTCACCGACCTTGAGCAGTGGCTCAACGAGCGGCGCGTCACCGAGATCGAATGCCTGGTGCCGGACCTGACCGGCGTGGCCCGCGGCAAGATCCTGCCGCGCGAGAAATTCACCGAGGACCGCGGCATGCGCCTGCCCGAGGCGATCGTCGGCATCGGCGTGACCGGCAATTTCCCGGCCGACGGCCCGTACTACGACGTGATCCACCCGACCGATCGCGACATGCACCTGCGGCCCGATCCGAGCACCGTGCGCATCGTGCCCTGGGCCGCCGACCCGACCGCGCAGGTGATCCACGACTGCTTCGACCGCGACGGCAACATGATTCCGTACGCGCCGCGCTCGGTGCTGCGCCGCATCTGCGACCTGTACGCGGCCGAGGGCTGGGCGCCCGTAGTCGCCCCCGAGCTCGAGTTCTACCTGATCGAGCGCAATCCCGACCCGAACACGCCGCTGCGCCCGCCGGCCGGGCGCAGCGGCCGCGCCGAGACCTCGCGCCAGGCCTATTCGATCGACGCGGTGAACGAGTTCGACCCGTTGTTCGAAGACATCTACGACTACTGCGAGAAGATGGAGTTGAACGTCGACACGCTGATCCACGAAGTCGGCGCCGGCCAGATGGAGATCAACTTCTTCCACGACCACCCGCTGGGGCTGGCCGACGAGGTGTTCTTCTTCAAGCGCACGATCCGCGAGACCGCGCTGCGCCACGAGATGTACGCGACCTTCA
>JANXZN010000117.1 GCA_025355545.1 Rhizobacter sp.
TCGTCGAGCACCTCGCGCTCTTCGTCCGACAGCACAATCTCAGGGGCAACTCGCACTCTCGTTCTCCACACCAGTCCGTAGTAGATCATTGGTGTGGCGGGGTTGGGTTAAGTTCCATCGAGATTGCATCATTACACTAGGGCGCGTCGAATCCCTTGGCAGCGAAGACGGTGCGCGCCTCGCCGGCGTCCGGGATGCCCGGCGTCGGCAGCACGACCTCGTCGAGATGCTTGCCGCTCGTGCCGCGGGCCGGGTCCATGAACGTCAACGAGCGGGCGTCGAACAGGGCGCGCTTCAGACCCGCTTCGCTGGAGACGTCGGGCAGCGGGGCGCCTTCGCGGACGGCGACGCCGATGCCCACGGCGCCGAGACAGCGGCGCGTGGCCGCGATGGTCACGCCCTCTTTCTCGAGTGCCGCCAAGCCTTCCGCGGGCAGGATCGCGACTTGCGCATGCGCACCCGCGCACGCCGCGAGAAGCCCGAGCATCGAAGCCGCCAGTCGCCAGCGCTTGATCATGGTGTCAGGATCCCGCATCGGGTGGCGCGCCAGGCTGCGGCGCCGCTACAACTGCTCGACCGGCACGAACGGCGTCAACAGCCACGACTTGATGCGCAGCCACGGTGTCGAGTCGGGCTCCTCGGTCAGGATGGTTTCCTTGTCGCCGTCGTTGCTGACCCACTCCAGCCCCGAGCCGGTACCGCGCAGCCGCACGCGATAGGCGCTTTGCAGGCGGTCGATGTCGATCACGCGCAGCAGCTCCTTCGCCAGCGGCGGGCTGATCACCACCGCACCGAGTTCGGTGTTGATGCTGGCCGAGCGCGGGTCCAGGTTCATCGAGCCGATGAACAGACCCGTGCGGTCGATCACCGCGAGCTTGGCGTGCAGCCGCCCGAGCGACTTGCCGAACAGGAACGGACGCTGGTTCACCTTGACCCGCGACGAGCTCAGCTCGTACAGCTCGACGCCGAGGCGCAGCAGCTCCTCGCGGTGCGCGGCGTAGCCGATGTGCACGATCGGCTCGTCGGTCGACGCGAGCGAGTTCGTCATCACCGTCACCGCCACGCCCTTGCCGCGCAGGTCGCGCAGCATCTGCAGGCTCAGCTCGCCGGGCACGAAATACGGCGAGACCATCACGACCTCTTTCTTGGCGGCGCGGATCACCTCGAACAGGTTGTAGGTCACGCTGGTGTCCAGCGGCTCGCCGCCGACGCTGCCGTCGAAGGGCTTGTCGGGGTGATCGGCGAACACGAAGGCCTGGCCCCAGATCAGGCCGAGCCGCCCGCCGTCGAGGTCGTCGGAAATCGGGCCGTAGCCGAGCACGTCGTTCGGTGGCAGTTCCTGC
Source organism: Rhizobacter sp. (assembly GCA_025355545.1). GTDB lineage: Bacteria > Pseudomonadota > Gammaproteobacteria > Burkholderiales > Burkholderiaceae_C > LMDS01. The sequence continues at coordinate 1,344 of JANXZN010000117.1, forward strand.
GGCGGCGGGGTCTGCGCCGGGCCGGTCCATTGCTCGAAGCGCGCGCGCAGTTCTGCCGGGCTCAGGTCGGTCTTCGCGATCGCCTCGAGCGGGTAGACCGCGGCGCTGTTCCAGTAGCGGTCGAAGTGGAACTGCAGCGGCGGCACGACCCAGCCGACCGCGAACGCGTCGACATCGACGAAGTTCTCGGTCGAGCTGCGCAGGAAGTATTCGTTCGCGACGTTACGCCCGCCGATCACCGCCATCGCACCGTCGGCGATGAACAGCTTGTTGTGCATGCGGTGGTTGACGCGCGACCACTCGTTCGCCGACGCGACGAAGCGCGCGTTCTGCCCGCGCCCGCGCGCGCAGCAAAACGGGTTGAACAGCCGCACCTGCACGTTCTTGTGGGCCGCGAACGCGCGCCAGTAGTCGTCTTGCCCGCCGGTGTAGAGGTCGTCGATCAGCAGGCGCACGCGCACGCCGCGTTCGGCGGCATCGCGCAGCGCGCGCAGCAGCCAGCGGCCGGTCTCATCGTTCTCGAAGTGGTAGTACTGCACGTCGAGCGAGACCTCGGCGCGGCGCGCCAGCTGCACCCGCGTGTCGAGCGAGAACAGGCCGAGCGGCATGAGCCGGAAGCCCGACAGCTCGGGCGACGGCATCGAGGTCTGCGCGATCCGCCCGAGCGTGGTCTTGATGCTCAGCGGGATTGCCTCGCTCGCGATCGCGTCGCGGTCGATCGCCGGCAGCGTGCCGCAGCCGACCAGCGCGAACAGCGTCAGCGCAGCGACGGCCGCGGCCACGAGGCGGCGCACGAGTGGGTCGAACATCCGGGTCATCTCCGTGAGTCGTTCTGGGCCCGCGGATATTGCCACGCAGCAGGCCGGGATGCGGGGAAACACGCGCTGCCCGGCGGCTGGCGCCGCGCACCGGTCAGCGCCGGGCGCTGCCGAACACGTGGTCCCAGAGCGTGCTGGTGACGCCGAAGTAGCCGGGCCGAGCCAGGTGATGGTGCAACGCATGCGCGCGCTTGCGGCGCTTCAGCCAGGCGTTGTCGACGTTCCAGTGGTGCGTGGCGTGGTGGGTGATGGCGTAGCCGAGGTAGCCGATCAGCACGCCCAGGGTCAGCGCACAGGCCTTCCACGCGCCCATCAGCGCCAGCGCGGGCAGGAACACCAGCGTGAAGATCAGCCCCGCGCTGAGGATCGTCGGGCTGGCGATCCGGGCCGTCGGCCGCTCGTGGTGGCGCGCATGCCAGGCCTGGAACGGCTGCAGGCCGTGCAGCACGAAGCGGTGCATCGCGTACTCGACAAGCGTCCAGCCGGCCAGGCCGAGCAGTGCCAGCACGGGCCACTGCGCCAGCGGCTGCGCGAGCGCCAGCACGGCGGTCAGCACAATGACGGCGGCACTGTAGAGCACAAAGTCGGCGCAGTACGCGCCCCGGCTGTGTTCCAGCGCAAAAAGCTTCATCGGGTCGAGTCGGTAGTGGCGATGGCTGCATTGGACACGGGTTCGCTGCTCCGGTTCAAGGCGCTCGCGCAAATCCCAGCGCCGGGTGGGCACGCAGCCGCTCGGTGGCCAGATCGGGGAACGCGCGCGCCTTGCGCGAGGCGTGTCGCCCTTCGCGGTGCAGCAGGTGCACCGGCCAGGCCGGTGGCTCGCAGTCGTCGAGCACGGTGCGCAGCCGGCCGTCGGCGAGCTCGTCGGCGACCTGGTACGAGAGCAGCCGCGTCAGGCCGAAGCCGCCGGCCGGCGACGAGACGCCAAGCCTGCGCGCCGCGCCGGCGAAGCCGCCGATGTCGACGACGGCGACGAACACGGTGCTCAGGTGCAGACGATCCAACGCACGCTCGTATCGAAGGGCATTGTTCGATCTTGCCACGCGCAGCGCCCCGCGCCGGGTTGGCACGCATCCGGGGCGCGGCCGGCATGCCGTGTGCATGCCGTGCAATCGCAAGCTCACCGTCGGCCACGGCCCGCTCCATGGGTTTCGTCGACCCCTTCCAACGCCTGTCCCTGGGCGCCGCGGCGCTCGCCGCCTTGCCGAGCGGCTGTGCCACCGGCGGCCTGATCCATAGGCAAAGCAGCGACCCGGGATCAAAGCATGCCGTCGACCAGCTCGCCAACTTCGCGGCGAAGCGGTGGCCCGCGCTGCCGTTCCACCCGGCCGAGGTGCAGGCACAGCGCATCGCGGCGCCGCTGACCTTGCGCTATTGAAGCGAGCCGGCGCTCAGCCCGCAAAGGTCTCGAACACCAGGTCGCGCAGCCACCGGTTCGCCGGGTCCTTGTGGACCTTGGCGTGCCAGAACAGCTTGATCGCGATCTCCGGCAGTTCGGCGGGGTGCGCGGTGAAGCTCAGGCCGAACGGGCCGGCCAGCACCTGCGCGAGCCGCTCGGGCACGGTCGCGACCATGTCGGTGTGCTGCAGGATGTGGCCGACCGCGACGAAGTGCGGCACCGTCAGCCGCACCGTGCGGCGCACGCCGCTGCGTTCGAGCAGTTCGTCGACCTTGCCGTGGCCGGTGCCGGCCGAGACGACGACCACGTGCTCGGCGGCCGAGAACTCGCGCAGCGAGACGCGGCGCTTGTCCAGGCGGTGGCCCTCGCGGAACAGGCACACGTAGCGCTGCGTGAAAAGGCGGCGCTGGAAGAAGCCGCTCCTGAGTTGCGGCAGCAGGCCGATCGCGAGGTCGACATGGCCGGCCTCCATCTCCTCCTTCAGCTTGACCGCAGCGTTGCGCACCGTGCTCACCGAGACGCCGGGCGCGGCCTGCGCGATCGCGTCCATCAGCCGCGGCAGGAAGTAGATCTCGCCGATGTCGGTCATGCCGATCGTGAAGACGCGCTCGCTGTGCGCCGGCGCGAAGCTGCTGCGCTGGTTCAGCGCGCCGTGCAGCAGCTCGAGCGCACGCGCGACCGGCTCGGCGAGCTGCTCGGACAGCGGCGTGGGCTGCATGCCCGCCGGGGTGCGCGTGAACAGCGGGTCGTCGAGCAGCTTGCGCAGCCGCGCGAGCGCGTTGCTGACGGCCGGCTGGGTGATGCCCAGCTGCTCGGCCACGCGCGCGACGCGGCGCTGCTGGATCAGCTGCTGGAACACCACCAGCAGGTTCAGGTCGATTTCTCGCAGCTGCACGGCGTCACCCCGACATTCGCATCCGTGATGCGCAACATTCAGCGAATTCTATTGGCTGATGGCGATGCAGGCGCGATCATGGTCGACCATGGACGCCCGCGCAGCCGCCTCTCCCGACCTTCCGTTCTTTCCCGACAGCGTGCGCTGGGAGGGCGACGGCAGCAGCCGCATCCCCTTCGGCGTCTACACCCGCGAGGATCTGCACCGCAAGGAGCTGGAGCGCTTTTTCTACCGCAAGCACTGGTGCTATGTCGGCTTGGAAGCGGAGGTCCCGAGCCCCGGCGACTTCAAGCGCACCGTGATCGGCGAGCGCTCGGTGATCCTGGTGCGCGCCGCCGACGGGCAGCTGCAGGTCGTCGAGAACATCTGCGCGCACCGCGGCATGCAGTTCTGCCGCGAGCGCCACGGCAACCGCGCCGAATTCGTCTGCCCGTACCACCAGTGGAGCTACACGCTGAACGGCGACCTGCAGGGCGTGCCGTTCCGCCGCGGCGTGCGCCAGGGCGGCCAGGTGCAGGGCGGCATGCCGGCCGACTTCGATCCGGCGCAGCACGGCCTGACGAAGCTGAAGGTCGCGGCACGCGGCGGCGTGGTGTTCGCGTCGTTCGACCACGCCATCGAATCGTTCGAGGATTTTCTCGGGCCGACCATCCTCGGCTACTTCGACCGCCTGTTCAACGGCCGGCCACTGACGATTCTGGGCTACAACCGCCAGCGCATCCCGGGCAACTGGAAGCTGATGCAGGAGAACATCAAGGACCCGTACCACCCCGGGCTGCTGCACACCTGGTTCGTGACCTTCGGCCTGTGGCGTGCCGACAACCAGTCGGCCCTGAAAATGGACGCGCGGCACCGGCACGCCGCGATGATCTCGACGCGCGGCGCGGCCGGCAAGGCCGATCAGCGGGTTGCTCAAGTCACCCAGGTAGCGAGCTTCAAGGAAGGCATGCAGCTGCACGACCCGAGCTTTCTCGACATCGTGCCCGAGCCCTGGTGGGGCGGGCCGACCGCGGTGATGACCACCGTGTTTCCGAGCCTGATCCTGCAGCAGCAGGTCAACAGTGTGTCGACCCGCCACATCCAGCCCGACGGCCATGGCCACTTCAACTTCGAGTGGACGCATTTCGGCTTCGCCGACGACACGCCCGAGATGACGCAGCGGCGCCTGCGCCAGGCGAACCTGTTCGGGCCGGCCGGCTTCGTCTCGGCCGACGACGGCGAGGTCATCGAGTTCTCGCAGCGCGCCTTCGAGAGCAAGCCGGCGCACCGCGCGCTGGCCGAGCTCGGCGGGCACGATGTGGCCGACACCGACCACATGGTCACCGAGACGCTGATCCGCGGCATGTACCGCTACTGGCGCGAGGTAATGGGCGAATGAACCCGCCGCTCGCCTTTGAAGACTGGCTCGCGCTGACGCAGCTGCAGGCCGAATACGCCGCGATCGTCGACGCCGCCGACTGGGACGGCTGGTGCGCCCTGTTCACCGGCGACTGCGTCTACCGCCTCGTGCCGCGCGAGAACTACGAGCGCGGCCTGCCGCTGGCCACCCTTGCGTTCGAGGGCCAGGGTATGCTGAAGGACCGCGCCTACGCGATCCGCGAGACGCTGTTCCACGACCCGTACTACCAACGCCACGTGATCGGCGCGCCACGCGTGCTGCGTGCCGACGCCGACCGCATCGAGTGCGAGTCGAACTACGCCGTCTTCCGCACCAAGCTGTCGGAGCTGAGCACGGTGTTCAACGTCGGGCGCTACCTCGACACGGTGCGGCGCACGCCGCAGGGCCTGCGCTTCGCGTCGCGCGTGTGCGTCTACGACAGCGAGATGATTCCGAACTCCATCATCTACCCGATCTGAGGCCGCCTCGATGAGCACCGAATGGCTGGACGCCGCCGCGCAAGCCGACCTGTGGGACGGCGCCGGCACCGCGGTGCAGGTGCAGGGCCGCGACATCGCGATCTTCCGCATCGGCGACGCCGTCTTCGCCACCGACAACCTGTGCACCCACGGCCAAGCGCGCCTGTGCGACGGCTTCGTCGAGGGCTTCGAGATCGAGTGTCCGCTGCACCAGGGCCGCTTCGACCTGCGCAGCGGCGCGGCGACCTGCGCGCCGGCCGTCGAGGCCGTCAAGACCTACCCGGTCCGCATCGAAGGCGGCCGGGTCCATCTGTCGCTCGAATGATCGGGTGGCTTCAAACCTCAGGAGACAACCATGAGCGACACCTATGTCCTGGTCCACGGCGCCTGGCACACCGGCGCCGAGCTCGAGCCCACCGCCGAGCTGATCCGTCAGCAGGGCCACACGGTGCATTGCCCGACGCTGGCCGGCAACCGCCCCGACGACGACCGCAGCCGCGTCGGCCTGGCCGCGGCCGCGCAGTCGTTGTGCGACTACCTGGTCGAGCACGATCTGCGCGAGGTGCGGCTGGTCGGCCACAGCTACGCAGGCATGGTGATCTCGAAGGCGGCCGACACGGTGGCCGAGCGCATTCGCCGCCTGGTCTACGTCAACGCATTCGTGCCGCTGCCGGGCGAAGCGCTGAACGACATGGTGCCGCCGTCTTACGTGCAGCTGTTCGACGCGATCGCGGCGGCCTGCCACGGCGCGGTGATGCTGCCGTTCCCGATCTGGCGCGAGGCCTTCATCAACGACGCCGATCTCGCGCTCGCGACCTCGGCCTTCGAGAGGCTGAACCCGCAGCCCTACAAGACCTTCACCGACAAGATCGAACTGTCGCAGGCGCTCGCCGCGCTGCCGATCGGCAAGTCCTACGTGAACTGCCGGCTCGACGCCGCGCTGCCGCACAGCCTGCCCTGGCACCCGCGGCTGTCGGAGCGGCTCGGGCTGTTCCGCCTGGTCGAATGCGAGGGCAGCCACGAAGTCTGGTTCACCGACCCGGCGGCGATCGCGAAGGCCATCGTCGCGGCGGGTCGCGACTAAGATAAGACTGTCTCGGCGCGATTCCCGTTGACCGCGACAACTGCAGCTTGGCAAGCGCCTGCTCCTTCATCGCGAGGTTGGCCTCGACGTACTGATGCGTGCTGGTCGGGCTCTCATGACCCAGCCACAAGGCGATCCCCTCGATGGGCTCGCCAGACTGCAGCAGATGCATCGCTGTCGTGTGGCGAAGAGTGTGCGGGGAGATGTGGCGATCACGCAGGCTCGGCGTCGCCGGTGTTGCCACCGCCACAGCCAGCGCGAGCCGCTGTGCAACATTGGCACGCGTCATCGAATGGCCGTCTCGGTTGGGCAGCAGCGCCGATGTCGGAACCAGCTCTCAGAAGGATCTGTCCGCCCATGGCCGCCGACATCACGCGTGCGGCGGTCGCCTTGGCCACACCTTCGACCTCGATCGGCTTGGCACCCAATGCGACATCGGAAGGGTTGTTCTCGCGCAGCGTGACGGGGCCGACATGCGATCCAGCGCGCGCCTTGAGCGGCAAAACGAGCTGGTTCAGCGCTTGCTGATAAGCCAGCGCGTAGCCCACCGCGTCTGAAGCCGTGTCGAACGGCAGCAACATGCCATCGCTCTTGTCGATCCCTCGCCCATGCCAAACGGGTCGCAGATCGCGTGCGGCGCGGTCATGCGCGGCCCACAGCCTGGCCATCTCTTCACCGCCAACGCGCAGCGACAGCTTGGTGCTGTCGACGCATCGGTCAGGAGCAGGGCGCGCAGATGGCTCATCGAAACACGCTTGGCACGCCGGCGATCCGCATGGCGGCGATCAGGGTCTGCAATGCCTGTGTCAGCGGACAATTCCATTCCAAGCGACGACGGCGCTCGCATCTCGAGAAGCAAATCAAAAGTCTCTCTTAACCTCGTACACAAGATTCTTTTATGATCTATGATCCATGATTGGGATCATTTCAGCGACTGACTCTCCGCTCCACCGTCACGCCGGCCATGTCGAAATCCGCCACCCGCTCGACCAAGACACGCGCCGCCGCGCGAGCCGACGGGTTGTTTCTGGACAACCAGTTGTGCTTCATGCTCTACGCCACGTCTCTCGCCATGACGAAGGTGTACCGACCATTGCTTGCGCCGCTCGGGCTGACCTACCCGCAGTACATCGTGATGCTGGCGCTGTGGGAACACGGCGAACTCAGCGCCGGCGCGCTCGGCGAGCGAGTCGCGCTCGATTCCGGCACGCTCGTGCCGCTGGTTCGCAAACTGACGGCGCTGGGCTTTGTGGAGCGCCGCCGCAGCCCGAGCGACGACCGGTCCGTGCTGATCTCTCTCATGCCCGCAGGTCGGCAGCTGAGCAAGCGCGCACGCGCCGTGAACGAACAAATCGCCTGTGCCACGCAGCGCACCGACGCCCAGATTCAGGTGCTCATGCGCAGCCTGAAAAGTCTCCGCGCTGCACTTCAGAGCAGCGCCAATGCGCCATCGCCAGCAACCCTCTCAACCCCATCAACCGCCAAATAGGATCAAGCGTCATGTCCACACAGAAACCCCAACCCAGCGCGATCCGGTCGCGTAGAGACCTCCTGCTGAACAGCGTCGCCGTCGCGGCCTCCATCGGGCTGCCGGCCGCGGCAATCGCCGCTGACAAAGCGCCTGTGGGCAAGCCGGCCGCATCGGGCTACGTGCATGGCAAACGTACCGCGAACACGGTCACCACCAAAGACGGCACGCAGATTTACTACAAAGACTGGGGCACCGGGCGCCCGATCATCTTCTCGCACGGTTGGCCGCTCACGGCCGATGCCTGGGAGGCGCAAATGGTGTACCTGGGCGAACGCGGCTACCGCGCCATCGCCCATGATCGCCGCGGGCATGGAAGGTCCGGCCAGCCCTGGAACGGCAACGACATGGACACCTACGCGGACGATCTCGCGACCCTCATCGACACGCTCGACCTGAAAGATGCGGTTCTGGTCGGCCACTCGACGGGCGGCGGCGAAGTGGCTCGCTACATCGGCCGCCACGGCACGAAGCGTGTCAGCAAGGCCGTGCTGCTGGGGGCGGTGCCGCCCATCATGCTGAAGACCGCCGCCAACCCCGGCGGCCTGCCGATGGAAGTTTTCGATGGGATCCGCGCGGGTGTGCGCGCCGATCGCTCGCAGTTCTTCAAAGACCTGACGGTTCCGTTCTACGGCGCCAACCGGCCGGGCGCGAAGGTCTCGCAGGGCCTGAAGGATTCGTTCTGGTTCATGGGGATGCAGGGTTCGCTGAAGGCCGAACTGGATTGCATCAAGCAATTCTCCGAGACCGACTTCACCGAAGATCTGAAGAAGATCGACATCCCCACGTTGATCGTGCACGGAGACGATGACCAGATCGTGCCGATCGCCGACTCGGCCATGCTGGCGGCCAAGCTCGTCAAGGGTTCGACACTGAAGGTGTATGCAGGCGCGCCTCACGGTCTTGCCAGCACGCATCAGGAACAGTTCAACGCCGACCTGCTCGCGTTCATCAAGGCCTGATTCACCGGCCCGGTCACGCTCCTTCGATGGGGCGTGGCTTTGGCGGCAGACACATTCATGTTCACGCTACCTCGCACCGCGACGGCGCCTTTCTGTCCATCGGAGGTTCGTGGCAGCGTCCTGATTTCTCCGCGGGCTCCGCTCTGGCAGCGGATGATGCGCATGGCCGGGCCTGGGCTGTTGGTGTCGGTCGGCTACATGGACCCGGGCAATTGGGCCACCGACATTGCCGCGGGCTCGCAGTTTGGTTACGCGCTTCTCTGGGTCGTGCTGCTGTCGAGCCTCACCGCGATCTTGCTGCAGACGCTGAGCCTGCGCCTCGGACTCGTCGCGCAAAAAGACCTCGCGCGGGCCTGCCGCGACCGCTACGGACCGCGCGTCAACCGGTCGCTCTGGCTGATGGCAGAAGTCGCCATCGTGGCCTGCGACGTGGCCGAGGTGCTCGGCAGCGCGCTCGCATTGCACCTGCTGTTCGGGGTGTCGCTGCTGACAGGCATCGCGATCACCGCATTCGACACCGTGATCGTGCTGGGTTTGCAGGGCAAGGGCTTTCGGCAGGTCGAGGCCATCGTGCTCGGGCTGATCCTGACGATCAGCGCCTGCTTTGCCATCGAACTGGCCCTGGTCGGGCTCGACTGGGCCGCCGCCGCGAGGGGGTTGGTGCCACATGGCAATGTGGTCAGCGACCCGCAGGCCCTGTTGCTCGCCATCGGTATCCTGGGTGCGACCGTGATGCCTCACAACCTGTACCTGCACTCGTCGATCGTCCAGACCCGGCACATCGCCAGCGACGAGCACGGCCGACGCGATGCGATACGGCTGTCGACCCTGGACACCATCGTGTCGCTTGCGCTGGCGCTGCTGGTCAACGCCGCGATCCTGATGCTGGCGGCGTCTGCATTTCACTCGACGGGCCACCGGCAGGTCACGGAGATTCAGGACGCCTACCACTTGCTCGATCCGCTGGTCGGTGGGACTCTCGCGTCGCTGGTGTTCGGCGTGGCTTTGCTCGCTGCGGGACAGAGCTCCACGTTCACCGGCACGATTGCCGGCCAGATCGTGATGGAAGGATTTCTCGATCTGAAAATTCCGTGTTGGCAGCGACGCCTGATCACGCGCTCGCTCGCGCTTCTCCCGGCGTTTGGTGGCGTGCTGTGGCTCGGCGATGCAGGTGTCGGCAAACTGTTGGTGGGGAGCCAGGTCGTGCTGAGTCTTCAGCTTCCGTTTGCGATCTGGCCCTTGGTCCGCCTGACCAGCGACCCGGCAATGATGGGTCGATTCGCCAACGGGCCATGGTTGAAGTCGGCCGCCTGGAGCCTCTTTGCGGTAATCAGCGGCGCAAACCTTTGGCTGCTCGGCACCCTGGTCCGCTGACGGCCCTTGCAAGTTGCGCAGTGCAGTTCTCCGACCCGCAACCCACTGCAGTAACCTAGAGACGGCAGTAGGTCATAGCGAACCAAGCGTAGCGCCAGCACTCGCGCGGGCTGGGGCCGGTCGGGCACACTCACCGCATGGGTGAAGCCAAGATCAAGGCGCGCACGCAGGTGGCGCGGGCCGTGGACACGATG
>JANXZN010000136.1 GCA_025355545.1 Rhizobacter sp.
CAACGCCGCGCTCTCCGGCGGCAGCAACCTCGCCACCGCTCTGTCCTTGAATGCCTGTCCGTATCGAGCCAATGTCTTCCTTCATCGCCGCCCCCGGGGTTGCTGTTCTATCGGGGCGACAACTATTCTGACGCGGGGGGACCCACGAGCGATCTCCTCACAAGGTTCGGAGGTAAGGCCCGCAGACGGATTTGCAAGCACAATCCAGCCCTTTGACGCCCGCCTGCGAACTTCATGTCCGAGACCACCCCGCCGCCGCTTGCCGCCGCCGACGCCAACGCCAACGCTGCAGCCGCTCCGACGCCGGCCGCGACTCCGCTGAACCCGGCCGACTGCGCCCAGCAGCTGAAGCAACGGTTCCCGGCGCTGTTCGGCGGCGCGGTCAAGCCGCTGAAGCTGCGCATCCAGATCGACATCCAGGAGCGTGCGCCGGGCGTCTTCACGAAGCAGGCGCTGTCGGCGTTCTTCCGGCGTCACACCGGCAGCACCTCGTACCTGATCGCGGTCTCGAAGGCCGCACACCGCTTCGACCTCGAAGGCCAGGCGAGCGGCGCGATCAGCGACGAGCATCGCCAGGTCGCGCTCGACGAGCTCGCACGGCGCCGCGCGAATCAGGAATCGCGTCGCGAGCTTGAGGAGCAGCAGCGCCGCAACCGTGCCGGCTTGCTGCACGACTTCCAGACCACGACCTTGACGAAGGCGAACTTCTGCGCGCTCAAGGGCGTGCCGCTCGACGAACTCGACGGCCTGCTCGAGATCGCGCGCGGCGAGGCGCAGGAGCGCGCGCGCCACGCGCCGCCGCCGCGCCAGGCGCAGCCCTTTGAGCGGCCGCGGCGCCCCGGCGGGCCGAACAGCGGGGCGCCGCCGCGCCGCCCGCGCTGAATCGCAGCGAGCGCGAAACCCGCCGTGTTCAGGCCGCGGCGCCGAGGCCGGCACCCGCCGCGAGGCGCCGCGAGCGCAATCGGCTGAAGCACAGCGCGACCACCAGCACGCCGCCCGCGCCGAGCGCGATCACGCTGCCGGTGCGGAGCTGTACGACCAGCACGCCGGCCGCCGCGACACCGGCGGCCTGGCCGAGAAAAAAGCATGACGCGAACGCCGACACCGCGGCGCCGCGCCGCTCCGGTGCCATCTGCGTGGCGTTGATCTGCAGCGTGTTGTGCAGCATGTAGAAGCCCAGCCCGGCGACGAAGCAGGCCGGCATCGCCCACCACCATGCCGGTGCGAGACCGACCGCGAGCAGTGCGCCGGCGAGCACGACGCCGCCGACGCCGGTCAGGCCGACCTCGCCGAGGCGCCGCACCAACGGCGCCGATGCGAGCGCGAACAGCAGGCCGCCGAAGCCGAACAGCATTACCGTCGAGCCCGCGGTCGCGAGCGCGATGCCGAACCTCTGGTGCAGATGGGTCGCGATGAACGCGAACGAGCCGTAGACAAAGCCGCCTTCGAGAAACACCGAGACCAGCACGACGCGAGCCCACGGTCTCGCGAGCACCTGCGAGAACTCGCCGACCATGCGCGCCAGCGCGTCGCCATCGGCGCGCCGCAACTCGCGGGCGCGCGCGGGCAGGCGGCGGTCGAACGCCAGCAGCATCACGCTGATCGCCGCGAAGCCGGCGCCGATGGCGAAGAAGGGCACGCGCCAGTTCAGGTGGTCGGCCGCGAAGCCGCCCATGAACACGCCGGCCGACAGGCCGAGGATCTGCCCGATCAGGAAGCGCGCCAGCACCGGTTGGCGGTCCTCGTAGGGCACGACGTCGCCGATCCAGGCCATCGACAACGGAATGATCGCCGCGGCGGTGGCGCCGGCCAGCAGCCGTGCGAACACGAGCTGCGTGAAGCCTTGTGCAAGGCCGCACAGCGACGCCGTCAGCGCGCAGGCTGCGCAGGCCCACGCGATCACGCGGTACTTGCCGAAGCGGTCACCGACCGGGCCAAAAAACAGCTGCGACAGCCCGTAGGCGACCGAAAACGCGGTCACGACGGCGGCCGCGTGGCCCAGGCCGACGCCGAACTCGCGTGCGAACAGTGGCAGCAGGGCGTCGGTCAGGCGCAGCGACAGGCCGCTGCCAAAGGCCGCCAGCGCGAGGGCCGGCACGGCAAATCGGGGAATGGAGGTTGTGGAAACGGGTGCGTCGGCCGAAGTCATGCGGCATTGTCACGGCGCGGCGCAAAAACCCGCAGCGTGTGAGCGACGCGAGCCGCGTCAGCGCGCGACGCTCATCATCGGTTCACTGTATTGCTCGTCGGCGGGTTGCAATCTAGCGATTTCGCGTTCGGTCGCGGCGAGCTCGTCGGCGAGACGGTCGATGCGGCCGCTCTGCCATGGCTGCGCCTTGTAGGCGATGGCCAGTTCCTGCTTCAACCGAAAGTACCGCCCCATCAATTGCTCGAGGTCCATACAGCGCTCCTTTGCTGCGGTGCAGTATGGGCGATCCCCGCAGCGGTCGATGTCAGACAACAAGCCGCCTTTCCCCTCGAACGAGGGGTGGCGCCTGCAACTGCATCACGGAAGTTGTGACGACGCGTTTCGGCCGTGCCGCATCACCCGTCGACGATGCCGGAGACGCGCTCCGGCAGCAAGCGCGAAACCCGGTGCAACGACACGTGGCGCCGGTCAACTCGTGTTCACCGCTCAAGCTGCCCGTTTGGTGGCCGGCAGCGTCGCGAAGTAGAACTCGTCCGGGGTCTTCTTGCCGCTGTCACGACTTCAATCCCATCGCGGGAAGCTCATGAGGAGCCAGCCCGCCGCAGTCATCGACGGCATGTCGGCCAGCGAGATTGAGATCACCGACGACCCCACGCCGGGAGGTCTCAGCAACTCGTTGCGCCTGGTCGTGTGGGTCAATCACGACGGCTCCCCCGAGAAGATGGGCGCCGCGGCGAAGACCGTCGCAATGGACTTTCTCGAACGCGCGCCGGCAGACATGCGCCGAAGTTGACGTAGAGCTGCATTTTGTCGACTTGTGTTGGAGGAATTCACCGCCTTTGCCGCCTTCACCGCCTTTCGTCGACCCTAAGCAGCCGAAGGAGCCTATGTACGTTTCTCGGCCGGCAGCGACTCGCGCACGCGTTCCCTGATGTCCGGTTCCGTCGCCTCAGCAAACTCGGCGTAAGAGCGCTCCTACCGATTCTTGGGCACCCCGCTCATTGCGCCGCCGGGGCGCATGCCTATGCTTGGCAGCATGCCTCGATGAGAGGTGCACGGAGGAGTCCACATGAGCAGAATCCTGATTGTCCTTGCGTTGGCCGGCCCTATGGCCTTGCTGCCAGCTTTGTCGCATGCGAAAGGTTGCCTGAAAGGTGCTGCAGTCGGTGGCGTTGCAGGGCACGTCGCTGGGCATCACGGTGTCATCGGCGCCGCAGCTGGCTGTGCCATCGAGCATCACCGCGAGAAGGTCAAGGACAGAGCGGCAGGTCAACCCGCTGTGCCTTCTCCCGACCGTGCGCCGATTCCCGTCGGGCGATAATCGAAGCCGTCGAAGGTGACTGCTGTGACCATACCGGCGCCACCGATCGAGAGTGGCCGTTCGGAGTCCGACTCGCTGGCATCGGTGACAAAGGCATGGCCGATGAGCACATTGCGATGTGCCGGGCACCCGCTGGGCCCGCAACATCGAGACGACATGGCTCATGGCGCTCTGATGGTCGCAGACGGCCTCGCCACCCGGCAGCGCGCGGGCAAAGAGCGGTTCGACGCAAGGCAGCGGGTGAAGTGCAACCGTGCCGTGGGTGTCGCTAAGAAGAATCGGCGAGAGATCGTCGAGCGTTCCTCGCAGGTGCAGCCCCTGCCTCCCGAAGATCCCCCCGCCAAAGCCGATCCGTTCGGCGCTGTCGTGGTTTCCGGCGATCACGACGACGGGAATGCCGCAGTCGACGACAAGGCGTGACAGCACATCGTCGAGCAGCGCGACGGCGTCGGCCGGCGGCACTGAACTGTCATAGACGTCGCCAGCGATGATGACGACGTCGACTCCTTCGCTGCCGGCCAGCGCGACAAACTGGTCCAGCATCTGCGCCTGCTCCTCGAGCAGAGACACGCCGTGCAGATATCGACCAAGGTGCCAGTCACCGGTTTGCAGGAGTCGTGTCATGTGGAGTGGGGTCCTTGAGTTCAGTCGCAGCCTCGCGCAGCCGCGCGAGCAACCCTGAGTGGCGACCGGTAGCTGACTGAATGGCGGCGCCAAGCACCTGCGCACCAGCGCAGATGGCGACACGTTGTCGGGCGCGTGTCACCGCCGTGTAGAGCAGTTCGCGAGTCACGACGCGGCTGCGCTGCTCGGGCAAGAGAACCAGCACCTCGTCGAACTCCGAACCCTGCGACTTATGTACCGTCATCGCGAACGCCGTCTGATGCGCCGGCAGCCGCACCGGGGCGAACGCCCGAAATCCGCTGCCGGCGTCGGGGAAAAAGACCATCAGTTCGCCGCTGGCGTCTGGCAGTGTGATGCCGATGTCGCCGTTGAAGAGCCTGAGCACGTAGTCGTTGCGCAGCACCATCACCGGCCGGCCTGCGTACCATGATGAAGCCGCGTTGATGCCTTGCGGCGTGAGGAGAGGGTTCAGCACGGCATGGGCGTGGCGTGTCATCCGCTCGTTGATTGCGACCACGCCACGCGGGCCCTCACGCACCGCGCAAAGTGCACGAAACGACCCGAACGATTCGGTGATGCCAGCATGGTCCATCGGGTCGCGCCCCACGGCGTCCAGGTAGGGCCCGAAGCCATCAAGCAAGAATTTCGACGTGGCCTCGCCTGGTGCCGCCCCGCCGTCATCCAGCCAGCGGACCGAGTCGTCCTCACCAGCGCGCAGCCAGGCGATGGCGTCCTTCGCGCGGGCCCCCTTGATGTCGGCGGCCAGGCGCCCGATACCTGAATCCGCAGCAAAGCGGAAATTCTGCGTAAACCAGATCACCCCGTCCTGCAGTGCACTCGGCTGGGTGGGAACTGGCAAGACGAGTTGTTCAGGGCGCAGGTCGCACAGCTCGGCGATGTCGCGACGACAGGTATCGCTCAGCGTTGGGTCTGCGCTGAGTTCCGAGAACACCGCTCCCGACTCAACGGCTGCCAACTGATCCTTGTCGCCGAGCAGGATGATGCGCGCTGTCTCGGGCACAGCCTCGAGCAGCTTCGTGGCCAACGCCACGTCGAGCATCGATGCCTCGTCGACGACCAGCGCATCGATGGCGAGCGCATTGCCGGCGTGATGCACGAAGCCGCCGGGGCCCGGTCGCACGCCAAGCAGTCGATGGATGGTGAACGATTCGGACGGCAGCCGATCGCGGATCTCCGGCGGCAGATGCTCGGCTCGCAGGCGAATCGCCTCGGTCATGCGGGCCGCGGCCTTGCCGGTGGGTGCGGCCAGCGCGATGCGGCAGTCCGGGTCCTGTGCGATCAGGCACGCAAGCAGGTTCACCACCGTGGTCGTCTTGCCGGTCCCGGGGCCGCCACTGATGATTGTCAGTCGCTGACGCAAGGCGAGCGCCGCGGCGACTTTCTGCCAGTCGACCGCACCATCGACCAGCACGGCGTTGGCGTCGAAGAGTTCGTCCAGCCGCTTTCGCGTGACGCCGTCGACCAATGTGGGCTCGGTGCTGGCGGCACACATCAACCGGCGCGCGAGACGTCGCTCGTAGTCGAAATAGCGATGCAGATAGAGGCGGTCGTCATCGTCCAGGATCATCGGCAGCGCGCCCGGGGAATCGGGCGTGCCGACCAGACCCGATGCGAGCAAGCCTTGCCGCAACGGCGCGAGGTATGGCGCGGATGCATGCGCCGGTGCAAGCCCAGTGGCCAGTTCAGCAAGCGACAGGCACACATGGCCGTCGCTGGTGGCCATGCTCACCTCGAACGCAGCGCGGCGCACGGTGCGAACACCCGCGTCGTCGCACTTCAGGTCTCGGGCCCATTGCTCGACGTGCCTGGCAAAGCCCTCGGCCAGATGCGCAGCGGGCAAGTCTGCAGGCGAATCGACGACGGCGTTCATGCGGCCACCTTGATCGGTTCCAGCAAGGCCGAGATCTGCTCGAGGACCTGCAGTGTCGGCCGATGCGCGTAGACACCCGTGGCCGCGCCATCAGCCGCCATCCAGCCTGGTCGCACACCACGTACGAAGAGGTACATCACGCCTCCAAAGTGATCGTCATAGCGGTAGTCGGGCAACCGCTGCTGCAGATATCGATGCACTGCGACCGCGTAGAGCAGGTATTGCAGGTGGTAGCCGTGTTCGTCCATTGCACGCGCCATCGGCGCGGCGCCGTAGTGAGCCGGCGTGTCCCCGAGGTAATTGGACTTCCAGTCGAGGATGTGGAAACGTCCCTCATGCTCGAAGATGAGGTCGATGAAGCCGCGCAGGTAGCCTTCCAGCGTGCCGAAGGCCAGCGGCGGCACCGGGTAGCCGTCTAGGTGCAACACCGAGGCGAGCCGGCTGGCACTCAAGCGTTTCGAGGGCAGGCTGAACTCCAGCTCGATCAGGCACCGCCCTCGCGGTATGTCGGCCAATCGGGGGCCCACCGGCAACGGCGTGTTCAGCACATCCCGAAGCATGCGTGCAAGCATCTTCGCCAGTGGCGCAGCAGAGGCGCCCCCGGGCACGGTCTGCGGTCGCGTGCGCAGTGCCGCGTCGATGGCGGACGGCCAGCCGGTCGGATTGGTAAAGTCGATGTGCTCGAGCACGGCGTGAATACATTCGCCTGCGACGGAGCCGCGCGGGAATCGCACGATGTCGTCATCTTCGATCGGGGCCACCACGGTGGCGATCGCGGCTTCGGTCTTCAACGCGCGCAAGTCGTGGTCCACGGCCGCGCCCTCGTGTCGTGCACCGTGCGCGAGGCTGCTGTAGCTGCCGATCCACCAGCCGGCAGGTATGCGGCGCGGCGGATCGAGTGCGGCCACGGAGCCAGGTGCCGCTCGCATGGGATGTACCGCGGCGGGAACGCCTTGAGGCAACGGACCGAGGCCGATTCGCGGGGCGTTCTTTGCTGCCAGCGACAACCAGGCGGCGTCGATATTGGCCGGCGTCAACGTGTTCTTCAACCAGCCCGGCGGTGACTGGCCCTGACCTGCGACGAGCCAATTCAACAGGCAGCGACAGCCCTCCTTGGTGCTCTTCTTGGTGAGGTATGGGCCGACGACGATGTAGCAACGATGCACCGCCCGCGTCAGCGCCACATAGACGAGACGAAGATTCTCGGCAGCGCGCTCGATGTCGACCTGTTCCTTGATGCCGGCAGCGTCTGCGTCGGCCTCGGCGCCGGTGCGGAAATCGATCACGGGGCGGCCTTCGTCGTCGTGGTACTCCCGGCCCTCGGGGCCGCCCGGCGCGCCGCCCGGGTGACCGTCCCACGCGAACGGGCAGAACACCACCGGGTACTCCAGTCCCTTGGACTTGTGGATCGTGATGATCTGGACCAGGTTGCGGTCGGACTCCAGCCGCAGCTGCGCGGCATCGTCGCCCCGGCCCTCGGCGCGCTGCGCCTGCAGCCAGAGCAGAAGCGCCTCGGGGGCAGGGTGGGTCTCCGCAGCCTCGTGCAGGCACTCGGACAGGTGCAGCAGGTTGGTCAGGCGCCGCTCGCCATCGGATCGCACCAGCAGTCGCTCGCTGACCGCTTCGCGCAACATGAACTGCCGCAGCATCACGCCGGCACCGCGCTGCAGCCAGACATCGCGGTATTCGGCAAAACGGGTGACGAATCCGAGCAGCCGAACCTCGTCCGCTGACACGGCCTCGATGGCGGCCGCATCCTGGCCCATCAGCTCGGTGGCAAGCGCCGCGCGCAGAAGCTGGTCACGCGCCGGCTCGAGGATGGCCGCAAGCAAGCGCGAAAGTTCCTCCGCATCGGTGGTCTCGAAGATGCTGGCCTGCGACAACTCGACACTGCCCACACCCAACGCTGCGAGCGCACGGCGCATCTCGCCGCCCTGCGCATGGCTGCGAACCAGTACGGCAATGGAGCCCGCCGACAGCGGCTTGTCGTCGAGCATGATCTCCCCGAGCTGCGCCGCACCGATCAACCGGGCGATCTCGCCGGCACATGCAGCTACCGCCGCCTGGCGCGCCTCTTTCTTCGGCAGCGGCTGGCCCTGGTCGTCGCGCGGCAGCGCCCACAGCTGCAATGGCGCGCGTGCCTCGGTGCGGTCGACAAGCGACTTGCGTGGCTTGGGCCCGTAGTCGACCCGGCGGTAGTCGAGGCCCGGCAGCATGAAAGCCTGGTCATTGGTGGCGAAAAGGGCGTTCAGGGCCTCCAGCAGTCCCCTTGTGGAGCGCTGGTTCTCGGCCAGCGAGTATTCGGCCCCTGCCTCGCCGCGGGCGCGCAGGTAGGTGTGCAGATCGGCGTTGCGGAAGCTGTAGATCGCCTGCTTCGGGTCGCCCACCAGGAACAACGATGACGTGATGCCGTTGATTCCGTAGATGGCCTTGAAGATCGCGAACTGGAGCGGGTCGGTGTCCTGGAACTCGTCGATCAGCGCCGCTGGAAAGCGTGTCTTCAACGCACCGGCGAGCCAGGGGCAGTCGCCGCCGGTCAGCCGCTCGTAGACGTTGTAGAGCATGTCGTCGAAGGCGATCACCCGGCGCTCGCGCTTGGCACGACGCAATTCCGGCGGGCCACTCGTCAGCAGTTCACGCACCAGCCGCATGCGTGCCAGCGCGAGGGCTTGGCTCACGGTCTCGCGCAAAGCCAGCAAGACCTCGGCCTGTTCGAAGAACGGGTGCTGGGGCGGCGCCTGGTTCTTCTTCGCCTTGGCTGCGAGCGTGGACTGCCGCAACAGATCGAGTTTCTCAAGCTTGCCAGCAGCGGCAAGCGGATCGCCGCTCGCCATCAGGACATCCCAACTTGCGGCCGCCTTCGCGACAGAATCGGGCTTGTAGGAAGTGCCATTCAATCGAGGCAATGCCTCGGTGACGCAGCGCACGATCGCATCGCGCTCCCGTTGCCAGACGGACCGTGCGGCGGCATGGGCGGCGGCCAAGTCGCTGGTGTCGACCGACGTGAGCTGATCGATCTCCGCTGGCCAGATCACCCGCGACAAGGGCTTGGCGAGTTGTCGTTTCAGCAGCTTGGCGTAGGTGTCGGGCGAGTCCTTGCGGTTGAGCAGGTGGCTGGCCAATGCCGACGGCAATGCGCCACCGGAAAGGTGGCGGCGCCAGAAGTCGTGCACCACCTCCAGACGCATCTCGCTGTCGTTGGTCAGCAGCTCCAGCGACATCGGCATGCCGGCCGTGAACGGCGTGTCGCCCAGCGCGCGCTGGCAGAAACCGTGGATCGTGAAGATCGAAGCCTCGTCGAAGGTCTGCAGAGCCTGGTCCAGGCGCAACGCCATCGCAGCGTCGTCCAGGCCATGCTGTGATCTCAGGGTCTTCAGCAGGGTGCCGACGAAGGGGTCGGCAGCGATGGGGCCACTGGCGCGCAGGCAGGCGAGGGTCTCGGCGATGCGGCTGCGGATGCGCTCGCGCAGTTCGGCCGTCGCCGCGTTGGTGAAGGTGACCACGAGGATCTGCTGTACCTCGAGCTGGCGCTCAAGCAGCAGGCGCATGTACAGACCGCAGATGTTCCAGGTCTTGCCGGTGCCGGCCGAGGCCTCGATCAGGCTGATGCCATCCAGCGGGCAGCGGAAGACGTCAAGGGCGGTAGGGCTCATCAGGAAACCTGCGCGCTACGCGCTGCGGTATTCGCCTTGGGAACGGCCCGGCGGCTCATGGGATCAGGACTCCGCATCGATGTGGGCCCGCAGCGGATCGAAGACCGCGGCGGCGAGTTCGGCGAACTCGTCGTTCAACGGCGTTGCCCGTCCACGAAGGGCGAGCCGATACGCGGCATCTGACGCCTCTCCGTACGGTCGATCCTTCGTGACCTGCCAGACACCGGTGGCCTTCGAGAGGCTGCCGTCCCCTTCGACGAAGGCCCAGGCCGATTTCGGGAAGAAGTGCACCGGCTCGCACAGGCCGCGCCGGTAGATGCGCAGCAGATCCGTGAGAATCGCAATGGGCTGGTCGGGAGTCTTCAGGCTCATCACGGCGTCGATCGACAGCCATCGGGTGCGGCCCGCCATCCCGTCTGGCAGGGCGGCACACAAGGTCAGGTGGTTGAGCCAGGCTTCCAGCGCATCGCTGGCTCGCAGCGAGTCGTAGCGCCAGCGCAGCAGCGCCGACGGACGCAAGTCGGCGAATCCGGCGCGCAGGCGCCAAGGCTCCCCGTCGATGTCGATCTCGATCGACGCCTGATGTGGGGAAAGGCATGGTTCGGTCGTTTCGCCGCGCACCCGAGCTGCAAAGGTGGTCAGGGATTCAAGCTCTCGCTCCAGCTGGCGCGCACCCAGTTGGCCGCTCGGCATTTCGATGCCCGCTGCCGCGAGCGCCTGTACGGCAGCGGCACTTTCGTTCTCCAGCAGGTGAGGCATGAGTCGGCGGGCCAGGGCACTGCGCCCGGGAAAGTCGGGCAGGAACGGTTCCTCGTCCAGCAGCTCTTCTGCGTCGCGCTGAAGGTCAATGCCGAGCCGTCGCCGCAGCAAATAGCGGCACGGGTTGCGGAAGAACTCGACCAGTTGCAACAACGACACTTCGCGCCATTCCGGTCCGGGCGGTGACAGCGGGGCCGCGAAGAACAACGGTAGCGGATCGCCCGCATCGTCCTCGGTGTTGCCCTCGTCGACCGCGTCGTCTCGGTCGCTCTCCGCTGGGGTATCGGCAGCGGTCATTGGCGCCGCAGCCGGGATGGGCATCTGCTCCAGGCTGCGACGCAGGGCCTCGCCGAGTTCCCGGTTGAAGCTGCGCAGGCGCGGCTCGCCTTCGATGGCGAAGCCCTCGATCGCGAACGGCTGCAGCGGGTGCTCGACGACCAGGCGCCGCCGTGCGCTGGCCAACGACGTGGCGCAGGCCGGGTCGGTGGCGACGGCTGGAATCACGGCCTCGAGCAGTTCCGACACCAGCACCGAGGGTGGCAACGGCGAGTTGTCGCGCACGCTGCGACCGTTGTAGCTCAGGTAGAGGCCTTGGCGTGCGGCGAGCAGCAGGTCGAGGAACAGGTTGCGCTCGTCATCGCGGCGCTGCCGGTCGCCGCGCCGCGGATGCAACGACATCAGGTCGAACTCAGGGGGGCGGTTCGACGTCGGGAAGGCGCCGTCGTTCAATCCGATTGCGCAGACGACGGCAAACGGCAGGTTGCGCAGGCTGCTCATCGACGAGAAGGTGACACTGCCGCTGGGCACACCACCGCGCGCCGGGTCGTCGAGCAATTGCTCCAGTGCCGTGCGGACGACGGCGAGGGGCACTGGGCCTGTCACGCCACCGCGCCACATCGTTGCGACCAACTCGCGGATCCCGTCCTGCAGCTCGCGCAAGTCGTCCAGTTCGTTGCCGGTGGGCTTCATGAAGGTGTCGATCGCGTCGAGGAGCAGCGACGCCCACGCCGCGGGCAGTTGCGGAACCGAGACCGCGGCGTGCAGCCGTTTCAGCGCGTCGACGTAGCTCCAGAACGCACCGAGAGCGACGGCGTCCGATCCTTCCGCATCGCCGCAAGGCAGCAACGCGTCGAACGGCTCACCGGCTTGCGAAGGTAGCGCGTAGCCGAGGAACAAACGGCCCAAGCCGTCGGCCAGCGTGTGGCGGGCCTCGGCCGGAACGTCGAAGCTCGCTCGGTGATCCGCATCCAGCGCCCAGCGGATGCCGGATTCACCCATCCAGTCGCGCACCTGTTGCAGCGCATCGTTGTCCAGAGCGAAGCGGCGCGCGACGATGGCTTGCTGCAGCAGACCGAACACCGAACTCGACGCAAAGCGAGATCCGGCCAGCGCCAGCAACGCCAGCAGGGCACGCGCTGGTGTGTTGACGCCGCTGCGCGCACGCCCGGTCACTGCGTACGGAATGAAGCGCTCCTTCGGAACCGTGCCGAACACGGCATCGATCAGCGGCGCCGCAGCCTCCAGGTCGGGCGTCACGACAAGGACATTCGACGGTTGCAGCGAGCCCTCGTTTTTGGAAGCACCGGCGAACAGGCCGAGCAAATGGTCCTGCAGCACCTCTAGCTCGCGGGTCAGCGAATGGCAAGCATGCACTTCCAGGCTGCGGTCGTCGCTGGCCAAGGAAACAGACCCGGGTTCGAGCTCGGTGAGGTCGAGGATGGCGTTCTGCAGGCGGGCGAGCAGCGTGCCGGCCGGATGCGGCTCGAAGCAGCTGTCGTCGTCGGAGCCTTCGCCACAACTTTCCACCAGCACGTCGACATGGGACTGTGTCTGCCGCCCCCAGGCGGCCAGCAAGCGGTTGCCCTCCTCGTGACTCTCGGCGCGCCCCCGGGCGGCGAGGTGGCTCAGCCGCCGTCGGTCGATGACCTCGAACCAGTATTCGCGACAGGGGTTGAGCACGTAGAGGTGAAGGTCCACCGAGCGGCCGATCTGCCGAAGCAGCTGTATGTGCAGCGGCGGCATCGTGGGCAGCGCGAAAATGTGGGCGCTGGCTGGCAGCCCCGCCTTGGCCGCCGCGTCCGGGCTGACCGTCTGCAGTGCCTGGCCAAATGCAACCGCAGGATGCAGGGTACCCAGGCCCAGCTCGCCCGTGATGCGCCGCCAGAGGGCGGCCTGCCAGCGCTCGTCGGCGAGCACGGCTTCGTCCTGCGTGTCCAGTTCGGCAAGCTGCACCTTCAGCCACGTCTCGAGCCAGTCGGCCCGGTAGGTGACGTACTGCTCAAGCAGGCCCGCAACCCTGCGCGCGAGCTCGTAGCGCATCACATCGTCCGCGCCCGTAAGGTACGACGCCAGGCGCGGGTGCGCGGCCACGAACTCGGGGTCACCAAAGACTGTGAAAACCCGCCAGGCCAGTGCCACCGGGGTGAACGGCGACTCTTCGGCAACCGTGGGCACCAGGCGGCCGATCTGCTGCCAGAGCCAGCTTGCGAGGAAGCCGAACTGCACGTTGGCGCAGATACCGGCGTGGTCGGCGATCGCCAGGGTCAGCGAACGACGCACGGCCGCGCTTGGCACGATGAGCTGGTCCGCGGTAAAGACGCTGCCGCGGCCCTCGCCCAGACGGTCAATCAATAGCCTTGTCAGCGTCTCGTAGCGATTGGCAAAATGGATGTGCAGCATGCAACCAGTCAGGGCACGACAGCCATCGGACTGGATGGCCGCTCGCGATTTGTTCGATAGGACTCTCGTCGGGGTTCGCACCAGGGTCAGCCTGGCTCGATCGCCGGGGCAAGTATCCGCGACCGGAGTCTCGTGGCGTGAGCACTGCGAGTGCTATCAACGGGTCAGCGATGAGAGTGCCGCGGGGAACCTGCGGCTGGGGCGTTTGGACGGAATAGCGGGTGAACCCTCCGTGACCCCAAAATAGGTGGGAATTTTCACGGCGCGCCCCATCTGACGCCCGTTAGCATGCTGTCTCACCTGCTGAGACACTGACGAGCGATGCTATGGACCGAACCGAGCGCTTTTACAAGATCGAAGTGTTGATTCGCAACCGCCGGCCCGAGGCTGGCCATGTGAGCTTTGTCGAGCTGATGAATGAGCTCGGCGTCTCGCGAGCCACGCTCAGGCGTGACCTCGAATATCTGCGCGAACGCATGGACGCGCCTATCGTCTATGACCGATACCAGAACGGCTACAAGTTCGATCCGGGAGCGCATGACAAGGCCCAAGCCAGTCATGAGCTGCCTGGCGTCTGGTTCAGCGAGCGCGAGATTCACGCGTTGCTGACCATGCACCAATTGATCGAGAACCTTGATGAGGGCGGCGTGCTGGCTCGCCACCTGCATCCCCTCCTTGAGAAGTTGCATGGCATGTTGGGCACGAGTGAGAGCGAAGCCAAGGAACTGATGAAGCGGGTGAAGATCATCAGCGCGGCGAAGCGGCCGGTGCCCAGCAAGTTCTTCGAATCGATCGGTGCGGCCGTGATCAAGCGCAGGCGCGTGCATCTGCGATACCGCAGCCGAGGTCGCAAGGTCGATGGCGATCGGGAGGTGTCACCGCAGCGTCTCGTGTACTACCGGAATACCTGGTACCTGGATGCATGGTGCCACCAGGCTGATGCGCTCCGACGGTTCTCGCTCGATGCGATTGAAACGGCTGAATTGCTCGATCAGCGGGCGAAGGACGTTTCGGTCAAGGCGCTCGAGGCTGAATTCGATCGCGGGTACGGCGCATTCTCGGGAGCAATGCTGCATTGGGCGTCCTTGCGGTTCGACGCCGAAGTGGCTGAGTGGGTGTCGCGCGAGATCTGGCACCCGGACCAGAAAGGCGAGCGCCTTGCCGATGGCAGCTACAGACTGAAGTTGCCCTACGCCGTTCCGACGGAGTTGGCGTTGGACATCATGCGGCTCGCGGACCATGTGACGGTGGAATCGCCCAAGGCATTGGCAGCGATTGTTGAAGGCAAGGTCGGAGTGGCCCACGCGAAGATCGCCGATGCCACCTGATAGCGCGAACAGAAGCGACAAATTTTGAACTACACGACCCTCCGATCCTCACCACCGGCTCCCGCCGCAGGCGCACGCGTCGTCATCCGAGACGAGGAGTGGCTGATCCGCCGTGCTGACCCGTCTGCCGACGGCGGACACCTGCTCACCTGCGACGGCGTCTCGGAACTTGTGCGTGCAATGGTGCGCACCCGAGCAGGCTTCGATACCGATGGTGCACGGCGGCAGTGCGGCCACCAGTTCATGCAGCTTGGCGCGTGCAACCTTGGGCTGGCGCAGTTGCACCGCGCCGCCGTCGTTCACGCCGTGCAGCGCAAAGACGTTCTTGGCCAGATCGATTCCAACGAAGACAATGGACATGACTTCCCCGGCGCGCGTCAAGGTATTTGTCGCCTCGTTCATGCAGCCAGCGGCTGTATTTCTGAAGCTCCCGCATGCGTCTGAACGTTCGAGTCGCGTTCGGGGTTGAGGGTCACTGGGCCGATGGGCGACCAGTTGCGTGTGGCGCCCGACCAGCGGGCCGGGTTGAGTGCGCGGGCACGCATGTACAACTCGTGCCGAGCGGCCAGGATCG
>JANXZN010000148.1 GCA_025355545.1 Rhizobacter sp.
GCCCGGAAAGCGTCCCAGGCCGAGCCCCGATTCAACAGTTCGTCGAGCAACGGCAGCACGCGGGCCAGCTCTTCCTCGATCGACACCGGCCGCGAGCCCGGGCGCGTCGATTCGCCGCCCAGGTCGAGCAGGTCCGCGCCCTCGCTGAGCAACCGTTCGCAGTGCGCGATCGCCGCCGCTGCGCTCGCGTGCACGCCGCCGTCCGAAAACGAATCGGGCGTGACGTTGACGATGCCCATCACCAGCGGGCGCGTCAGGTCAATGCGAAATCGAGTGGTCTGCCAGAACATTGCGAACAGAAATGAAACAACGCGGCCGGCGTGTTCCTCGGCGAGGGCTCATATTGCGAAGCCATGTGCTGCCGGAACCAAAAACGGGGCCGAAGCCCCGTGTCGATCCGGCGCCGCCGCGGCCCGCTCAGGCGGTGGCCGCGGCCGTGCCGGGGGCGGCCGGCGGCTTCGGCGGTACCGTCTTGCTCATCGACGGTGTCCAGTCCTTCGGCGGGCGCGGGGGGCGGCCGTTCATGATGTCGTCGATCTGCTCGGTGTCGATGGTCTCGTACTCGAGCAGCGCATTCGCCATCGCGTGCATCTTGTCCTTGTTGTCCTCGATCAGCTTGCGCGCGACCGCGTACTGCTCGTCGATGATGCGGCGGATCTCGCGGTCCACCGCCTGCATCGTCTGCTCGCTCATCGTCGTGGTCTTGGTGACCGAGCGGCCGAGGAAAATCTCGCCCTCGTTCTCGGCATAGACCATCGTGCCCAGCGCGTCGGTCATGCCGTAGCGCGTGACCATGTCGCGCGCGATGTGCGTGGCGCGCTCGAAGTCGTTGCTGGCGCCGGTCGTCATTTCGCCGATGAACACCTCTTCGGCGATGCGCCCGCCGAACAGGATCGAGATCGTGCTGAGCATGCGGATCTTGTCGGTGCTGTAGCGGTCGCCCTCGGGCAGCTGCATCGTCACGCCGAGTGCGCGGCCGCGCGGGATCACGGTGACCTTGTGCACCGGGTCGGCCTTCGGCATCAGGCGCGCCACCAGCGCATGGCCGGACTCGTGGTATGCGGTGTTCTTGCGCTCCTCCTCGGCCATGATCATGGACTTGCGCTCCGGGCCCATCATGATCTTGTCCTTGGCCTTCTCGAAGTCGTTCATCTCGACGACGCGGCCGCTGCGGCGCGCCGCGAACAGCGCCGCCTCGTTGACCAGGTTGGCGAGGTCGGCACCGGAGAACCCGGGCGTGCCGCGCGCCAGGATGTCGGCGCGGATGTCCTGCCCGACCGGCACCTTGCGCATGTGCACGTTCAGGATCTGCTCGCGGCCGCGCACGTCGGGCAGGGTCACGTAGACCTGGCGGTCGAAGCGGCCCGGGCGCAGCAGCGCCGGGTCGAGGATGTCGGGCCGGTTCGTCGCGGCCATCACGATCACGCCGACATTGGTCTCGAAGCCATCCATCTCGACCAGCATCTGATTCAGCGTCTGCTCGCGTTCGTCGTTGCCGCCGCCGAGGCCGGCGCCGCGGTGACGGCCGACCGCGTCGATCTCATCGACGAAGATGATGCAGGGTGCGCTCTTCTTGGCCTGATCGAACATGTCGCGCACGCGCGCCGCGCCGACGCCGACGAACATCTCGACGAAATCGGAGCCCGAGATCGAGAAGAACGGTACCTTGGCCTCGCCGGCGATCGCCTTGGCGAGCAGCGTCTTGCCGGTCCCCGGAGGGCCGACCAGCAGGACGCCGCGCGGGATGCGCCCGCCGAGCTTCTGGAACTTCTGCGGATCCTTCAGGAAGTCGACCAGTTCCTTGACCTCTTCCTTCGCTTCGTCGCAGCCGGCGACGTCGGCGAAGGTGGTCGTGTTGTTGGCCTCGTCCAGCATGCGGGCCTTGCTCTTGCCGAAGCTGAACGCGCCGCCCTTGCCACCGCCCTGCATCTGGCGCATGAAGTAGATCCAGACGCCGATCAGCAACAGGATCGGGCCCCAGGACATCAAGATGCCGACCAGGAACGAGGGCTCCTCGCGCTGCTTGACATCGAACTTGACGTTGTTGCTGATCAGGTCGCCGACCAGGCCGCGGTCGAGTGCCGTGGCGGTGGTGCGTACCTCCTTGTCGTCGGTGGTGCGGGCGCGGATCTCGGTGCTGCCGCCGCCGACGTCCTGGAGCTGCACGCTCTTGATGTGCTTGGCTCGCACCTCTTCCAGGAAATCGGAGTAGCCCATCATTCCCGACTGCGACGCGGTGCGGTCGAACTGCTTGAAAACGGTGAACAGCACCAGTGCGATCACCAGCCAGACAGCAACCTTAGAGAACCATTGATTGTTCACCGCGACTCCAGTTTCGGGTCTTGAGCAGGAAGGCAGGGCGCCGCGCGCCGCCACCCCAGCCATCTGCGGCCGATTTTAGTCCAGTCAAGCCCTTGGCCCGGCACGCAATTCCCCGGCTGGCGGGCGTGTATCGAGCCGTCTGGCACGCGGGAGCGACCTCACTGGGGATTATCGACCGCGCCGGCGCGGCCTTGAGCGAGCGGTTTCAGCCCGATCCCGACCAGAAAGGTCTCGGCCGACTTGTCGCGCGAGGCCTTTGGCTTGATCGGCTTGACGACCCGGAAGTTCGTCTTGAACAGCTTCACGAGCTGACTGTGGCCGCTGCCGTGGAACACCTTGCAGACCAGCGCCCCGTTCGGCGTCAGGTGCTTTCGGGCGAACTCGACGGCGAGCTCGACCAGGTGGCTGATGCGCGCCGAATCGGCGCTCTCGATGCCCGAGAGGTTCGGCGCCATGTCGGAGACGACCACGTCGACCGGGCGCCCGGCGACGATTCCCTCCAGCTGCGCCAGCACCGAGTCTTCGCGAATGTCGCCTTGCAGAAAGGTCACGCCCTCGATCGGCTCCATCGCCAGCATGTCGAGCGCGATGATGGTGCCGTTCAACGCGCCCGCCGCGGCACCTCCGACGCCGGCTTCCTTGGGCGCAAACTTGCGCCGCACGTACTGGCTCCAGGCGCCGGGCACCGAACCCAGGTCGACGACGATCTGGCCGGGTTTGAGCAGCTGCAGCTCCTCGTCGATCTCCTTCAGCTTGTACGCGGCGCGGGCGCGGTAACCCTCGCGCTGCGCCAGTTTCACATACGGGTCGTTCATGTGGTCGTGCAACCACGCCTTGTTGACCTTCTTGCTTTTGGTTTGGGTTTTCATTTCGCAATTGTCGACGGGCCGCCACCAGACCATTGCGTGCCCCTCGGCGGCAGGAGCGTAGCGACTGGGGGGCTGTCATTTGTACGGGGATAATACGGAGATGACTGCGATCCAACTCACTCCCGCCCAACGCAAGGACCACCGCGCCGCTGCCCATCACCTGGCCCCGGTGGTGATGATCGGCTCCGACGGCCTCACGCCCGCGGTGCAGAAGGAAGTGGACGCGGCGCTGAACGCTCACGGCCTGATCAAGGTGCGCGTGTTCTCCGACGAGCGCGCCACGCGCGAGACGATCTTCACGACCTTGGCCGACGCGCTCGGCGCCGCCCCCATCCAGCATATCGGCAAGCTGCTGGTGCTGTGGCGCCCGATGCCGCCGAAGGAGAAGGCCGAACGCGAAGGCCGCGGCGCCGGCCCGCGGGTCGTCAAGATCCTGAAGTTCTCGAAGAGCGGCAACCACCGCGCGCAGGTCAAGAAGATCACGGTGATGGGCAACATGCGCATCGCCGCCGGCGGCGAGCTCAAGCGCGCCGCGAAACGCCGCACCAGCGTCAAGAAGTCGCAGCAGTCCTGAGGCGCGTCAGGCGCCAGGCTAGCGCGAGCACCAGTAACCCCTTCAGCACGAACAGCCCGCCGGAAACGGCGTGCAATGCGCCGAACGAGACCGCGCCCTGCCCGGCCTGGGCCGCCTCCATCATCGGCTGCACCGCGAAGTAGCCGCCGACCGTGCAGAACAGCGTGCCGAGCAGCAACAGGATGTTGGCGCTGAAGACCGAGCCGGTTCCGCTGGCCGCCTGGCTGCGCTGGCGTTCGACCAGCAACAGCACGACCGCGACCCCCAGGCTCAAATAGGCCTCCTGTGCGAACACGCGGCCGACGAAGCGCCCGGCGTCGGCCGGCGCCAGCGTCGCGAAGGCCGATGGCGCCGCGATCGCGACTACGCACAGCAACACACCGGCCCACAGGCCGGCGAGCACGACAGCGACGCGCAATGCCACTTCAATCAGCGGTAGCGGACCGCGATGACCTCGTAGTGGCGCAGGCCGGCCGGCGCCTGGACCTCGGCGACATCGCCGGCCGACTTGCCGATCAGCGCGCGGGCGATCGGCGAGCTGATCGAGATCAGGCCCTGCTTCAGATCGGCCTCGTCGTCGCCGACGAGCTGGTAGGTGACCTTGGCGCCGCTGTCCTCGTCCTCGAGGTCGACGGTCGCGCCGAACACGACGCGGCCCTCGGCGCTCAGCGAGGCCGGGTCGATGATCTGCGCCGCGGCGAGCTTGCTCTCAATCTCGAGAATGCGACCTTCGATGAAGCCCTGCTTGTCCTTGGCGGCCTCGTACTCGGCGTTCTCCGACAGGTCGCCCTGCGCGCGCGCCTCCGAGATCGCCTGGATCACGGCGTGGCGTTCGACGCTCTTCAGGCGCGCGAGCTCTTCCTTGAGCTTTTCGGCACCGCGGACCGTGAGGGGGAGGGTGGTCATGATGAGCAAACCTCGATCGCAAAAATAACGCCGCCGCCGGGGTTAGCCGGCGGCGGAACTGATGGGCCGGAGTTTAGTGCAGTTCCGCGGGCCGAGTGCAGGGCCGCTCCCAAGCCGGCCCGCCTTCCCTCGGGGGATCGGCCGATGTACTCATCGGTCGAGGGGCTCCAGTTCGCGGTGCAGGTCCTGCAGAGACACCACGACCAGGTCGTCCTGGTGCTTCATGCCCTCGACCGCCGCCTCGCAACCCGCCATGCTGGTGTAGTAGGTGATGCGATTGGCCAGCGCCGCCTGGCGGATGTGGCGTGAATCGGCGATCGCGGTGCGGGTCTCGTCCACCGTCGTGAAGACGAGCTGGATCTCGCCGCCCTTGACCATGTCGACGATGTGCGGCCGGCCGTCCTTGACCTTGTTGACTGCTTTCACCGGCACGCCGGTGGCGGCGATCGCCGCGGCCGTGCCCTTGGTCGCGACGAGGTTGAAGCCCAGGTCGTGCAGCTCGCTGGCCACCTTCACCGCGCGGTCCTTGTCGCTGTTCTTCACCGTGATGCAGACCGTGCCGCTGGTCGGCAGCTTGGAGCCCGCGCCGAGTTGGCTCTTCAGCATCGCTTCGCCGAAGCTGCGGCCGGCGCCCATCACCTCGCCGGTCGACCGCATCTCGGGCCCGAGGATCGGGTCGACGCCGGGGAACTTGTTGAACGGGAACACCGCTTCCTTGACCGAGAAGTAGGGTGGGATCACCTCGGCCGGCCGGCGCCCGTTGCCGTTTCTCTGATCGGACAACCTCTGGCCGACCATGCAGCGCGCCGCGATCTTCGCCAGCGGCTGGCCGGTCGCCTTCGAGACGAAGGGCACAGTGCGCGAGGCACGCGGATTGACCTCGAGCACGTAGACGACGGCAGCGTCGCCCTCGCCCTGGATCGCGAACTGCACGTTCATCAGGCCGACAACCTTGAGCGCCTTGGCCATCAGGATCGTCTGGCGCCGCATCTCGTCCTGCAGCGCCGCCGGCAGCGAGTACGGCGGCAGCGAACAGGCCGAATCGCCCGAGTGGATGCCGGCCTGCTCGACGTGCTCCATGATGCCGCCGATCATCACCTCGTGCCCATCGCTGATGCAGTCGACATCGACCTCGATCGCGTCGTCGAGGAAGCGGTCAAGCAGCACCGGCGACTTCTCGCTGACACGCACCGCCTCGCGCATGTAGCGTTCCAGATCCTTGTCGCCGTGCACGATCTCCATTGCGCGGCCGCCGAGCACGTAGCTCGGGCGTACCACCAGCGGGTAGCCGATCTCCTGCGCCAGTTGCAGCGCCGCCTCTTCGGTGCGCGCGGTGCGGTTCGGCGGCTGCTTCAGGCCGATCGCGTGCAACAGTTTCTGGAAGCGCTCGCGGTCTTCGGCGATGTCGATGCTGTCGGGGGTGGTGCCGATGATCGGCACACCGGCGCATTCCAGATCGAGCGCGAGCTTCAGCGGCGTCTGGCCGCCGTACTGCACGATCACGCCGACCGGTTTCTCCTTGTCGACGATCTCGAGCACGTCTTCCAAGGTCACCGGCTCGAAGTAAAGGCGATCCGAGGTGTCGTAGTCGGTCGACACGGTCTCGGGGTTGCAGTTGACCATGATGGTCTCGTAGCCGTCCTCGCGCATCGCCAGCGCCGCGTGCACGCAGCAGTAGTCGAACTCGATGCCCTGGCCGATGCGGTTCGGGCCACCACCGAGCACCATGATCTTCTTGCGATTGGTCGGCTCGGCCTCGCACTCTTCGTCGTAGGTCGAGTACATGTAGGCGGTCTGGGTCGCGAACTCGGCAGCGCAGGTGTCGACGCGCTTGTAGACCGGGCGCACGTTCAGCGCGTGCCGCGTCTTGCGCAGCTCGTGCTGGTTCGTGTTCAGCAACTTCGCGAGGCGTCGGTCGGAGAAGCCCTTGGACTTCAGGAAGCGCAACTCGTCCTTCGACAAGTCAGCCAGCGTGCGGCCGGCCAAGGCCTGCTCGTGCTGGACCAGCTGCTCGATCTGCGCCAGGAACCATGGGTCGATCGCGGTCTCTTCGAACACCTCCTGCAGGCTCATGCCGATGCGGAACGCGTCGGCCACGAACAGGATGCGCTCGGGCCCGGCCTCGCCGATCTCCTGGACGATCTCCTCGCGATCGCTGCTGCGCTCGCTCAGGCCGTCGATCCCGGTCTCCAGGCCGCGCAGCGCCTTCTGGAAACTTTCCTGGAAGGTGCGTCCCATCGCCATCACTTCGCCGACCGACTTCATCTGCGTCGTCAGGCGCGAATCGGCGGCCGGGAACTTCTCGAACGCGAAGCGCGGGATCTTCGTCACGACGTAGTCGATGCTGGGCTCGAAGCTCGCCGGCGTCGTGCCTCCGGTGATGTCGTTGCGCAGTTCGTCGAGCGTGTAGCCGACCGCCAGCTTGGCCGCGACCTTGGCGATCGGGAAGCCGGTCGCCTTCGATGCCAGCGCCGACGAACGCGAGACGCGCGGGTTCATCTCGATCACGACCATGCGGCCGTCCTTCGGGTTGATCGCGAACTGCACGTTCGAGCCGCCGGTGTCGACGCCGATCTCGCGCAGGATCGCGATCGACGCGTTGCGCAGCAACTGGTATTCCTTGTCGGTCAGCGTCTGCGCCGGCGCCACCGTGATCGAGTCGCCGGTGTGGATGCCCATCGGGTCGAGGTTCTCGATCGAGCAGACGATGATGCAGTTGTCGGCCCGGTCGCGCACGACCTCCATCTCGTACTCTTTCCAGCCGATCAGC
>JANXZN010000174.1 GCA_025355545.1 Rhizobacter sp.
GCGTCGGCCACCCGACATCCTTGGCCTCCAGCATCGGCGATGTGCGGGCGTCGGGCCGCGCCGACGCTGCCGGATCAGGACGGTGGGGCGCTCTGCGCAGCGAAGTCAAGGAGGAGGTGTCGGCCACAGGCCGGCGCCGGGGGACATGAGCGGAGCAGATCGCCCCGCCGGCCTGATCCCGCGCCGACGTTTCAATGCGGACATTCACGATCGGCAGCATCGGGCCGAAAGCCGTGGCTCGGTGGCGACCCGTTGCGTTTCATTTTCCGCGAGTTGCCCGCAGCGCGGTGGAGCAACTGAGATGATCGCGCTGCTCGAGGTCGAGTCGCTCGCGAAGCGCTACGGCGACAGCGTCGTGTTCGAAGATGTGGACTTGACGGTCGCGCCCGGCGAGTTCGTCGCGATCCTCGGCGAATCGGGCGTCGGCAAATCGACCCTGCTGAACTGCATCGCAGGCCTGGACAGCGTCGCCGCCGGCCGCGTGCGCATCGCCGGCAACGAGATCACCGCGCTGCCAGAAGCGCAGCAGGCCTTGTTCCGCCGCGCGCATCTGGGCTTCGTGTTCCAGGCCTTTCATGTGCTGCCGCACCTGAGCGTCGCGCACAATGTCGGCCTGCCGCTGCTGCTGCAGGGCCGACCGGACGACGCGCGGGTGTTGGACGTGCTTGCGGCCGTCGGCCTGGGCGGCCTCGCGGACCGCCTGCCGCAGACCTTGTCGGGCGGGCAGCTGCAGCGCGTCGCGATCGCGCGGGCGCTGGTGCACCGACCCGAACTGATCCTCGCCGACGAGCCGACCGGCAACCTCGACCCGCGCACCGCCGAGCGCGTGATGGACGTGCTCGCGCTTCAGGTCAAGCGCGAAGGCGCGGCCTGCGTGCTGGCGACGCACTCGCGCACCGCGGCCGCGCGCGCCGACCGCGTGCTGACGCTGACGCCGGGCGGCATCGTCGAAGGCGGCTCGTGAGCCGCCGCGCCGTGCCGCCCCGGGCAAGGCCCGTCCAAGGGCCACGAAGGGGCCTGTTCGTGGCCCTTGGGGACCGGCCGAGGTACCCATCGGGCGAGGGGCGGTCATGACCGCGGCGCGGCGCCTGCTGCTGCCCGCGCTGCTGCGGCAGCTCTCGTGGCCCGAACTGCGCCACCACCCGTGGCGCAACCTGGCGGCGCTGCTCGCGGTGACGCTCGGCGTCGCGCTCGCGTTCTCGGTGCAGCTGATCAACCAGTCGGCGCTGAGCGAGTTCAGCTCGGCGGTGCGCGCCGTCAACGGCGTGCCCGATTTCGAGTTGCGCGGGCAACGCAGCGGCTTCGACGAGGCGCTCTACGAGCGGGTCGCGCGGCATCCGCAGGTCGCGATCGCGAGCCCGGTGATCGAGATCGACACCTACGCGCTCGACGCGCAGGGCGAGCGCGTGGCGCTGAAGATCGTCGGCCTCGATGCGCTGGTCGCCGCGCCGCTGGCGCCGGCGCTGATGCCGCGGCTCGCCGGCGGCACCGACCGCTTCGCGCTGCTCGCGCCCGACGCGGTGTTCCTGAACGCGCAGGCGCGCAAACGCATGGCCGCCGAGCGGCTGCGCGTGCAGACGCCGACCGGCAGCACGAGCCTGCGCGTGCTGGGCGAGATCGGCGCCGAGGGCACGGCGCTCGCGGTGATGGACATCGCCGGCGCGCAGGCGACCTTCGGCTGGCTCGGCCGCATCGGCCGCATCGACGTGCGGCTGCGCGCCGGCGCCGATCGTGCGACCGTGCTGCGCGAACTCGCGCTGCCGCCGGAGATCCGCGCCGCCGCGCCCGACGAAGCGGCGCAGCGCGTCTCGAACGTCTCGCGCGCCTACCGCGTGAACCTGACGGTGCTCGCGCTGGTGGCGCTGTTCACCGGCGCGTTCCTGGTGTTCTCGATCCTGTCGCTGTCGGTCGCGAAACGCCAGCCGCAGCTCGCGCTGCTCGGCGTGCTCGGCCTGGGCGGTCGCGAACGGCTCGCGCTGGTGCTGACCGAGTCGGCGCTGCTCGGCGCGGTCGGCAGCGCGCTCGGGCTGGCGCTCGGCACGGCACTCGCGGCGCTCGCGTTGCACCTGCTCGCCGGCGATCTCGGCGGCGGCTACTTTCCCGGCGTTGCGCCGGCGCTGCAGTTCGATGCGGGTGCGGCGCTGGTCTACGGCGGCCTCGGCATCGCCGCGGCGATGGTCGGGGGCTGGCTGCCGGCTCTCGAGGCGCAGCGGCTCGCGCCGGCGCAGGCGCTGAAGGGGCTGAGCGCGGCGAGCGCACCCGCGGGACCGGCGTGGCTCGGGCCGGCCTTGCTGGTCGCCGGCGTGCTGCTCGCGCTGCTGCCGCCGGTCGCGGGCATTCCGCTCGCGGCCTATCTCGGGGTGGCGTGCCTGCTGCTCGGCGGCATCGCCTGCGTGCCGGCCAGCGTCGCGGCGCTGCTGAAGGGCATCGCGCCGCCGCGCCACGCGCTCGCCTTGCTCGCGGTGGAACGCGCACGCCATCAGCGCCACACCGCGACGATTGCGGTCGCCGGCGTGGTCGCGAGCCTGAGCCTGGCGGTCGCGCTGACGGTGATGGTCGCGAGCTTTCGCACATCGGTCACGGAGTGGCTGGACACGGTGCTGCCGGCCGATCTTTACCTGCGCGCCGCGTCGTCGCTGGGCGCCGGCGATGTCGCGACTCTGCCGGCCGCGATGCCCGAGCGCGCCGCGCGGATCGACGGCGTGGAGCGCGCCGAAGCGCAGCGCGTCGTGCCCTTGCAGCTGGCCGCCGCGCGCCCGCCGGTCGTGCTGATCGCGCGCGCGCTGCCCGATCCGGCGCAGCGGCTGCCGCTGGTCGGCGAGCTCGTCGCCGCGCCGGCGGGTGCGACCGCCGTCTATGTCAGCGAGGCGATGGTCGACCTCTACGGGGCGCGCCCCGGCACGACGCTGGTGCTGCCATTGGCAGGCCAGCCGCGCGTGTACGTGCGTGGCGTCTGGCGCGACTACGCGCGCCAGCACGGCGCGATCACGATCGACGCCGCCGACTACCGGCGCCTGACCGCCGACACCCGCGTCAACGACCTCGCGCTGTGGCTGCGGCCCGGCGCCGACACGGCGCGCCTCCAGCAGGCGCTGCGCGCGCTGGCGAGCGAGCTCGGCCTTGACGGCGGGCTGCTGGAGTTCGCTTCGAGCGCGGAGATCCGCACCACCTCGCTGCACATCTTCGATCGCAGTTTCGCGGTGACCTACTGGCTGCAGGCGGTCGCGATCGCGATCGGGCTGTTCGGCATCGCGGCGAGCTTCTCGGCTCAGGTGCTGGCGCGGCGCAAGGAGTTCGGCCTGCTCGCGCACCTCGGGCTGACGCGCGCGCAGGTGCTCGCGGTGGTCGCGGTCGAGGGCGCGGTCTGGACCGCCGCCGGCGCGCTGCTCGGGCTGCTGCTGGGCCTGGCGGTCAGCGTCGTGCTCGTGAAGGTCGTGAACCCGCAGAGCTTCCACTGGACCATGGACCTGCTGCTGCCGTGGGGGCGCCTGGCGGCGCTGTGCGCGGCGGTGATCGTCGCCGGCACCTCGACGGCCTGGCTCGCGGCGCGCAGCGCGGCCGGGCGGCAGATGGCGCTGGCAGTGAAGGAGGACTGGTGAGCGCTCGCGCTACGCGCTGACCGGCCAGGGCGAGCGCCCCGCAACCTCGGCTAGCATCAGGCTCAGGCGCAGGTCGAACTCGAGCTGGTGGTAGTCCGGCTCCATGTGCGTGCACAGCGCATAGAAGGCCTTGTCATGCGCGCGCTGCTTCAGATGCGCGAGTTCGTGCACGACGATCATCTTCAGGAACGGCTCGGGCAGCGAGCGGAACACGCCGGCGATGCGGATCTCGCGCTTCACCTTCAGCCGGTTGCCCTGCACGCGCGCGACCGTCGTGTGCGTGCCCAGCGCGTTCTGGATCACCTGCAGCCGGTTGTCGAACACGACCTTCGCGAGCGGCTCGGCGCTGCGCAGGTGGCGGCTCTTCAGCGCCGTCGTGTAATCGTAAAGCGCGCCGTCGCTGCGCACCTCGTGCAGGCCCGGGTAGCGGCGCTGCAACTGCGCGGCGAGTTCACCTCGCGCGATCAGCTCGCGGGCCTGGTCTCGCAGCTCGCCGGAGTAGCCGGCGAGGTAGTCGGGCCGGGGCAGCAACCGCGCCGTCACCGCAGGCGCGCCGGGCCGGCGCGCCTGCCGACCCATTCGCCGGTGCGTGCCTCCTGCGCCGTGGCCGGCAGCGCAAAGCGCGACAGGGATTTCGGTGTCATCGCGTTCTCCTTGTGGCGGCAGCATACCCGGACCGGTGCGAACCGGCACACGGCTGCGACGGTGCTTTGTGGCCTCAGTTTCCCGCGATGCCGAGCAGCAGCTGCGCCGCCGCGGCGAGTTCGTCCGCCAGGCCCGGCAACGCCGACGCGCCGCGGCTTCGCAGGGTTTCGCGCACCAGTTCTTCGCTGCCGCCGACGAGCGCGAGCAGCCGCCGGTCGCTGACCGGCGCGGCGCCCGGCGCAGCGCGCTCGCGCAGCGTCTGCAGCGCGCGCCAGCGCGCCACCCACTGCGCCATCACCCAGGCGCGCCGATCCAGCGCGCGGCGCCCCGCCCCCATCACCTCGATCGTGAAGGCCCAGGCCGCCTCGGGTCGGCTCGCGAGCGCCGCGAGATAGGCCTCGACCGCGCGCCGGATGCGCGGCTCGAGCGGTGCCGCGGGCAGCTCGGCGAGCGCACCGCGGATCGCATCGAACAGGCTGCGCATGCCGTCTTCGTAGGCCGCGAGGAAGCAGGCCTCGAGGTCGGCGAACTGCTCGTAGAAGGTGCGGCGCGACACGCCCGCGAGCGCGATCACGTCGGCGACCGTCGCCGCGCCATAGCCGCCGCGCGCGACGACGCGCGCCACCGCGTCGAGCAGGCGCACGCGCTGCGAGGCCGCCACCGCCTGCTGCGTCAGCGGGTGGCGGCCGCGCGGCAGGCGCACGGCAGCGGGCGCGGCGCGGTGGTCGGAGGCAGGTCTTGCCGGCATGATATGGAAACATTATCATACCCGGCGGAGACATCAATGTTTCCAAATCTCCCGAAGCTCTGTCGAAAGGTCATCCGATGATTGCCAACGTGCTGGTGGGGCTGGTGGTCGCGATCCACATCTACATCGTCGTGCTCGAGATGTTCCTCTGGGACAAGCCTTTCGGGCGGCGCGTGTTCGGCAACAGCGCCGAGTTCGCCGCCGCCTCCAAGGTGCTCGCGGCGAACCAGGGCCTGTACAACGGCTTCCTCGCGGCCGGGCTGATCTGGGGCCTGGGCATGGGCGCGGCTGGCCAGCCGGTGCAGCTGTTCTGCCTCGCTTGCGTGATCGTCGCGGGGGTCTACGGCGCGATCAGCGTCGGCATCAAGATCCTGTTCGTGCAGGCCGTGCCGGCGGCGCTCGCGGTCGCGGCGATCCTGCTCGGCCGCTAGCGCCGCGCGCCCGCTGCAGAATCCCGGCTCGGCCCGCTTCGGGCGATCAAGGGTTCGCATGGCGCGACGCATTCGCAAGTCTCTCTGGACCGGTTCGCTGTCGCGCTCGCTCGGCGCGCTGACGCGTGCCACCTTGCGTGGCGGCACGCGCGCCGCGGTGCAGGCGACGGCGCGCGCGGTGAAGGCCGCCGCGAAGCCGGCGCGCGCGCCGCGTCGTGCCGCTCCAGGTGCCGGCGACTGGCGCGCCGGCGTCGCGACCGGCCCGGCCG
>JANXZN010000176.1 GCA_025355545.1 Rhizobacter sp.
GGTGAGGGTCGCGTTGTTCATGTCGTCGAGCCACTTGGCAGCGATCGAGATCGTCGCGTTGTGCGTCATCACGGTCGTCTTGTTGTGGAACGCGACGTTGTTGTCCGGATCCTTCCAGCTCGTGCTCGTCGGCGGCGTGCAGCCCTTCTGGTAGGGCATCACGTAGTCGGTCATCGCATTGATCAGGCCCTGGCGCACGCTCGGGTCGTCGACCAGAAGCTTGCCCGAGTCGTTGACGAGCTTGACGTTGTACGCGTCCATGAAGGTCAGGAACGAGTAGAACGAGTCGCTCGAATCGACACCCATCGGCATGCCGATGCCGTAGGCGCGCGAGCCGCTTTTCTGGCGGTAGGCCGGCTGCACCTTGTCGCACCAGAAGCTCCAGTACTCTTTCCAGGTCGTCGGGATGTCGCTTGGCTTGAAGCCCGCGTCGGCGAGCATGTCCTTCCAGTACTCGATGTGCATCGTCTGCTGCTTGATCGGGAACGCGAAGTAGCCGCGCGACTTGCTCTGGTCGTTGTAGAGGAACGTGGTCGACAGCGCGGCCGGCTCGAAGCGGGCGCGGATCGGGTCGATCACGCTGCTGATGTCCTCGAGCTTGCCGTCGAAGGCCCACTTGGCGGTGACCTGGAAATCGTAGACGTCGGCGTAGGCCACGTCGGGCGGGCTGCCCGAGTCGAGCGCCGACACGGTCTTCGGGATCATGTCCTGGATCGGGTACTGCGACAGCTCGACCTTGATCTTCGGGTGCTTGACCTCGAACTTCTTGATCGCGGCGAAGAGGGCATCGTCTTCCGACTTGTAGAAGCCCTTGACCCACCAGACGGTGAGTTTCTCCTGGGCCATCGCGGGCGCGGCCCCCATCAGTGCGGCGCCGGCCAGTGCGGCGGCGATCCAGGTCTTCAGTTTCATCTGCGTGTCTCCTCCGGCGGCGCCGGTCACGTGGTCGTTATGGTGTGATCGTATGATGTTTGACGCGGCCGACTCTGCGGACTTTCCCGCACCGCCGCCGGATTCCCTTGGCGGCGGGCCGGCTCACTGGCACTCGGGCACCGGTGTCAGCACCGGTTGGCCGCTGAGCTTGGCGTCGAGGTTGTCGAAGGCCAGCGCGGCCATCGCGCGCCGGGTCTGGGCGGTGGCGCTGCCGATGTGCGGGGTCAGCACGACCTGGTCCATTTCGCGCAGCGCCTGCGGCACGTTCGGTTCGCTCTCGAACACGTCGAGCGCGGCGCCGGCGATGGCGCCGCTTCGCAGCGCATCGATCAGCGCGGCTTCGTCGACCACCGAGCCGCGCGCGACGTTGACGAGGCAGCCCTGCGGGCCCAGCGCGGCCAGCACCGCGGCGTCGATCAGGTGGTGCGTGCCGGCGCCGCCGGGCGTGATGACGACCAGGAAGTCGCTCTGCGCGGCCAGCGCCGCGGCGTCGGGCAGGTAGGTGTGCGGCAGCTCGGCCTTCGCGCTGCGCGCGGTGTATGCGATCGTCATGCCGAAGGCGGCGGCGCGCTGCGCGATCGCCTGGCCGATACGGCCCATGCCGACGATGCCGAGCCGCGCGCCCGACATCTTGCGGCCCAGCGGCAACGGCCCCTTCGGCCACTCGCCGGCACGCACGAAGCGGTCAGCGCGCGCAATCTGGCGCGACCAGGCCAGCATCAGCGCGAGCGCCAGATCGGCCACGTCGTCGTTCAGCACCGCCGGCGTGTGGGTGACGACAACGCCGCGCGCCTTGGCCGCGGCGACGTCGATGCCGTCGTAGCCGACGCCCATCACCGAGATCACTTCCAGCGCCGGCAGCTGCGCGATCAGCTCGGCGCCGACCTTCGATTCGCCGCTGGCCGCGATCGCGCGGATCTTCGCCGCGACTTTCGAGAACGCCGCCGGGTCGGACTCGTGCAGGCGCTGGTGGACCAGGTATTTCGCCTGCAGCGGTTCGAGCAGAAACGGCGGCGGATTCGCGACGGACAGGATCTCGATATCAGGCAAGGTGGGGGCTCCCGGGTTTTCAGCGGATGGCGAGGTCAATCGTCGTACCATAGTATGACAATCCGTTCTTTCACAGCCACCGGGAAACCGAGCAGCCTCATGAGCCAGGATTCGAGACCGAAGAAGAAGCCAGCAGAACTGCGCAGCCAGCAATGGTTCGGCAAGCAGGACCGCGACGGCTTCGCGTACCGCAGCTGGGTCAAGGGCAAGGGCGTGCCGCACGACCAGTTCGACGGCCGGCCGGTGATCGGCATCTGCAACACCTTCAGCGAGCTCACGCCCTGCAACTCGCACTTCCGCACGCTGGCCGAGCAGGTGAAGATCGGCGTGTACGAGGCCGGTGGCTTCCCGCTCGAATTCCCCGTGATGAGCCTCGGCGAGACGCTGCTGCGGCCGACCGCGATGCTTTACCGCAACCTCGCGTCGATGGACGTGGAAGAGAGCATCCGCGGCAACCCGATCGACGGTGTCGTGCTGCTGATGGGCTGCGACAAGACGACGCCGTCGCTTGTGATGGGCGCGGCCAGCGTCGACCTGCCGACGATCGGCGTCAGTGGCGGCCCGATGCTGAACGGCAAGTGGCGCGGGCAGGAGCTGGGCTCGGGGACGGGCGTGTGGAGCATGAGCGAGCAGGTGCGCGCCGGCACCCTGAAGCTCGCCGACTTCTTCGACGCCGAGAGCTGCATGCACCGCAGCCACGGCCACTGCATGACGATGGGCACCGCCAGCACGATGGCCTGCATGGTCGAGGCGCTGGGCATCGGCCTGCCGGGCAACGCCGCGTACCCGGCGGTCGACGGCCGGCGCAATGTGCTGGCGCGCAACGCCGGCCGGCGCATCGTCGAGATGGTGCACGAGGACCTGATTCTGTCGAAGGTGATCACGCGCGCGGCGTTCGAGAACGCGGTTCGGACGCTGGCCGCGATCGGCGGCTCGACCAACGCGGTGATCCACCTGGTCGCGATGGCGCGGCGCATCGGCGTGGAGTTGTCGATCGACGATTTCGACCGGCTCGCCAGCGAACTGCCGTGCCTGGTGAACCTGCAACCTTCGGGCAAGTACCTGATGGAGGACTTCTGCTACGCCGGCGGGCTGCCGGTCGTGATGAAGGAGATCGCGCAGCATCTGCACCTGGATCAGATGACGAGCAGCGGGCGCAGCGTCGGCGAGAACATCGCCGACGCGCAGAACTGGAACACCGAGGTCATCAGGCCGCTGGCCACGCCGTTCAAGGACAAGGCCGGCATCGCGGTGCTGCGCGGCAACCTCGCGCCGCGCGGCGCGGTCATCAAGCCCAGCGCGGCCACGCCGGCGCTGATGGTGCACACCGGCCGCGCGGTGGTGTTCGAGAACATCGAGGACTTTCATCGCCGCATCGACGACGACGATCTCGACATCGACGAGACCTGCGTGATGGTGCTGAAGAACTGCGGCCCGAAGGGCTACCCCGGCATGGCCGAGGTCGGCAACATGCCGCTGCCGCCGAAGGTGCTGCGCAAGGGCATCACCGACATGGTCCGCATCAGCGATGGCCGCATGAGCGGCACCGCCTACGGCACGGTGGTGCTGCACACCGCGCCCGAGGCCGCGGCGGGCGGGCCGCTCGCCGTCGTGATGAATGGTGACCTGATCGAGCTCGACGTGCCGCGGCGCAAGCTGCACCTGCACATCAGCGACGCCGAACTCGCGCAGCGCCTGTCGCAGTGGAAACAGCCCGCCCCGCCGCTGGCCAGCGGCTACTGGAAGCTCGATGTCGACACGGTGCTGCAGGCCGATCAGGGCGTGGACCTGGACTTCCTCGTCGGCAAGCGTGGCGCGTTCGTGCCTCGGAACAATCATTGATGGCGGGTCGGCCGCTGATCGCGATCGACTGGGGAACCTCGTCACTGCGGGGTGCGCGGCTCGATGCAGAAGGCGGCGTTCTCGAGGAGCGCGCCGCGACGCGCGGCATCCTGAGCGTGCCGGCCGGTGGCTTCGCGGCCGTCTTCGACGAACTGTTCGGCGACTGGATGCAGCCGCCCGCCGCGCTGGCGCTGATCGCCGGCATGGCCGGCAGCCGGCAGGGCTGGATCGCAGCGCCGTACTGCCCCTGCCCGGCAGGCCTGGCGGACGTCGTCGCGCGGCTCGCCTGGGTCGCGCCGGGCCGGATCGCGATCGTGCCCGGGCTGAGCTGCGAGCGCGCCGGCGTGCCCGACGTGATGCGCGGCGAAGAGACGCAGGTGTTCGGCGCGCTGCACCTGCTCGGCATCGATGCCGGCACGCTGGTGCTGCCGGGCACGCACAGCAAATGGGTGCGGGTCGAGGCGGGCCGCATCGTCGATTTCGCGACGCTGATGACGGGCGAGTTCTATGCGCTGCTGCGTCGGCACTCGATCCTGGCGCGCACGCTGCCCGACGACGACGGCGGCTTCGACGCAGCGGCCTTCGACGCCGGCATTGCTCACGCGCTGCGCAGTCCCGGTCTGCTGCAATCGGCCTTCAGCGCGCGCACGCTGGCGCTGTTCGACCGGCAGCCGCTGGCGCAGCGCCCGAGCTACCTGTCGGGGCTGGTGATCGGCGAAGAACTGCGCACGCGCGCGCTGCGTGGTGGCGAGCAGGTCGTCGTGATCGGCACGGGCGCGCTGACGCAGCGCTACGAACGCGCGCTGGCCTCGCTCGGCCTGCGCGTCACCGGGATCGGCCCGCCGGCGGCGTGGCGCGGCCTGCTCGAGATCGCCCGCAGGATCGAGCCATGAATCCGACTTTGCGGGACGCGAACGAGCGCTTCGATGCGGCGCTGCAGGCGTTGCCGCTGATCGCGATCCTGCGCGGGCTGCAGGCCGCCGAGGCGCTTGCGATCGGCAGCGCGCTGGTCGCCGAGGGCTGGGCGCTGATCGAGGTGCCGCTGAACTCGCCGCAGCCGCTGCGCAGCATCGAGGCGTTGTCGCGCGCGCTGCCGAACGTGCTGATCGGCGCCGGCACGGTGCTGCGCGTCGACGAGGTGCGCGACGTGCATGCGGCCGGTGGCCGGCTCGTGGTCGCGCCGAACTTCGATGCCGGCGTGGTCGCGGCTGCCCTCGGACTGGGCATGGTCTGCCTGCCCGGCGTGGCCAGCGCGACCGAGGCGTTCGCGGCGCTCGCCGCCGGTGCCAGCGGGTTGAAGCTGTTCCCGGCCGAGATGATCACGCCGGCGGTCGTCAAGGCCTTGCGTGCGGTGCTGCCGACGCCGGCGCGGCTGCTGCCGGTCGGCGGCATCACGCCGGCCAGCATGGCCGCCTACGTCGACGCCGGGGCCAACGGCTTCGGCCTGGGCTCGGCGCTCTACAGGCCGGGCCTGGACGCGGCCGGCGTGAGCGCCAACGCGCGTGCCTTCGTCAGCGCGTGGCGCGCGTGCCCGA
The DNA here is from genome assembly GCA_025355545.1 of Rhizobacter sp. GTDB lineage: Bacteria > Pseudomonadota > Gammaproteobacteria > Burkholderiales > Burkholderiaceae_C > LMDS01. Next base: position 5,361 of record JANXZN010000176.1, read on the forward strand.
CGCGGCCGTGAACGCCGCCAGCCCCAGGTAGACCGCGGCCGTCAGGTAGCGGCCGATCACGCTCGCGCGTTTCAGGCCGCCCGGGGCGAGCGCCGCGACGCCGGCGGCGAGCACATAGGCGCTGTCGGTGCAGGCCGCGACGGCGACGAAGGCCGCACCGAACAGCGCGCTCTGCGCGATCGCGGACGCCGCCGGGTCGACGAACTGCGGCAGGAACGCGGCGAAGAACAGAGCGGTCTTCGGGTTCGGCAACGCGACGAAGAAGGCGTCGCGCAGGATGCGGCGCAGCAACGGCGCATCGCGCACGCCGCTCTCGACCGGCGCCGGCGGCGCACGCAGCGCCTTGATGCCCAGGAACAGCAGGTAGGCGGCGCCGGCGAAGCGCACGAGCTCGAACGCGAGCGTCGAGACCTCCAGCGACGCGGCCAGCGCATTGCCCAGGTTGCCAGGCGCCACACCCGCGACCGACGCGAGCCCGGCACGCCGCCCCTGCGACAGCGTGCGCGTGACGATGTAGAGCACGCCCGGCCCGGGCGTTGCGGCGAGGACGAGGCTCGCGACCGCGCAGGCCGCGAGCAGCGGCGCGGACGGCATCGCGAAGCTCATGGCGTGCATCGCCGTCATACGCGCCGGCGCGTCCAGCCGAGCGTGGCCAGCACCAGCGTGCCGGCCAGCGTCTGCCGCACGCCGGCCCAGTACACGACGCCCAGATAGACCGCATATGGCAGCAGCGACCACAGGCCGAACAGCGCGGTCGTGCGCAGGTCGGCGGCCGAGCGCTCGCTGCCGACGATGTAGTGCGCGATCAGCGCGAAGGCCGGGAACAGCGGCACCAGCCCGGCGATGAAGAAGCTGCGCGATTTCGACAGCAGCGCGATCAGCAGCACCGCGAGCGCGCCCAGCAGGCATTTGAGGAACAGCGACAGCCTTGGCGGTCAGCCCCGGCCGGCGAGCGCGAGCCGGATGCCGAACGAGACGAACACCGCGCCGACCAGCCGGTTCAGCCAGCGCGCGGCCGGTGCGCAGGGCCCCGATGCGCGCGTCGGGTTTGCTGCCAGCTTCGACGGCGTAGACGATGCGCTGCGGGAAGTCGTGCTGGCGGTTCTCGAACACGACTTCGGTGTCGGTCAGGCGCGGCATCGGGAAGGTCTCGGGCCGCTGGCCCGAGGGCTGAGCGTGAAAGGCCAGCGTGCCGTCGGCTTGGGCCCGGATGTCCATGAACTCGTGCGCCACCGTCCTGGCTTGTTTGACGGTGCGGCCGACGCCCGACAGCGAGTCCCCGGCCAGCGGCAGCTATTGCTCGACCGACCCCGGCTCGCCGGATTCGCTCTTCCAGCAGCCGCCGAGCCAGGCGAGCTTCGCGAGGTCCGCGCTGTCGGCGTGCGCGGCCGGACCGGCGATCAGCAAGAGGGTCAGTGCGACAGGATGAAAGGTAGCCATGATCTTCCTTCTGCGAAGCGATGTTTCGGGACGTGGGTCGGGTTCGACGGGCCGGTGCCGGACGCGGGTGCCGGCCGGGCACTTGCCGAGGTGGTTGTCGCCCTTCCAGTGGCGCGCGGGGCGGATCGGTCGCGCGACGAAACCGCCGCCGCAATTCGGGCAGACGTTGTCGAGCAGCTCGTTCACGCAGGTCGTGCAGAACGTGCATTCGAACGAGCAGATGCGCGCCTCGAGCGAGTCGGGCGGCAAGGCCCGGTTGCAGTGTTCACAGCTCGGACGAAGTTCCAGCATCGTTGACCTCCGCATCGCGAGGACGGCGAACATTCATTCGACTTTCGCGCCCTTTTCGATCAGCAGCGCGCGCAGCGCCGAGCGATGGCAGTGCGCTTCGCTCTCGCAATAGCAGCCCACCGAGAAGTTGCTGTGCTGCGAGAGCACGGCCAGCAGTTCGATTGCATGGCTGGCGTCGGGCGCGGCCATTTCAGCCCGGTACTTGCGCATGAACGCCGCCCACCCGGCCGGGGTCTTGGCCGCCTGCCCGAGCTTCACGGTTGCTACGCTCGGCGCGAGGTTCGGAAACCAGATGTCGTACCAGTTTTGTCGCGCGAACTCCGCCTTCGGCACGCCGCGCGGCGGGCGCCGCACGGTGCCGATGCGCGGGCCTTCGGCGGCGACGCGCGGACTGCCCAGCCTGACAACGCGAATGACCATGCGCAGCTCCGCAGCGTTGCGCTCAACGCCCGAACACGATGCGCCTCATGCCGACCGGCCGGGCTGCGATCGGGCCTGCAGCGCGGCGCGACGCTCGAGACTTTGCTTCGGCCACAGCTCGGAGGCCTTGTAGTACTCGGCCATGGCGGGCGTGGCCGGCGCGAGCACGATCCAGGGCTGCTTGGAGGCGATGAAAATGTGAACGTCGGGCGGCAGGCGGTCGGGTTCGTCCAGCGTGCCGACCCGGACGAACCGGACCGCATCGCCGCCGCCGCCGTAGTTGCTCCAGACCGCGACATGGCAGCTGGGGCAGCGCGAGATCTTCTGCCCCAGGCCGCTGTTCGAGGGCGTTTCGACGACCACGACCTCGCCCTGCAGCAGTTCGACCCGGTCCGACTCGATCATCGCGTTCAGCGCGAAGGACGCACCGGTCTCGCGCTGACACCAGCGGCAGTGACAGCAGTGAACGAACAACGGCCGGTCGACCAGACGGTAGCGCAGCGCGCGGCAGGTGCAGCCGCCGTCGAACACTGTGGCATCGCTATTCATCGTCAATCCTCGCCTGCGTGGTCGACATCTGCATGCCCTGACCGGTCCGGTCCAGGCTGGCGACCGCTGACGCTGCACACCGCACCGTTGACATCGAGCAGCTTCGCGATTCGCTGGCCATGCAGCGCCTTGGGCGGGGACGTGAATCGAGCCCCCCGCGCTCGTGGCCTTCGCACAGAAGGGCTCGATCTCGGGTACGCCAACGCCGAGATAGCACGTGCGCGCTGGGTTCTCGGCCGAGGCGAAATGCCGGGCCAGCGTGATCGAGCCGTGTGTCGAACGCGCTCGATTGCGGTGACTGGAGTCGCAACGTCCGCGGCCCGGGCTGCTCGACGAGGAACCGAACTGCCTGGTCCATGCTCGCGACAAACCTGTCGGCACGAGTGAGCGAAGCGGCCATGCGATGGCTCCATGGAGCGTTTGCGGGCGAACAGTATTGCACGCGCAGGTGCGAGCTAAAGTTAGGGTGTGTCATCAATTGAGCCAAACGACAGCGCCCGCCAGATGAACGGCGCCGAGAAAGTTTCGAGCGGTTTTGTCGTAGCGGGTTGCGATGCAGCGGTATTGCTTGAGCCTTGCGAAGAAGTTCTCAATCAGATGCCGAGCCTTGTACAAATGTCTGTCGTAGTCGCGTTGATCTTTGCGCGTGCTGCGCGGTGGAATCACGATGGTTTTGCCAGCCATGAGCAGCGGTTCGATCACGCGAGCTTGAGCGTCGTAGGCCTTGTCGCCCAGCACGGCCTGGGCTGGGGTGTCACTGAGCAAGACGTCCGCTCCGTCCAGATCGTGGGCTTGTCCGGGCGCCAGATGAAAGCCGGTCCGCGTCTTGCGACGAGGTCTTGAAGATGCGTTCCCACACCCCCGTCTTGCTCCATCGCGAATGGCGCAGATGCACCACCCGAAAATCCCCGAAACGCTCGGGCAGGTCTCGCCACGGGATGCCCGCCCGGTACCGGTACAGCACCGCCTCGACGAACAAGCGGTTGTCCCGCGCCGTCACCCCAACATGGCCCTCGCGTCCAGGCAACAAATCCTTGATGCGCTCCCATTGGTCGTCCCTCAGTGCGTACCTGCGTCCCATCGGCTCTCATCGGTCGTCGCGATCCGAACTCAACGCTCGACGGCACACAATTGATGACACACCCTAGT
>JANXZN010000185.1 GCA_025355545.1 Rhizobacter sp.
GCCGCCATTGATGAGTACGTCGCCCATCACAACACCAAGCCCAAACCGTTCATCTGGACCAAGAGCGCTGCCGACATCTTGCAGAAGGTCATCCGAGCGAATAGCCGCTTAAGTTCTAAACAGAATGCAACACTACACTAGTCCGGCGTAGGACGCAATCTTCAACGGCACAATCGCGAACGATGTGATGTCCTCGAGGGCGAAGTTCCGCAGTTTTCAGCAACTGAACTTCGCCTTGCCCGCGAATCGCGAATCGCGGGTCGCGGGTCGCGGGTCGCGGGTCGCGGGTCGCGGGTCGCGGGTCGCGGCGGTAGTACACCGCCTTCTGCGGGAAGCCGATCCACGCGAACAAACCCTTCATGAAGCCGTGCTGTTCGCGCAGCCGCAACAGGGCTAGCTAGTGCACGCCCAAGCAGTTCTGAAATCTCCTGTGTCCCGCGAAATCGCTCTCCGCCAAAGGATTGGGTCGACCGGTAGAGGTGTGCGGTGAGCGTCTTGAGCTGCGTTTCGCCGTCTCGTCGAAGCCGCTTCGCGTAGACGACATCAACGACAGCTTCGCCAAGTGAGTGATCTGGTCCGGCGGCCATCGCAATTTGAAGTTGACCCATTTTCGCGGACGGCTCATCCTTATAAAAGTAGGAGTCCGACATGCCTATCCCGAAGCCCCCGTTTCCGGCGGAGTACCGCCGCCAGATCGGCGAGCAGATGACGGCCGAGCTGGTGCTGACAGCTCTGAGCATGGCGTCGCGGCAGCGCGGGCCTGATGTCGTCCTCCATTGCAGCGACCAAGGTGGCCAGTACGCCCGCATCGCCATCGGCGAGAGCTTCTTCGCCACGCTGGTGTGCGAACTGATCGACCGGCGCAGTTGGCAGACCAAGACCGAGGCCAGGCTGGGGCTGTTCACCTACATCGAGGGCTGGTACCACCCGCGCCGCCGGCGCTGCGCGCTTGCTCAGACATCATCGACAAACTTTGAAAGGAGGCACATCGACAAGACACGATCACAACCATGCTGCGATGAACACAGGATACCCACCTGGGCGGTCGGCCCGGATCGTCGCAACACCGACGGAACGCCGCCGGGGACAACCCTGCGCCGCGCCATGCCAACGTCCTTGAACAGTCGGAAGGTAGTCCAGTGAGCGCACAACCAAGCCTATTCGAGGCGGCGCATGAGGGCCGCAGCCGCCTGCTGCGCGCCGCGCTTTTCGGGATGCTCGTACTCGCTTGCGCGTACCGAGTCTGGATGATCTTTCGATACCCGCCTACGGATAGTCTCTGGAGCGACCCGGCCCGGCATTGGTTCAGCGGCACACACCCGCTGGACACCGCGCCGATGTCGGCCATCGACCCCATTTTCTACCAGATCTACCTTGGGGTTTTGGCCAAGCTCACGTCTTCGCAACCGCTGCTCGTAGCCTACTGGACGGCACTGCTGTCGCTTACGGCGCCGTGGTTGTGGTATCGCTTCCTGCGCGAATTGCTCCCGGATCGCGACTGGGCGCTCGCCGGATGGGTCTTACTGGCTGCATTGCCGTCCTGGTCGGCGATCTACACCTATTTCATGCAGGAGACGCTGATGTTGCCGCTGCTGGGCCTCGCGCTCTGGGCCACCTGGCGCTGCCGTCGCAAGCAGGATGTCGGAAGCTTCGTCGGGGCGGTAGCGATCTGGTTGCTTGCCGGCCTGACTCGCGGCATCTGCCTGCCCATGGGTGCACTTGCCATGTGCTGGCTGTGGTGTGTACAGGGCGGCAAGCTGCAGCGCACTGCTGGTTCGTTGGCGCTCGTCGTTGCGATCATGGCGCCGTTGGCGGGGCGAAGCTGGTACCTGCTGCGGTTGCTGTCACCGTACGGCAACGGCCAGTTGGTGATGCTCTACCAGCGCTCGGGAGCGCAGCGCATCGAGATCGAATTCTCGCGTCGGGGCGGGCGCGAGTACTGGGCTTACGAATTCATTTCTCCCGCAGCCCACGAGCGGCCGCTCGAGCCTTTCTCCGACTGGCAATCGAGCCGTGTCGGAACGGCGCGCTTTTCCGTCGACCTGGACGCGGGCGCGCGCGACTGGGACGCCGCCTTCAAGTCCCTGCCGCCGTGGGACGCCTCGCGAGCGGCCTGGCTCACCGGGGACAACCTGGTCCGGCTGTTTTTCGGCGGTTCGTGGCCGGACTCGAATTTCGAGCGTCCCGCCGAGCGCATCAATTACGCCGCGCGGTGGCTCTGGGCGCCTCTGTCGGCGGCGTGCCTGGTGTTGACGCTGACGGCTTGGCGGACTCAGCGCGAGCGCATGCTGGTCAGTTTGATGCTGACATGGTTCGTGGTTCAGGGCTTGGTGCCGCTGGTGCCGAACGAGGGTCGCTATCGCAAGCCTTACGAGGGGCTGCTGATCTCGCAATGTCTGCTCCTGGCGTCGACCTTCGCTCGCCGACGTTCGGTGCAAGCCGGCGGCGCCGCGGCAGCGCCGCCAATCGCAGCGAACGCCATGAGGTGAGGTGACCTGGACCCTGCACGCAGCCCGCGATGGGGGCAAGGCCGGGCCGGCGCGAATCCGTGCCGTGGTGACCTCAGCTGCTTTGTTTTGATGCAAGATCGAGTGCAAGGAGTCTCGAATGCAGGAGGAGTTTGTAATCGATCGGCGACAGCCGCGGGTGGGAGTTGTTGTGCCATGCCTCGACGAAGAGGCGGTGCTGCCCGAGGCGATCAAGCGCCTGGGTGAACTGCTCGACGGCCTTGTGGTCGCAGGCAAGCTCGCCGCGAGCAGCCGCGTCTACTTCGTCGACGACGGCAGCCGGGACAGCACTTGGGAACTGATCGAGCAGGCTGCCCGGCGTGATCCGCGCATTGCGGGTATCAAGCTGTCGCGCAATCGCGGCCATCAGAATGCGCTGCTCGCCGGCCTGTTCACCGCCGAGGGCGACGTCCTCGTCAGCATCGATGCCGACCTGCAGGACGACCTCAGCGCGATTCCGCGAATGATTGACGAGTACGGCCGCGGCTGCGACGTCGTCTACGGCGTGCGCGCCGATCGGTCCAGCGATGGCCGCTTCAAGCGCGTCAGCGCCGAGACCTTCTACGGCCTGATGCGCTGGCTAGGAGCTGAGTCGGTGACCAACCACGCCGACTTCCGACTCATGAGCCGGCGCGCCGTCGAGGCGCTCAAGCTCTTTCGCGAGGTCAATCTGTTCCTGCGCGGCATCGTGCCGCTGGTCGGCTTCCGTTCGGCCATCGTCCGGTACGATAGGTTGGAGCGCTTTGCCGGCAGTAGCAAGTACTCCCTGGCCCGGATGCTCGCGATGGCGCTGGACGCGGTCACCTCCTTTTCGGTCTTCCCGCTTCGCCTAATCACCTTGCTCGGTTTCGTCGTGTTCTCGCTCAGCACAGCGATGGCGTTCTGGACACTGTGGGCGCGGCTGTTCACCAACCAAGCAGTGCCCGGCTGGACCTCCACTACGTTGCCCATCTACCTGCTCGGCGGCCTACAGATCCTGTGTCTGGGTGTCATCGGCGAGTACCTGGGCAAGTTGTACCAAGAGGCGAAGAGCCGGCCGCGCTACATCATCGAGAAATGCACCTAGGCGGCCATGGACGAGGCCGAGTTCGACGTGTTCGCCGACGAGTACCGTCGCCTGCACGCGCGCAACATCAGCGCGTCAGGCGAGCCGCCTGAATTTTTCCATGCCTACAAGGTGGCCGATATCGCTGGCCTGCTTGGGCAGGCAAGTGCGACCTCGAACCTGAGCATTCTCGACTTCGGCTGCGGCGTCGGAAATTCGCTGCCGCATCTGAGACGCCATTTCCCGCACGCCGCCATTACCGGCCTGGATGTGTCTCGACGCAGCCTGGCCGTGGCGCGACAGCGCTTTCCGGACCTCGGCGAGTTCGTGCGCTTCGACGGCTGCGGCGGACTGCCGTTCGAGACCGCATCGTTCGACCTGGTCTTCGCTGCCTGCGTCTTCCATCACATCCCGGCGGGTGAGCACCTCGGCATCTTCTGCGAGTGGCGTCGAATTCTCAAGCCGGGCGGCACGGCGGTCGTCTTCGAGCACAACCCGTACAACCCGCTGACGGTCCGGGCGGTCAACACCTGCGCCTTCGACCGCAACGCGGTGCTGATCAAAGCCCGCCAGCTGGCGGCAGTACTCGAGCAATCGGGTCTGGTGGAGGTCCGGCGCCGCTACCGAATATTCTTCCCTCATGCCCTGCGGCAACTGCGCCCTGCAGAGTCGTGGCTGGGCTGGCTGCCGCTTGGCGCGCAGTACAGGGTGTCGGCGCGGTGCGAATAGAGTGGACACGCGTACACCCTTACGTTTCCTTTGCGTCGGCGCCCTGAATACGGTGGCAGGCTTGGTCATCATTTACGCGGGCAAGGCCCTCATGGGGCTTGGCGATGTGCCCGCCAACGCCCTGGGCTACGGCTGCGGGTTGGGGCTCAGCTTTTTGCTGAATCGACGCTGGACCTTCAAGTACGAAGGTCCATTTTGGCCTGCGATGGTCAAGTTCCTCATGGCTGTCGGTGTGGCCTACTTGGCCAACCTGGGAGTCGTGATCGGTGCAATCGGCCTTGGCGTCAATGACTACATCGCGCAGACCTTGGGCGTGCCCATTTATACGACCATTGCATATGCGCTGAGCGGTCAGTATGTCTTTCCCAGGCGCACCAGACGGACCTATTGAGCTCTACGTAACCCTCCGCGTCAGAATAGTTGTCGCCCCGATAGAACAGCAACCCCGGGGGCGGCGATGAAGGAAGACATTGGCTCGATACGGACAGGCATTCAAGGACAGAGCGGTGGCGAGGTTGCTGCCGCCGGAGAGCGCGGCGTTGGATCTGGTTGCGCGGGAAGTTGGCATTGGAGCGGGAACCTTGGAGCGCTGGCGCGAGGATGCGCAGTCCAGGCCCGCCCGAGGGCGGGCCTGGACTGCGGGCGCCCGGCTCGAGGCTGTCGTC
>JANXZN010000235.1 GCA_025355545.1 Rhizobacter sp.
GTGTCCACGGCCCGCGCCACCTGCGTGCGCGCCTTGATCTTGGCTTCACCCATGCGGTGAGTGTGCCCGACCGGCCCCAGCCCGCGCGAGTGCTGGCGCTACGCTTGGTTCGCTATGACCTACTGCCGTCTCTAGGATGAACGCTCTGAATCTCCGGTCTCGACGGTTCTTGCCTGCACTACTCGCATCGCTCGCGATGGTCGGCAACGCTGGAGCTCAAACGCCCTCGCCCGGTCAGACGCTGAAGTCTGCGACGAAGACGGCGAACGACATCCGCGGCGTGACAGGCGCGAAGCCAGCTGCAAAGGAGCTTCCGTCCGGCGACCCTTGCAGCATCCTTCCGCTGGGCGACGTGCAAAGGATCTTTCCTGGTGCAAAGAACGGTGAACGCAGCAAGCGGCTCGAGGAGTACGGAACGACCGAGTGCGGTTGGAAGGATGGTTCGGGCCAGATCATGCTGGTCGTGCAGGAGTCCTACAACAGCGGCGCCAGCGCCAAGGAAGACGCGCTCGGCATGGCGCAAGGATTCACCGATCCGGTTAAGGGTGGTCAGGCCCTAAAGAACGTGCGCATCGAGACCTTTCCTGCGCTCGGCGACGTGGCCGCCTTCATCGAAACATCCGACCCAAAGCGAGGCATTCTCGGCGACGGTGCCTTGATGGAATTACGCAAGGGACGCCACAACATATCCATCGGCTCGAGTGAGCTGCCGCGCCGTGACCGCGCCGCTGCGCTGAAGGCGTTCGAGGACCTCGGACGCATCGCTGTGAAGCGTCTGTAGCACCCGGGATCGCGACAAGATCTGTGTCAAATGCACGACGCAGGAGTTCGGCCTGCGAAGGCCTCCAACCGGCGATCGTGCAGCGGCCGACGTCGGCGTCGAAGAGTTCGACGCATCGATCGATCAGGGTCTTTTCCATTCGCTGACCCCGCGCTGCGATTGCGGTATCGTTGGGTTGCCGCCGAATTCGAGGTGTTTCAGACCATTAGAGAACCGGTGAGTTCACGTCGTCATCGGTCTGTGCTGCTTCCTCGTAGTGCTTGGCGATCCGCTTTCACTGCAGATCGAGATTCTTAGTGGAAATCTCGCTCTTGGCTACGCCAGCGCCTACACGCCAAAAGCGAAAGGGGCCTGACATCCGGCACTGCCAGACCCCTTGCCATTTATGGCTCCCCGAGGAGAGCGAAGGTGCGAACTGGATTGTGCATCGGCCTTTGGACATCGGTGTCACGGCCTCCCTACCAACACCGAACCCAATGCCGACCTCAATGGGCAAGCCGAGCAAGAAAAAAGCACCGAGGCTTGCAACCTAAGTGCACAATCGCTCGGCCTTCTGGCCGATGGAGTCCCCGGACCACTACTAGTCGTAGAACTGCACAACAAGTCTCTGGTGCGGACCTATGCTAAAGCAGATAACTATCCCCCGCTCAAGATGATCTGGATTTTCGGTCCAAGCCGAGGATGAGATACGCAACATGGCCACACTCCATACCCCACACGAACGACTGGTCGAGCGCGCTAAACACGGTCCTCAATTGAGGAAAGGCGAGCATGTCGGCTTCAACGGCCGCATCGCGATGTTGATTACCAATGCCGTCGGCACCATGTGGTGCGCCTATGTCTTCGCGGGCATCGCCTTGATCAGCCTTCCGTCGGCCATTCAAGCTGGCACGGCGGCCTTGATTGCATGGATCGCCCAGACGTTTCTCCAGCTTGTACTTCTGTCTGTGATCATGGTCGGTCAGAAGGTGTCGGCGGCAGCTTCCGACAAGCAGGCGCTTCAAACATATAAAGACGCCGAGGCGCTCCTGGTCATACAGGACGACGTTCACAAGTTGATCAAGATCAACAACGACTTAACCGCGGAAATTCACGCCATGATCGCCAAACGCACGGTATGACGGACCATTGCGGTCGGTCGGCGACTTTGGCCTAAGGCGCCGACGACTGAACAATGCCCGACGCATGGGCGCTGGCGGACCTCAACGAGCCGGCAGGGCAAGAAAAGAGCACCGAGGCTTGCGACCTAAGTGCTTGATTCGTCTAGCGGTATGGTGGCTCCCGCCTGTAGCGAAGATGAGAACTGGACTGTTTAGTGCAGTCCCAAAGGTTGAGTTCAGCCGGTTCGCCGATGGCGGGTCCGGTGCAACGAGGGGTTGCGCGTCGCCGCCTCCTTCAGACGACGAGCGCGTAGTACTCGGTAATGAGAGCACCTCCAAATTCATGCGCCCACTGCACGACCTCTCGTCGCTCGCGAACGTCGAACGGAAGCCACCAGACGGTGCGAACCAGTGAACAGTCAGAGTCGCGCACGACTCGGGACGGGCACTGAGGCTATCGCCATTGGGGAATAGGTAGGCCGAGTTGTTGGCGCCGGCCGAAGATTGACCGGCAATTGAGGGTGGCCCGACCGAACATTGACCAGGGTGAACAACCTACCCTGCCTACTTTTGTGGCAGGGGAGAAGAGGTGATCACCATGGCTTTGATAGGCAAGATTCGCGGCATGCGAATGCGCGACGGGAAGTCGATCGGCGAGATCTCCAGGCTGACCAGCCTGTCACGCAACACGATCAAGAAGTGGCTGAAGACCCCACAGGGGGCGGTGCCGAAGTACCGACGGCGCGACGTGCCGACCAAGTTCGCGCTGTTCGTGGCGACGCTCACGCAGGCACTGGAGGTCGACGCACGCCGCGCCAAGCACGAGCGCCGCACCGCACGTGCACTGCATGTCCAACTCACAGCCGAAGGCTACGACGGCGGCTACACGCGGCTGACCGACTTCATCCGCGAGTGGCGCGCCGAGCAAGGCAAGCTGATCAGCACGAACGCCTTCGTGCCGCTCGCCTTCGAACTCGGCGAGGCATTCCAATTCGACTGGAGCGAAGAGGGGTTGATGGTGGGCGGCATCTACTACCGGCTGTAGGTCTCGCACATGAAGCTGTGCGCGAGCCGGGCCTTCTGGCTGGTGGCCTACCCGAGCCAAGGCCACGAGATGCTGTTCGACGCGCACACGCGCAGCTTCGCGGCGCTGGGCGGCATCCCGCGCCGGGGCATCTACGACAACATGAAGACGGCGGTCGACAAGGTCAAGAAGGGGCAAGGGTCGAGTCGTCAACGTCCGCTTCGCCGTGATGTACGTGCACTACCTGTTCGACGCCGACTTCTGCAACGTGGCTTCGGGCTGGGAGAAGGGAGTGGTCGAGAAGAACGTGCAGGACAGTCGGCGGCGGATCTGGATCGATGCTGCCAAGCGGCTTTGGTTCCTTCGTCGAGCTCAACGCATGGATCGCCGATCGATGCCGGTCGTTGTGGGCCGAGGTCCGCCATCCCGAGCACAAGCAGTTCAGCGTGCCGAGATGCTCGACCACGAACGCGCGCAACTGATGCCCATGCCCGAGCCGTTCGATGGCTAAATCGAGAAGCCGGCGCGGGTGTCGAGCACATGCCTGGTGGCGGTAGCGCGCAACCGCTACTCGGTGCCCTGCGAGCTGGCCGGTCAGATGGTCAGCACACGGCTGTATCCCGGCGCGCGTCAAGGTAGTTGTCGCCTCTTTCATGCAGCCAGCGGCTGTATTTCTGAAGCTCCCGCATGCGTCTGAACGTTCGAGTCGCGTTCGGGGTTGAGGGTCACTGGGCCGATGGGCGACCAGTTGCGTGTGGCGCC
>JANXZN010000312.1 GCA_025355545.1 Rhizobacter sp.
CGCCGCAATGCCGAACAAGACGATGGCCCCTCACGGGGCCATCGTCGCTTCGTCCTTGCAAGCAACTGATCTGGGCCGACCTACGCCGAAAACCGCGTCCTCGCCAGCGAATAGCGGCGGATTTACACCAGCGCCAACACTCGCTGCGACGGCGCGGTATTGCCGTTCTTCTCATTCATCACGCGGGCAAGGGCGGTCAGCAGCGCGGCACCAGCAAGAGAGAGGACTTGCTGGATGTCGTGATCGGTCTAAGCAGGCCTGCCGACTACAACCCCTCCCACGGCGCGGTGTTCGTTGCCGAGTTCACCAAGGCGCGCAACCTTGCCGGGACCGACGCCGAGAGCATCGAACTGCGCCTAGGCGGAACGGACGATCAGGCACAGTGGACTTTCCGAACTGTCGAGTCGTCCACCTACGACCGAGTTGTCGCGCTCGCGAACGAAGGCCTCAGCCAGTCGGACATCGTTGTCGAGCTTGTGATCAACAAGTCGAATGTGTCGCGGGCGCTGCGCAAGGCGCGCGAAGCCGGCGACCTACGGCCCGAAGGGGGATCAAGTCGATGAGTCTGCGCGACACACTCGCCGCCGCTGTCGGCTCCCAGGCGAACCTTGTTGCGCGTTGCGAGCCCCAGGAAACGCAACGCGCAACGAGACATCAGGGCGCCGCAACCGAGCGCGCAACAGGCGCGCAACTCGCTGGTTGCGCAAGTCCGGGTTGCCGCCCGCAACAGATCGCATCTGATTCGGTTAGTTGCGCGTTGCGCGTGCCAGAGAACGCAACGCGCAACTACGGCGACTTGACCGCGCATCGGTTGCTCGCGGACCTGATCGCTGCGATCAACGCGGCCTGTGACGAGCGCGGCGACGATGACAGCAACCGGCGTGCGCTGATCGACGAATCGGCCCGCTTGACGCCCGAACACCAGCTCGACATGCTCGCGCACTTCACGGCGGAGGCTGCGATCTTCCGGGCCGCCAATCGCGGCGGGCGTGCGTCAGGGGCCGAAATCGGGCCTACAGGCGCGTTTCCCGGGCAGGGAAGGGCAACGGTGCCAGCCGGCCAGGAAATCGCCTCAGACGCGCCAGAATCGGGCGCAGGCAGCCGGTTGCCCTCGGCTCAATCCGATAGCACCAGCGCAAGCCCGGTAAATAGCCCAACAGTCGAACAGTCGGGCGACAGTTACTGTGAAAGTTGCTGCCAACCTGCCGGGTCCGGCTCGGATTCGGGGTCGGCGAGCGGCGCGGCGGGTGAAGCCGGGGGCACCGATCGGGGTCCGCCATGAACGCCGTGCCCGAGACCATTCGCGCCAGCGCCAAGGACGCCGAGCGTGCATCGGCGACAAGCGGCGAGCCGGACGCACTACACATCGTCACTAATCTTCTTGTTCGTGAACACGGCACCAAGCGCGCGGGCCGACTGTTGCGTGAGCTTGGGCTCAACGCTGCCGCGCGCTACCTCGACGACACCGAGCGGCGGCGCGTCTGCCGCCAGATGCTCGACGCCAAGAAGCTCGTGCGTGACGTATGCGAACGGTTGATGGAAATGGGCATGCGTGAGCGCACCGCCTATCGGCTGATCGACAGAGTTCTCTGCCAGCGCGGGGCCGAATTGGCAGAACGGGCAGCGAAGATTTGTCCATGAACTTCACTTTGGAGACCACGTCCCATGAGCGCGAACAATTTCAGTTAGGCCGAGGCTAAACACCGCAGTGCGCGCATCGAGCGCAACCACGTCGAAGCCGATCGGCTCGCCGCCGAGCTGCCCGGCCGTGAGGCCGAGGCGCAGGCGCTGTCTTATGCGCACACGGCCGGCCAATTTGCTCCGTCAGCGCGCTCGAAGGAGCTCACCGACCGCCTCGGCTGGATCGCACACCGGCTGCGGGAGATCAATCTCCAGCTTGAGGATGACGAGGCGTGGCTGCGCGAATTCCATCGGAGCAGGAACGCCGGCCCGCGCACGGACCGGGCACTCGACAAGCTTAGCAAGGAGCAGAACCACCTCAAGGACTCGATGCAAGCGCACAGCGAGACCGATGGTGCTATCGAGAAGTTGCGTGCCGAGCAGGCGGCACACGCGGAGGTCGGTCAAGCCGGTCAGAACAGTCGCGTCGCGACGCTGTTGAATTGGGCCGGCATCAAGACCGGCTCGGGGAAGAGCGAGCCATCCGGATTCGACGCGGCTGCGCATGAGCGCAAGGCGCACGACTTCGAGCAGGCGCTTGCGGCGGCGACTGCGAAGCTCGGACTGCTTGCGCGCGACGTTGCACATGGTCATGAGGCTGTTCGTGCGGCAGAGGTCGAACTCAAGGCCGCGGTCGCCGATGTCACAGCGCTAGTGTAATGATGCAATCTCGATGGAACTTAAACGAACCCTGCCACACCAATGATCTACTACAGACTGGTGCGGAGATCGAGAGTGCGAGTTGCCCCTGAGATTGTGCTGTCGGACGAAGAGCGCGAGGTGCTCGACGAGCTGATTCGCTCCAAGCTGACGAGCGT
>JANXZN010000343.1 GCA_025355545.1 Rhizobacter sp.
GGCTGAAATTGGATTCGATTCATCGCCACGGGCGCACTCCTTCTTGATGAGATGGAGTGCAGAGTGAACCGCCACTGGCTCACCAGGTGAGCCTGGCTGACGATCATTGCTAATCAGGAGAAGAAATACAACCGCGAACTCGCGCCACCCACGACCTGGGCCGAGTTCAAGCAGGTGGCGGAATTCTTCACCCGCACGATCGACGGCAAGAAGGTCTACGGCACCTACCTCTTCACCGAGCGCGGCTCCGAGGGCATCACGATGGGCGTGAGCAATGTCCTCTACCCCTACGGCTTCAAGTACGAAGACCCGAAGAAGCACTACGCGATGGACGGCTTCGTCAACGGGGCCGATGCGATCAAGGGCCTCGAGTTCTACAAGGAACTCTACAAGTGCTGCACCCCGCCGGGCCTGACCAACTCGTACATGGGCGAGGGCCTGGACGCGTTCAAGTCGGGCCAGGTGGCGATGATGATGAACTGGTTCGCCTTCGTCCCGGGTCTGTACAAGGACCCGAACGTCGGCGGCGACAAGATCGGCTTTTTCGTCAACTCGGCCGGGCCGAAGGGCAAGGGCTCGCAGCTCGGCGGCCAGGGCATCTCGGTGGTGGCGTATTCGGCGAACCGGGCCGAGGCGTTGCAGTACGTCAAGTGGTTCGCCTCGCCCGACGTGCAGAAGAAGTGGTGGGCGCTGGGCGGCTACTCGTGCCACAAGGCGGTGCTGCAGGACCCCGGCTTCAAGAAGAGCGCGCCGTTCGCCGCTGAGTTCCTGACCGCGATGGATCAGGTCGTCGACTTCTGGGCCGAGCCGAGCTATGCGCAGCTGCTGCTGGCCGAGCAGAAGCGCGTGCATGACTTCGTCGTCGCCGACAAGGGCACCGCGAAGGAGGCGCTCGACGGCCTGCTGGCCGACTGGAAGAAGGTGTTCAAGGAAGACGGAAAGATCAAGTGACCCAGCAACGAACCAGGGCCGGCCTCACGCAGGGCCGGCCCTGATCGAGCACGATGAATACTCCCTCTGTCGTCGAACGCGCCGCGCTGGCCACACCGGCACCGCTGGCGCGCCGCATGCGCGGCCTGTCGGACCGCGCGATCGCTTGGGCTTTCATCGCACCGACGATGCTGCTGCTGCTGGCGATCAACATCTTCCCGCTGATCTGGACGGTGCGGCTGTCGTTCACCAACTTCCGCGCCAACCGGCCGAACGCCGAGGTGCTCGGCGTCGGCATCGACAACTACGTGGCCATCCTGACCGACCCCGACATCTGGGGCCCGATGCAGGTCACCGCGCACTTCCTGTTCTGGACCATCACGCTGCAGACGCTGATCGGCTTCACGCTGGCCTACCTGATCGACCGCAAGTTTCGCGGCCACGGCTTCTGGACCACGCTGATCCTGATCCCGATGATGCTGTCGCCGGCGGTGGTGGGCAACTTCTGGGCCTTCATCTACCAGCCGCAGATCGGGCTGTTCAACTACGTGGTGTCGTTCTTCACCGGCATCCCGCCGTCGAGCTTCGAGATGCTCGGCTCGGTGAAGCTCGCACCGTGGGCCATCATCATCGTCGACACCTGGATGTGGACGCCCTACGTGATGCTGATCTGCCTGGCCGGGCTGCGCAGCATCCCCGACTACATCTACGAGGCCGCCGAGGTCGACCGCGCCTCGGCATGGCGCCAGTTCTGGAGCATCACCTTGCCGATGGTACTGCCCTTCATCATGCTCGCGGTGCTGTTCCGCGGCATCGAAAACTTCAAGATGTTCGACCTGGTGAACCTGCTGACCAACGGTGGCCCGGGCTCGACCACCGAGGTCGTCTCGATCACCTTGAAGCGCGAGGCCTTCGAGAAGTGGCGCACCGGCTATTCGTCGGCGCTCGCAATCGTCCTGTTCGTCGCGGTGTTCGGTCTCGCGAACATCTACGTCAAGGCGCTCAACGCGGTGAAGAACAGATGAGCAAGGGTCTGAGCACAGCGCATTCGGTGGTCGAGCCGACAACCACGTCCAAGCGCGCCGCGATGGCGGTGGTCGTGCTGTACGCGCTGATCACGCTGGTGCCGCTGGGCTGGATCCTGCTGACCAGCATCAAGAGCCCGCCGGATTCGATCAGCTACCCGCCCAAGGTCGTGTTCGAGCCGTCGATCGAGGGCTACTGCAACCTGTTCACGACGCGCTCGCGCCAGACCGAGGAGTACATCAAGAGCCTGCCGGCCGCCGATGACGCCTGCGAGCGCCTGGCGCGACGCAACAACATGGTGGTGGTCAGCCGCTCCAACTATCTGCCGCGCTTCGTCAACTCGCTGATCATCGCGTTCGGCTCGACCGCGCTGTCGGTGAGCCTGGGCGTGATGGCGGCTTACGCGTTCAGCCGCTTCAAGGTGCCGGGCAAGGACGACCTGATGTTCTTCATCCTGTCCACCCGCATGATGCCGCCGATCGCGGTGGCGATCCCGATCTACCTGATGTACCGCGAGCTCGGCCTGTCCGACACCAAGCTCGGCATGATCCTGCTGTACAGCGCGGTCAACGTCTCGCTCGCGGTCTGGCTGCTGAAGGGCTTCATCGACGAGATCCCGCGCGAATACGAAGAGGCCGCGATGGTCGACGGCTACACCCGGCTGCAAGCCTTCCGCAAGGTCGTGCTGCCGCAAGCCGCAACCGGCATCGTCGCGACCGCGATCTTCTGCCTGATCTTCGCCTGGAACGAATATGCGTTCGCGGTGCTGCTGACCAGCGGCGAGGCCCAGACCGCGCCGCCGTTCATCCCGATCATCATCGGCGAGGGCGGCCAGGACTGGCCGGCCGTGGCCGCCGGCACCACCCTGTTCCTGATCCCGATCCTGATTTTCACGGTGCTGCTGCGCAAGCACCTGCTGCGCGGCATCACGTTCGGAGCCGTACGGAAATGAATCAGCATTGGCCCAAATGGCTGCGGCGTGGCCCGCTCGAAATGGCCGCCTGCGTCGTCATCGCGCTCGGCATCTTCATGATGCTGCAGCCGTTCGCGCTGGTGCTCTACACCTGGTCGTTCGTGACCACGCTCGCCGGCGTCGCGATGTTCACGATCGTCTCGAAGTTCCCGAAATGACGACGACCCCCAGACACCCGCGGTGTCGCCCCCCGAGGGGGCCAGCCCTCTTGGGGCGGCCCGGCGAGGGCTGAGCATGGCCGAGATCCGCGTCGAACAGCTGCACAAGGCCTTCGCCGACTTCGTCGCTGTGCAGGACTCGAGCTTCACGGTGCGCGACGGCGAGTTCTTCTGCCTGCTCGGCCCCTCGGGCTGCGGCAAGACCACCACCTTGCGCATGATCGCCGGCCTGGAGCTGCCGACCGCGGGCCGGATCTTCCTCGGCAACGAGGACGTGACCTTCAAGCGCGCGTCGCAGCGCGACATCGCGTTCGTGTTCCAACTGTTTGCGCTGTACCCGCACCTGAACGTGCGGCGCAACATCGCGTTCCCGCTGGTGTCGCAGGGCATGCTGCGCAGCGACATCGACAAGCGCGTCGGCGAGGCCGCGCGCATCCTGCGCATCACGCAGCTGCTCGACAGTTCGGTGTCGGGCCTGTCCAGCGGCGATCGCCAGCGTGTCGCGCTCGGGCGGGCGATCGTGCGCGAGCCGCTTGCGTTCATGATGGACGAGCCGCTCGGCGCGCTCGACTCCGAGTTCCGCGAGCTGATGTGCCGCGAGCTGCGCGGCCTGCACGACCGGCTGAAGGCGACCACGGTCTACGTCACCCACGACCAGATGGAAGCGATGGCGATGGCCGACACGATCGCGATCATGAACCGCGGCGTGATCGAGCAGCTCGGCGCGCCGCAGGAAGTCTACGACCGGCCGGCCTCGGTGTTCGTTGCCGACTTCATCGGCGCGCCGGCGATGAACTTCATTCCGTTCGCCGGCAGCTATGCCGCCGGCGCGCGCGAGGTCTCGATCAGCGGCGCGCGGGTCGCGGTGCCGCCACTGGCCGAAGGCGTGACCGAGCGCGCGTTGCTGTGCGGCGTGCGGCCGGAGCATGTGCGCTTCGACGACGCATCGGCGCTGCGCGCCGAGGTCGTCGGCACCGAGTACCTCGGCCACAGCCAGATCGTCACGCTGACGACCGCGGTCGGCTCGACCTTGCGCGCCAAGGTCGGGGTGCAGGTCAGCGCCCAGCGCGGGGAACGGGTCGGGCTGGCCTTCGATGCGCGCGCGGTGTCGCTGTTCGACGAACCCAGCGGGCGGGCGCTCGTGCTCGATCGCGAGGCCGCCCATGGCTGATCTGCGGCTCGACGGCGTCGGCAAGCGCTTCGGCAGCGTGCAGGCCGTCGACGATCTGTCGCTGGAGGTCGCGAGCGGCGAATTCATCGTGCTGCTCGGCCCGAGCGGCGCCGGCAAGACAACGACGCTGCGGCTCGTTGCCGGCCTCGAGGAGCCAGACCACGGCCGCGTGCACATCGGCGGCCACGACGTCACCGCCACCGCACCGGCACTGCGCGACGTGACCTTCGTGTTCCAGCAGTATTCGCTGTATCCGCACCTGAGCGTGTTCGACAACCTCGCCTTTCCGTTGCGCTCGCCGCTGCGGCGCATCCCCGAGGCCCGGGTGCGCGAGAAGGTTCACGAGGTCGCGCGCCTGCTGCGCATCGACGACAAGCTCGCGAACCCGGCCACGAAGCTGTCCGGCGGGCAGATGCAGCGCGTCGCGATCGGCCGCGCGCTGGTGCGCGACCCGGCCGTGACCTTGATGGACGAGCCGCTGTCGTCGCTCGACGCGAAGCTGCGCAACGACCTGCGCCTGGAGCTCAGGCGCATCCAGCAGGACCTCGGCGCGACGATGCTGTACGTCACCCACGACCAGACCGAGGCACTGACCCTGGCGACGCGCATCGGAGTGCTCGACCACGGGCGGCTCGCGCAGGTCGGCACGCCGCGCGAGGTCTACGAGGACCCGCAGACCAGCGCGGTCGCGGCGCGCCTGGGCTCGCCGCGCATCAACCTCGTGCCGCGCGCGGCACTGCGCGAGCTGGCGGCGCCGCTGGGCGCGGCGACGGCCGGCGTGCGCGCCGAGAACCTGCATGTGCATGCCGACGGCACGCTGCCCACGCACGGCCTGCGCGCACAGGTGCGGCGCATCGAGATCCTGAGCGACCAGCGCCTCGTGCACCTGGCACTGTCCGATGGCGCGCACGAGCTGGTCAGTGCGGCACCGGCGGCCGGCGGCGTCGAGCCCGGCAGCGAGGTGCGGCTCGAACTGGGCCGACCGCTGTGGTTCGACCAGGCCGGCGTCCGCATCAGGGCCTGAACCGGAGAGCCGAGATGACCCACACCGAACTGATCCGCGCCGCGACGCAAACCCTGATCGACCATGTCGACGAGCTGACCGCGCTCGACCAGGCGATCGGCGACGGCGACCACGGCCTGAACATGAGGCGCGGCGCGCAGGCGATCCAGGCCAGGCTGGCCGAGTGGCAGGGCAAGACCCTGAACGAGACGCTGAAGGCGATGGGCCTGACCTGCATGAGCACGATCGGCGGCTCGTCCGGCCCGGTGTTCGGCACCTTGCTGGTCACGCTCGCGAACGAGTTGCCGCCGCAGCCGCAGCCTGCGGACCTGTCGAAGGCGCTGGCCGCGAGCATCGCGGCGCTGACGCGGCTGGGCAAGGCCGAGGTCGGCCAGAAGACCTTGCTCGACGTGCTGGCCCCGCTGCAGCGACTGCTCGGGGAATCGCACCCGGCAGGCGGCCACGACCTGGTCGCCCGCACCCGCCAGTGCGCACTCGACGCCGCCCAGGCCACCGCCGCGATGGACGCGGCCCGGGGCCGCGCGTCCTTCCTCGGCGACCGGGCGCTGGGCCATGTCGACCCGGGCTCGCGCTCGATGGCATTGATCGTCGTCTCCATCTGTGACGGCCTGAGCGCCGCCTGATCGCCTCACTCTTTTTTTTGCTGCGAGTCGCCATGAAGAAACTCATCAACCACGTCGACAGCCTGCTCGCCGAGTCGCTCGACGGTTTCGCCGCCGCGCATGCCGACATCGTCACCCTCGGCAACGAGCGCGAATTCGTGCGGCGTCGTCTGACCAGGCCGGGCAAGGTCGCGGTGATCTCGGGCGGCGGCTCCGGCCACGAGCCGCTGCACGCCGGCTTCGTCGGCCACGGCATGCTCGACGCCGCCTGCCCGGGCCAGGTGTTCACGTCGCCGACGCCGAACCAGATGCTGGCCGCGGCCGAGTCGGTCGACACCGGCGCCGGCGTGCTGTTCATCGTCAAGAACTACTCCGGCGACATGATGAACTTCCAGATGGCCGCCGAGATGCTCGACCGCGACAACGCGACCGTGATCGTCAACGACGATGTCGCGGTCGAGAACTCGACCTACACGACCGGCCGGCGCGGCGTGGCCGGCACGCTGATCGTCGAGAAGATCGTCGGCGCCGCCGCCGAGCGCGGCGACAACCTGGCCGCGCTGAAGGCGCTGGGCGATGCCGTCAACAAGGCGACCGCGTCGATGGGCGTGGCGCTCACGTCATGCACCGTGCCGGCGGCCGGCAAGCCGACCTTCCAGATCGGCGCCGACGAGATGGAAATGGGCGTCGGCATCCACGGCGAGCCGGGCCGGCGCCGCGTCAAGCTAACGAGCGCCGACGAGATCGCCGCCGAACTGACCGGCGCGATCCTCAAGGACCTGTCGCTGGCGCGCGGCCAGCAGGCGATCCTGCTCGTCAATGGCTTCGGCGGCACGCCGATGCTGGAGCTCTACCTGATGGTGACGGCCGCGCTGAAGGTGCTGCGGGGCGCGGGCGTGGAGGTGGTGCGCCACCTGACCGGCTCGTACGTCACCTCGCTCGAGATGGCCGGGTGTTCGATCACCGTGACGGCGGTCGACGCGCCGCTGCTCGCGCTCTGGGACGCACCGGTGCACACCGCGGCGCTGCGCTGGGGCATGTGACACGCCGCGCCGCGGCGGGCGAAGCCGCACCGCCGCCCGGCTGCGCCGACGCGCCGGTGCGTCGGCCACAATCGTGTCGCGGGGCCGCCCGGCCGGCACCTCATCTCGACGTGCCGCGCGTCGCGCCCGAACCAGAGACCAGCGCCCATGCAAGACATCCTGATCAACTGGACGCCGCAGGAGACCCGCGTCGCGGTAGTCGAGAACGGCGCGGTCCAGGAACTGCACGTCGAGCGCGCGCTCGAACGCGGGCTGGTCGGCAACATCTACGCCGGCAAGGTGGCACGCGTGCTGCCGGGCATGCAGTCGGCGTTCATCGACATCGGGCTGGAGCGCGCCGCGTTCCTGCACGTCGCCGACGTGCAGGTCAACGGCGTGGTGCCGCGCGGCAGCTTCGGCGCCGCGCGTTCGGACGCCGGCAGCAACGGCCCGCCGCCGCCGCCGATCGAACGCCTGGTGTTCGAGGGCCAGACCCTGACCGTGCAGGTCATCAAGGACCCGATCGGCACCAAGGGCGCGCGGCTGTCGACGCAGATCAGCATCGCCGGGCGGCTGCTCGTGTTCCTGCCGCAGGACGACCACATCGGCATCTCGCAGAAGATCGGCTCGCACGAGTTGCGCGAGCAACTGCGCGCGCGCATGAACGTGCTCGCGCAGGTGCCTGAAGGCGCGGGGCCGGCCGGCGGCTTCATCCTGCGCACCAACGCCGAGGAGGCGAGCGACGAGGAACTTTCCGACGACATCCGCTACCTGCGCAAGACCTGGGCCGCGGTGCGCGAAAAGAGCTTTCGTTCGCCGCCGGGCAGCTTGCTGCACCAGGACCTGAGCCTGGCCGAGCGCGTGCTGCGCGACCTGACGCACGACGCGACGCAGGCGGTGCGCATCGACTCGAGCCTGCAGTTCGAGTCGCTGCGAAAGTTCGGCCAGGAGTTCACGCCGACCTCGGTTGCCAAGCTCGAACACTATGGCGGCGAACGGCCGATCTTCGACCTGTTCAACATCGACGAGGAGATCGCGCGCGCGCTGATGCGCCGGGTCGAGCTCAAGTCGGGCGGCTACCTGATCATCGACCAGACCGAGGCGCTGACGACCGTGGACGTCAACACCGGGGGCTTCGTCGGCGCGCGCAACTTCGACGACACGATCTTCAAGACCAACCTCGAGGCCAGCCTGGCGATCGCGCGCCAGCTGCGGCTGCGCAACCTCGGCGGCATCATCATCATCGACTTCATCGACATGACGCGCGAGGACCACCAGGGCGCGGTGCTTGCCGTGCTGCGCAAGCAACTCGCGCGCGACCGCACCAAGATCACGGTGAGCGGCTTCACGCAGCTCGGGCTGGTCGAGATGACGCGCAAGCGCACGCGCGAATCGCTCGCGCACATGCTGTGCGAGGTCTGCCCGACCTGCGAGGGCCGCGGCCAGGTGAAGACGCCGCGCAGTGTGTGCTACGACATCCTGCGCGAGATCCTGCGCGAGGCGCGCCAGTTCAACCCGAAGGAGTTCCGCATCGTCGCGTCGGCCACGGTCGTCGAGATGCTGCTCGACGAGGAGAGCCAGCATCTTGCCGGCCTGTCGGACTTCATCGGCAAGCCGATCTCGCTGCAGGCCGAGCCACTGGGCTCGCCGGAGCAGTACGACATCGTGCTGCTCTGACCTTCGTCGTCGGCGTCGGTCAGCGCTCGCGTGACGACCAGCGCTTCAGCACGAAGAATGGCGCCAGCAGCGCGGGGCAGGCGGCGTAGACGAACACGCGCAGCCGCCAGGGCAACGGCACGCGCCGCGCCGCGCGAACGGCGCGCCAGCGCGCGACGAAGTGGCTGGCCGCGAACAGTTCGCGCACGAAGCGTTCACGCGCGAACTCGCGGCGCAGCGCGTGGTCGACCGCGGCCAGCTGGCCGGCGCGCTGCGCATCCGCGAGCAGCTGCGGCAGCTCGACCAGTGCGTGCCGGTTGTTCTTCAGCAGCCGCTCGACGACGTCGCGCGCGCGCAGGTTGCGGCGCCGCCGCGAGATGCCGCCGCGCCGGTACTGCACCAGCGCCTCGGGCAGCGTGAGCGCGCCGCCGCTGGCGATCGCACGGAACACCATCAGCCGGTCTTCGGCGACGCTGCCCGCCGGCAGCGGGCCGAAGCGCTCGAACACGCGGCGCGTCCAGGCCTGTGCGGCGCCGATCACGTGCGGCGGGCGCGCGGCCCAGTCGGCGGCGTCGCGGTAGCTCGCGAGGTCGCTCGGGGCGATGACGCCGTGGGTCACGCCCTGGTCGTCGAGGTCGAGCAGGTGGCTGGCGATCAGGTCGGGCCGTCGATCGGCCGCGAGCCATGCCTCGACGACGCGCGCGCAGCGCTGCGGCAGCGAGACGTCGTCACCGCCCGCGACGAACAGCAGTTCGCCCTGCGACAGCACGACCATGCGGTTGATGTGCGCGCCGATGCCGAGGTTGACCGGGTTGCGGTTCAGGATCAGGCGGTGCGGCCCGACGTAGCCGGCGACCGCGCGCTCGATCGCGGCCCAGGTCGCGTCGCTCGAGGCATCGTCGGAGATCACGATCTCGAGCGGCGAATAGGTCTGCTGCAGCGCGCCCTCGATCGCCGCCGCGACCGTCGCCTGCTGCTGGTAGGCGAGCAGCAGCAGCGTCGCGAGCGGCCGGTCGGTGGCCGGCGGCGCGGGCGGGGCGCCGCGGTTCATCGCCGGCCCTCGGTGGACCGGTCAATCGGCTGCGGCGCTTCGGCCAGACCGACGAGGACCTTCGCGGCGAGACTGAAGTCGCCCAGGCGCAGCGCACGGCGGTGGCCGAGGTCGGCGATCTCTTCGCGCCGGTTCGCATCGGCCAGGTAGCGTTCGCATTGGCGCTTGAGTTCCTGCGGCGTTGCGAACACGTCCATCTCGCGCCCCGGTTGGAATAATTCCCTGACTTCGGGCGCGTCGTCGGTCAGCATGAACGCACCGCTGGCCGGAATCTCGACGATGCGCTGGGTCATGCCTGACAGGTGGCTGTCCCAGCTGGCGATGTTCAGGACGATCGCGCTGTCGTTGTACAGCGCGTTGAGTTGCGGCCCCCAGACGAAGTCGCCGCGGTGAAACGGCGCCAGCGACTCGATCTTCGACCACTTGGGGCCCCACAGTTCTAGCGGCAGCGATCGCAATGTTTCGAGGAAGCGCACGCGCCGCTCGGTCGGCGTGCCGACGAAGACGATTCTGGCCTGAGGGGTGCGCGGCCGGTGCAGGCGCGCGAAGTTCCGGGTGTCCAGGCCGTACGAAGGCAGCCAGCCGATGCGGTCGCGGTATGCCGGATCGAGCTCGGTGTGGATGCAGAAGTAGCGGTCGTACAGCCGTGATTCGGCCTCGGGCAAGCCGGGTTCGAGCGGGCCTTCGACGTACCAGCCCACCAGCCGGCGCACGCCCAGCCCGCGGCAGCGCTGCAGCGTTCGGGCACGATGCTGAAAGCCGCGGATCACGATCAATGTGTCGGGCCGAAACCTGCGCACGGCATCCAGCAGCGCGCGCTCGCGCTGCCCATCGGGTGTCCACGCAAGCGCGGCGCGGATGCGCTGCTTGTCGAGGCCCAGCCATCGCCCCGGCAAGGTGAACAGGCGCTCCAACTGCTTGCCCGCCAGGCGATTCGGGCGACTGAACGCGAACGCGTTGAAGCGCGCGACCTGCATCCCCTCGCGCTCGAGCGCATCGGCGACATGGTCGAAGAATCCGAACCGGTACTGGCTGTCGTTGAACGCGCCGGAAATGAGGACTCGCCCTGTCATGTCGGTTGCTCTCCCGCTTCGCGCGCCACGCACAGCATGAGGCGCCGCGGCGCGGCGCGCGTCCGCTTGTGGCCCGATGCTGCCGATCGTGTTGCGCGTCGGCGCGTGCCAAGGCTGCCGGGTGGCCGACTCCGCTCATGCCCGGCGACAGTGCCCCGGGCTGCGCCCGACCCTCCTCCTTGACTTCGCTGCGTCGGCCACCCGACATCCTTGGCCTCCAGCATCGGCGATGTGCGGACGTGGAACCGCGCGGACGCTGCCGGATCAGGCCGGTGGGGCGCTCTGCGCAGCGAAGTCAAGGAGGAGGTGTCGGCCGCAGGCCGGCGCCGGGGGACATGAGCGGAGCAGAGCGCCCCGGCGGCCTGATCTCGCGCCGACGTTTCAATGCGGACATTCACGA
>JANXZN010000348.1 GCA_025355545.1 Rhizobacter sp.
CGAGGCCGAGGCCTGGGGGTACTCCACCGAATCGGAGATGGATCGCGGCATCTTCGTGTCGCGGGCCGAGGCCGAGCG
This sequence comes from Rhizobacter sp., assembly GCA_025355545.1. Taxonomy (GTDB): domain Bacteria; phylum Pseudomonadota; class Gammaproteobacteria; order Burkholderiales; family Burkholderiaceae_C; genus LMDS01. Next base: position 79 of record JANXZN010000348.1, read on the forward strand.
CACTACTCTGGCAGAGGCACTTGAGCGGTACAAGGCCGAGGTTAGCTGTCTCAAGGCTCACCCGGCTCAGGACTACCAGCGCATCTCGCATTGGCTGCGGCAGCCGCTCGCTCATCGCTACCTGACGAACCTGAAGGGCGCCGACTTCGCCACGTACCGTGACGCGCGCCGGGCCCAAGGTCGAGCCGAAAACACCATCCGCCTCGAACTGGCCCTCGTCTCGCACCTGTTCGAGATCGTCCGCAAGGAGTGGGGCATGAGTCTTGTCCAACGAGGTGTGAGCCTGGAGCCGTGGGCGAGATTCCAACGAGGAATGAGCCTGGAGGGGGTTTGAGGCTTGGGGATGGCCGGCTCACGGGGAGCCGGTGTGCGCAGGGTGTCGATCATCGAAGCGATGGTGATCGACATGAACGAGGCGCAGGTACGCACGCTGGAGCAGGTGCGGCTGGTGGTGGCGGGAACGCAGGCATTGGAGTTTCGGCGGGCCGAGGATGACGAGGGACGGTACGGCTGGATCGAGCAGGTGCTGCGCCGCTTCGAGTACAGGCGACTGGGTCGCGCCGACAAGGGGGCGGTGCTGGCCTACCTGCAGCACCTGAGCGGCTACAGCCGCGCGCAGTTGACGCGGCTGGTTTCGCGCTGGATGCATGGCAAGCCGCTGGTGAAGAACTACCGTCGCCCGGAGCACGCATTTGCGCGGCGCTATACGGCCGCCGACGTGGCGCTGCTGGCAGAGGTGGACCGGGCCATGGGCACGCTGTCCGGGCCCGCCACGGCCTGCGTGCTGCGCCGCCAGCGCGATGTGTTCAAGGACGCTCGTTTCGAACGCCTGGGCGACGTCTCCGTGGGGCATCTGTACAACCTGCGCAACAGCGCGCCCTACCGCGCCCAGCGCGTGGTGCTGACCAAGACACGGCCGACCCGGGGTGTGGATATCGGCGTGCGCAAGGCCCCGGCTCCTGAGGGCCGCCCGGGGTTCATCCGCATCGACAGCGTTCACCAAGGCGATCTGGACGGCATCAAGGGCCTGTACCACATCAACGCGGTGGACTGCGTCACTCAATGGGAGGTGGTGGCCACGGTGCAGACCATCTCCGAGGCGCACCTGCTGCCCGTCATCGAGCAGATGCTCGAACAGTTTCCGTTTGAGATACTGGGGTTCCACGCCGACAACGGCAGCGAGTATGTCAACCACCGGGTGGCCAAGATGCTGGACAAGCTGAAGGTCGAGTTCACCCGCAGCCGGCCGCGCCACAGCAACGACAACGGCCTGGCCGAGACCAAGAACGGCGCAAAGGGCCACGCAGGGGCCCCTTCGTGGCCCTTTGCGCAAGGAGTTCGGCTTTGCGCACATCCCGCAGCGCCACGCCACGCGCTTCAACACCTACTGCGCCGAGTACCTCAACCCGTTCCTGAACTTCCACCGGCCGTGCCTGTTCGCCACCGACAAGACCGACCCCAAGAAGCCCGGCCGCATCAAACGCGTATACCGGCCCCAGGACGCGATGACGCCGCTGGATAAGCTGGCCAGCCTGCCCGATGTGCACACGTGCCTGCGCGAGGGCATCACGCTCGAACACCTGCGCGAGTTGGCCATGGCACTGAGCGATGTGCAGGCCGCCGAGGAACTCAATGAGGCACGCGCCGCGTTGTTCAAACGCGTCCCGGCGCGCACCAGCTGAGTCTGGAAGAAACGGGCCGCAAATCAACGCGGCCGTGGGGGCCGGGCGCTGCGCGCCCGGCAGGCTGTGGACATGTGGACGATGCGCTGACGCGCACCGGCTCGCTCCGTGGACAACGCTGCGCGTTGCCCACCGCACGTGCCTTCGACCACATGCCCACAGCCTTCGACCAACGTAGAAGAACCCCCAAAAATGGGCCCAATACACTGGCCTCGTCTACAACAGATCGACGCTCCGCGCGTCCCCGAGGTCAGGCCTCTCCAGGCTCATACCTCGTTTGGAAAAGACTGGTACTTCGGGACGTCACAGCTTGGGGTCGGACTGTCCGACCCCGTGCGGCTCACCGGGATCGGTCCTCAGAGGTGGAGCCGTAGCGGGGCGATGCCGCAGGCTGCACCGGCTCGGCGGCGACCGCCTTGCGATCGGGCTTGACTCGCGTGACGCCGGCCGCGCGCACGGCCTCGCGTACCGTGGCCGTGCAGACTCGAACGCCTGTGCGCCGGTCAAGTTCGCAGCTGACTTGGTCCAGAGACGCATGCCGGTGCTCGGCAATGAGCGCGCGCAACTCGACCACATGCGCGATATTCAACGCCGCTCGTCGTCCGGCGCGCTTCGCCGCAGGAACTGCCTTCGCTGTGCCCTTGATCCCCATGTCTTCGCTCCTTGCCATGGGTCGAAACGCACGCAAGGATCGAGCAATTCATTTCGTCCACACAGTCTCAGACGGTCGCGACCGGGATCCTGAACGAGCCCGCGCGGATCCTCGCCTCCCAGTCGCGCGGCCCGGTGTCGTGCACCGACACGCCGTTCGAATCGACCGCCACCGTGACCGGCATGTCGATCACGTCGAACTCGTAGATCGCCTCCATGCCGAGGTCGGCGAAGCCGACCACATTCGCGTGCCTGATCGCCTTCGAGACCAGGTACGCCGCGCCGCCCACCGCCATCAGGTAGGCGCTTTTGTGCTTCCTGATCGCCTCGATGCCGGCGGGCCCGCGCTCGGCCTTGCCGATCATGCCGATCAGGCCGGTTTCGCTCAGCATCATCTCGGTGAACTTGTCCATGCGCGTCGCGGTGGTCGGGCCGGCCGGGCCGACGACCTCGTCGCGCACCGGGTCGACGGGGCCGACGTAATAGATCACCCGGTTCGTGAAGTCCACCGGCAGCGGTTCGCCGTTGAGAAGCCTGTCCTGGATGCGCTTGTGCGCGGCGTCGCGGCCGGTCAGCATCTTGCCGCTGAGCAGCAAGGTGTCGCCCGGCTTCCACGCGGCGACCTGTTCCTTGGTCAGCGTGTTCAGGTCGACCTTCTTCGACCGGTTGTAGTCGGACGCCCACTTCACGTCGGGCCACAGGTCCAGGCTCGGCGGCTCGAGGTAGGCCGGGCCCAAACCGTCGAGCACGAAATGGGCGTGGCGCGTGGCCGCGCAGTTCGGGATCATCGCGACCGGCTTGCTCGCCGCGTGCGTCGGGTACATCGCGATCTTCACGTCGAGCACGGTCGTGAGGCCGCCCAGCCCCTGCGCGCCGATGCCCAGCGCGTTGATCTTGTCGCACAGCTCGATGCGCAGCTCCTCGACCTTGTTCTGCGGGCCGCGCGCCTTCA
>JANXZN010000358.1 GCA_025355545.1 Rhizobacter sp.
TCCCGCGCCGGCCCGCATGGAACCGCTGCGCCGCGTGCAGGCCGGCGTGCTCGAGGTCGCATACCACGAGAGCGGCCCGGCCGACGCGCCGCCGGTGCTGCTGATGCACGGCTTCCCGTACGACATCCATGCGTACGAAGCGGTCGCGCCGCTGTTGGCCGAGGCCGGTTGCCGCACGATCGTGCCGTACCTGCGCGGCTTCGGCGCGACGCGGTTTCTCGATGCCTCGACGCCGCGTTCGGGCGAACAGGCCGCGCTCGGCGCCGACCTGCTCGCGTTGCTCGATGCGCTCGCGCTGCCGCGCGCGCTGCTGGCCGGTTACGATTGGGGCGGGCGCGCCGCTTGCGTGGTCGCCGCGCTGTGGCCGCAGCGTTGCGCGGGGCTGGTTTCGGTGAACGGCTACAACATCCAGAACATCGCTGCGGCCGGGCAGCCCGCCGCGCCCGAGGACGAGTTGCGCTACTGGTACCAGTACTACTTTCACGGCGAGCGTGGTCGCGCGGGGCTGCAACAGAACCGGCGCGCGCTGGCCAAGCTGCTGTGGCGGCTGTGGTCGCCGAGCTGGGCGTTCGACGCTGCGACCTTCGAGCGCAGCGCCGCCGCCTTCGACAACCCCGATTTCGTCGAGGTCGTGATCCACTCTTACCGCCATCGCTTCGAGCTGGCGGCCGGCGACCCGGCGCATGCGTCGATCGAGGCTCGGCTCGCCGCGCAGCCTCCGATCAGCGTTCCAACCATCACGCTCGACGGCAGCGACGACGGTGTGTTGCCGAGGGGCGGCACGGCGCTGCACGGCCCCCACTTCATCCGCGCGCACCAACACCGCGTGGTAGGCGGGGCCGGCCACAATCTGCCGCAGGAGGCGCCGCAGCCATTCGCCGACGCGGTGCTCGAACTGGCGGCAGTGCTCAGAACATGATGCAAGCAATCAAGACGCTCGGCGAGCACGCCTGCTTCGGCGGCGTGCAGGGCTTCTACCAGCACGACTCGATCGAAACCGCCACGCCGATGAAGTTCGGCGTCTACCTGCCACCGCAGGCGCAGCGCGGCAGTGTGCCGGTGCTGTTCTATCTGGCCGGCCTGACCTGCAACGAGGAAACCTTCGCGGTCAAGGCCGGCGCGCAACGCCACGCCGCCGAGCACGGTCTGATGCTCGTCACGCCCGACACCAGCCCGCGCGGCACCGGCGTCGCCGGCGCCGATGCGGCCTGGGACTTCGGCACCGGCGCCGGCTTCTACCTCGACGCGACCGAAACGCCGTGGCATGCGAACTGGCGCATGGAAAGCTACGTGACGCAGGAGTTGCGCGAGCTGGTTCTCGGGCACTTCGCGGCGCGCGCCGACCGGGTCGGCGTGTTCGGCCATTCGATGGGCGGGCACGGCGCGCTGACCCTGGCGCTGAACCACCCGGAGCTCTACCGGAGCGTCTCGGCATTCGCGCCGATCGCCGCGCCGATGCAGTGTCCGTGGGGCGTGAAGGCGTTCGCCGGCTATCTCGGCGAGGAGCGGAGCGCCTGGGCGCGCCACGATGCGACCGCGCGGGTCGAGGCCGGGGCGCGCGTGCCGCCGCTGCTGATCGACCAGGGCCTCGCTGACAAGTTTCTCGCCGAGCAGTTGCACCCCGACCGATTCGAGGCCGCGTGCCGCGCTGCCGGCCAGCCGCTCACGTTGCGCCGCCACGCGGGGTACGACCACGGCTACCACTTCATCGCGACGTTCGTCGCCGATCACATCGCGCACCATGCGCGCCAGTTGCTGGCGGACCGATGAACGACGACGCGCCGGCATCGGCCCGGCAGCCGCGCAACCCGCTGCACGGCGTCACGCTCGAAGCGATGCTGACCGCGCTGGTCGCACACTTCGGCTGGCCCGAACTCGGCGCGCGCATCCAGATCAACAGTTTCGTCACCGACCCGAGCATCGGCTCGAGCCTGAAGTTCCTGCGCCGCACGCCATGGGCGCGCGCGAAAGTCGAGGGCCTGTACCTGTTCATGCAGCGCGAACAGGCGCGGACGAGGCGCGGCTGAGCCACCGCAACAGGCGCGCGAGGTTCGATGCGCCGCCGTTGCGCCGACAATGCGGCGCATCCGAGCTCGCCGCCCCCCGCCATGCACGATTCCCCGAAGACCCCTGCGCCGTTCGGCAGCTGGCGCTCGCCGGTCACGGCCGAGCTGATCGCCGGCGCGACGATCCGCCTCGGCCAGATCGCGTTGCGCGGCGACGCGATCTTCTGGAGCGAAGGCCGGCCGCAGGAGCAGGGCCGCAACGTGCTGGTGCAGCGCCGTGCCGACGGTTCGCTGCACGACGTGAACCCCGCACCCTTCAATGTCCGCACCCGCGCGCACGAATACGGCGGCGGCGCGTTTGCGCTGCTCGAGGGCGGCGCCGTGTTCAGCCACGACGATGACCAGCAGCTCTACCGTATCGACGCCTCCGGCGCGGTCACCCCGCTGACCCGCGAACCGGACCAGCGCTACGCCGACGCGCTCGTCGACGACGCGCGCCACCGGCTGATCGCAGTGCGCGAAGACCACCGCCACGGCGCCATCGACGCGGTCGCGACGCTGGTCGCGGTGGCGCTCGACGACGGCCGCACCGAGGTGCTGATGCAGGGCCACGATTTCTTCGCGAGCCCCGCGCTCAGCCCCGACGGCCGGCAACTCGCTTGGCTCGCCTGGGACCACCCGAACATGCCGTGGGACGGCACCGGGCTCTGGCTCGCCGAGGTCGGCGCCGACGGCTCGCTCGGCGCGCCACGCCGGGTCGCGGGCGGGGCGCGCGAATCGATCTTCCAGCCGGCCTGGTCGCCGCGCGGCGAGCTGCACTTCGCCAGCGACCGCAGCGGCTGGTGGAACCTGTACCGGCTGCGCGACGCCGCGGTCGAGGCGTTGCACCCGATGGCGGCCGAGTTCGGCCAGCCGCAATGGGCGTTCGGGATGTCGAGCTACGGCTTCGACGCCGACGGCCGCATCGTCTGCTGTGTCGGCGAGCAGGGTGTTTCGCGCCTCGCGCTGCTCGACTCCGAGAGCGGGCGGCTCGAGACCATCGACACGCCGTTCTGCACGATCGACGGGTTGCGTGTCGGCGCCGATTTCGCGGTCTTCGTCGGCACGACCGCGACCGAGCCCGGCGCGGTCGTTCGCCTCGACCTGCACACCCGCACCCACGAAGTGCTGCGCGCGTCGAGCCGCGCGCGCATCGACCCGGCGTTCGTTGCGCATGCCGAGGCGATCACGTTCCCGACCGAAGGCGGGCTCGACGCGCATGCGTTCTTCTACCCGCCGGCCAACCGCGACCATTGCGGCGCCGCCGGCGAACGCCCGCCGCTGATCGTGATCAGCCACGGCGGGCCGACCGGCGCGAGCGACGCGGGGTTCAAGTGGTCGCACCAGTTCTGGACCAGCCGCGGCTTCGCCGTCGTCGACGTGAACTACGGCGGCAGCAGCGGCTACGGCCGCGCCTACCGCGAACGGCTCGACGGGCAATGGGGCGTGGTCGATGTCGACGATTCGGTCAACGCGGCGCGCTTCCTGGTCGCGCGCGGCGACGTGAACCCGGACCGCATCGCGATCCGCGGCGCCAGCGCCGGCGGCTACACGACGCTGTGCGCGCTGACCTTCCGCAACTTCTTCAAGGCCGGCGCGAGCCACTACGGCATCGGCGACCTCGAAGCGCTGGCGACCGACACCCACAAGTTCGAGTCGCGCTACCTCGACCGGCTGATCGGCCCGTACCCGCAGGCGAAAGCGCGGTACGTCGAACGCTCGCCGATCCACCACACCGGGCGGCTCGCCAGCCCGATGATCCTGTTGCAGGGCGCCGAGGACAAGGCGGTACCGCCGGCCCAGGCGCAGGCCATGTTCGACGCGGTGAATGCGAAGGGGCTGCCGGTCGCGTACCTGCTGTTCGAGGGTGAACAGCACGGCTTCCGGCGCGCATCGACGATCCGCCGCGCGCTCGAAGCCGAGCTGTACTTCTACGGCCAGGTGTTCGGCTTCGTACCGGCGGATGCGATCGAGCCGGTCGAGATCCGCAACCTGCAGCCCTGAGCCGTTGGACGCCGGCTGACCTCGAGCCGAGCTTGGCAACTACTGAAGGAGTGAACCGGGCATCGGACTCGGGATCGACCGGCCGTAGATCCATCCAAGGGTCGCCCCGAAGATGAGGTGAAGCACGAGCGTCATCATCGGCGCCATGATGCCGAGCTTCATGCCGAAAAGGCCCGCGCCGGCCATTGGCATCATCATGATCATCATGATGATGCCAGCCGACAAGCCCGAGCATCACCCCATGTCCGACGTGACTGCGGCCTGGCAATCGAGCCTCGAGCAGTACCGAAAGCACGATGGTCGCAACCAAGCCTGCCATGCGGCCTTTGGGAATGTTTCGCATGGTCCGTCTCCTGTCTTGGGTTGCCACGTTGGCAAGTGAAGAATCAGCAAGCAGCGCTTCCGTAACTCAGGGAGCGATGACTTGCTGCGACGAGCGACAAGGAATTCTGGCGTCGTCGGCTCATGACCGGCGGCCGCCGATCCTCTGCCGCAGCCAATGATCGAGCGAGAGCGTCCCCGGCCCTCGGCACAGCAGCACGAGCAGCATCGCCGCCCACTGGAGGTGCGTCGGCCAGGCTTGCGGGTAGACGAAGATCTCGATGACCGCGGTCATGCCGAGCAGCACGGCGGCGGTAGGGCGGGTCAGCAGCCCTGACACGAGCAGAACGGGCGCGCTCAGCTCGATGCTCGCCGCCATATGGGCCGCAAGTTCCGGTGGCAGCAGCGGCACGTGGTACTCGTCGGTGAACAGCGCGATTGTGGTGTTCCAGTTGGCCAGCTTGGTCATGCCGGAGTTCCAGAACACGGTCGCCACGGCAAGCCGCAGCGGCAGTGCGAGCAGCGCGTAAGGCACGGCTTCGAGCCAGTTGCGGGCACGGGCGAGCAAGTCGGTCATGTGTGAGCCTCAAAGAGCGACGTGGAAGGAGATGCAGCGTCCCGCCATCAAGTGGTCGGACAGCAGCAGCGCGGGCGCCGCGATGCTCTGGGCGGCGTCGAGTGCGGCGCCTAGCGATAGCCCACCGAACAGGGCTGACGCCAAACGCCACGCGTGTTCCTCGAGGCGAGCTACTTCGACATCGTCGCCCAGCCGTTCGACCATGAGGCACGCCGGCCCGCTCCCAAGGTCGATGGCGGCCAGCGCCGCGTCGTCCTGGTGCAATACGGCACGCCAGATTTCATCGACGGGAAAGTTCGAGCGCAACGTCGAGATCGAAGGGTGGGCCACGAAGCAGACACGGTCCTGGTCGGACGGCGCGACGGCCGCCAACTGCGACACGTCGAGCGCAATGGCATCCTCCGCATGCAGCGCGCGGTGGACCGCCCAATCCAGCCGAGCCACGTCCGGCAGATAGGCGAGCGTCGCGGCAGGTTCGAAGCGCTGCAGGAAATCCGCAAACTCCGCACCGTACGAATTCAGATCGGCGCAGCGCGGCGGTCGCTCGCGCGCGAAGATGCGGGCCGCGCCTTCGAAGAAGTCCGCACCCACCAGGCGATGAACCGCGGGGAACGACAGGCGCAGCGCATTCGCGAGCGTTCCAAGCATCGTATTGCGGTAGATGCTCAGCCGTTGCCGAGGCGCGAGCCCGCAGGCGAGGATGTGGGCCGCGGCAGAGCCCTCCCCATCCTGCAGCAGGCCGCGCCGCACCGCATGCTGGAGCTCACGCAGCGACGGCATGGTCGGCGTCCATTCGATCGAGCAACGAGGCGGCCTGCGCCGCCTCGGCCAGCAATATGTCCAGCGGCGGAACGTTCGTGTCCCATTCCACCAGCGTGGGCACCGGTCCGTACCGCGCGAGGGCCTGCGCGTACAGCGCCCAGACTTCCGGCGCCACGCGCGAACCGTGGTCGTCGATGTGCAGGCTTTGCCCGTTGTCGATCTGCTTGAGCGTGTGACCGGCGAGGTGAATCTCGCCGACGGCCTGCGCTGGCAGCGCTGCAAGATAGGCGGGTGCATCCCACCCATGGTTGCAGGCGCTGACGTAGATGTTGTTGACGTCGCAGAGGATGCCGCAGCCGGTGCGCCGCGCGACCGCGGCCAGGAAGTCCCATTCGGGGATCGTCGAATGGGCATAAAGCAAATAGCTCGACGGGTTCTCGATCAGTATGCGCCGCTGCAGATAGGCTTGTGACTGGTCCACGTGCCGGCAGACGACGTCGAGCGCTTCCTCGGTCATCGGCAGCGGAAGCAGGTCGGCCATGTAGGTACCGCCGACGACGCTCCAGGAGAGGTGTTCCGACACGAGACCTGGTTCGATCCGACGCACGACATCGCGAATGCGTTCGAGGTGTCCGGCATCCAGCCCGTCGGCGCTGCCCAGCGATAACCCGACGCCGTGCAGGGAGACCGGATAGTCGCGGCGGATGGCTTCGAGGGTGCGGATCGCGGCGCCTCCGCCCATGTAGTTTTCGGTGTGAACCTCGAGCCACGCGATCGCGGGCCGCGTCTCCAGCACCGCCCGGTGGTGCTGGAAGCGCAGCCCGATCCCGGCGGCGGCGGGGATGGTGCTGCCTTCCTCGTTCATCGCGGTGCTCGCGATCAGGTCGCCTTCGTATTGCCGCCCTGGATCTTGCCGCAGTCCCCCGCCGGCAGCAGCACGAAAGACTTGGTGTCACGCGCTTGCGTGGACTGGCCGGCGCAGGAGTGCGCACCCTCTGCGCAATCGTTCTTGGCGGCGACGTTGACGCCGTAGCACTTCTCGAGCTTGTTGGCTTGCATGCGCATCATGTTGTCCTTCACCGCCTGCGGCGCCTTGCTCATGTCCATGCCTTGCGACTGGGCCGGCAGCGACGATGCGGCCAGGACGAGTCCCAGCGCGGTGGAAAGAGCGGATCCTGCAAAGACTTGACGATTCATGGTTTCACCTTCTCACGTAAGGGCCTCGCCAATCGAGACCCTACCTTGCAGTTCGACGAACGCCGGTGAGAAGTTACGCTCGCCGGAAAAAAGATAGTCGCTCCAGCTGAGCGCGTTGCAGGTATCTTGCGGCCGTGAGAAATACTCGCGACCACGCTCCGACGTTGAGAATCGTCTCTGGCGCCGACCGCGCAACGCCGGAGGCTCGGCCAGCTGTTGCGCACGGGATGCTGCGAGACGTGGATTGGGCGATCCTGATGGCGCACGCGCAAGGTGGCGACCGAGAGGCGTATCGGCGCCTGCTCAAGGAGATCAGCCCGTACCTGCGTTCGCTGGCCGCAGCGTCGCATCGTGATTCTCGGGACATCGAAGACACGGTCCAGGATGTACTGCTCTCGGTTCATTCGATCCGCCACACTTACGATCCGGCGCGCCCGTTCGGCCCCTGGCTGATAGCGATCGCGCGTCGCCGCATCGTTGACCGGCTGCGCCGCCAGGGCCGCTCCGCGTTGCACGAGACGCCATTGACGCCCGAGCATGAAACCTTTGCGACCGCTGAAGCGAACTACGCAGAGGAAGGTGCCGATGCGTCGACTGTGCGCGACGCGGTGGAGCGTCTGCCTCCCGGGCAGCGTGAGGCCATCAAGCTTATGAAACTGCAGGAAATGTCGTTGCGCCAGGCGGCCGCGGCCAGCGGGATGTCGATCGGCGCCCTGAAGGTGGCCACACATCGCGGCTTGAAGAACCTGCGCAAGCTTCTGGCTGGACGCGGCGACGCGCCATGATCCAGACCCGCGATCTCATCGAAGCACTGGTAGCGGATGCCCGGCCAGTGCGCCGCTTGCGGCCGCCGGTGGTGCGCGCGGCAGCATGGCTCGTGCTTCCCGCCCTGATCTTCGGGCTCCTGGTGCTGGGCCACGGGGTGCGACCCGATCTCGCGCAGCGGCTGCACCAGCCCGCATTCGTCCTCACAATATCCGCTTCGCTGATGACGGGAGCATTGGCGGCCATCGCGTCCTTCATGCTCGATCTGCCCGACCGCTCACGCGGTTGGGCCCTCTTGCCATCGCCTACGCTGCTCCTGTGGTTGGCCACACTCGGTCACAGCTGCCTGACGAACTGGATCGATATCGGGCCCGATGGCATGCAGCTCGGAGAGGCGGCACGCTGCTTTGCGACGGTGCTGATCACGAGCCTGCCGCTTTCGCTGGCCATGTTCGCGATGCTGCGCCACGGGGCGCCCCTGCGGGAGGGCACGGTGGCGCTGACCGGAAGCCTCGCCGTGGCCGCGATGAGCGCGACGGCGATGTCGCTCTTTCACAGCCTCGACGCGAGCGCGATGATCCTGATGTGGAACCTCGGTACCGCGGCAGTCATCGTCTCGCTGGGCAGCTCTCTGGGTCGCCGGCTGGTCGCTGCCCGTTCCTGAGCCGCCTCGAACAAGTCGATTCTCGACAAGGTTTGCGAAGGCCGCAACACGCGCCCGCAAGGCGAATCGGCCGTGTTCATGTTCGACCGTCTTTGGCTTTGATCCCGTAGTCCAGAAGCTGCTGTCCAAACTGCCGATGGCTTTCCGAACCAGCCCATGGTCGCCTGCTTGCCCGAGACGGTTGAATTTCCTGTACCTTTCCTCAGCCCAGCACCGGCAGCGCCTAAAATCAAACCATGAGGCGCGCCAGAACATGGTTTCTTGCACTGGCCCTCCTGACCCACGCGATCGGGGCGGCCAGTGCCCAAGACATGCCCGCCGCCACCGCCCCTGCGGTACCCGTTGCACCCGTCGTGCTGGTGAAGATCGATGGCGCGATCGGCCCCGCGACCGCCGACCATCTGCACCGCGCACTGGCGCTGGCCGCGAAGCTGAAGGCACAACTGACGGTGCTGCAGATCGACACCCCGGGTGGGCTCGACGCTTCGATGCGCAGCATCATCAAGGACATCCTCGCCTCGCCCGTGCCGGTGGCAACCTATGTGGCACCGAATGGCGCGCGTGCCGCCAGCGCGGGCACCTACATTCTCTACGCCAGCCATATTGCCGCGATGGCGCCGGCCTCCAACCTCGGCGCGGCCACCCCGGTGGCGATCGGCCTGCCGACGCCGGGCGGGCAGCCGGACAACCCATTGCCCCGCGCCCCCGAACCCCGACCCGCGAGCGCTGCAGGGCCGGGTCCGCCTGCAGCCGAGCACGCCGCAGACGCCATGACCGCCAAGCGTGTCGGCGACGCCGCGGCCTACATTCGCAGCCTCGCCCAGTTGCGCGGGCGCAATGCAGAGTGGGCCGAAAAAGCCGTGCGCGAGGCTGTCAGCCTGTCGTCCCAGGAAGCGCTGAAGAGCAACGTCGTCGATCTGGTCGCACGTGACGTGCCCGACCTGCTGCGGCAAGTGAACGGGCGCAAGATCGTTCTCGCCAGCGGCACGCTGCGGCTGGCCACATCGGGCGTGCAGGTGGTCGAGGTCGAGGCCGACTGGCGGACCCGGTTCTTGTCGGTGATCACCGACCCGAGCCTGGCGCTGATCCTGATGCTCGTGGGCATCTACGGCTTGTTGTTCGAGTTCTCCAACCCGGGGTTCGTGCTGCCGGGCGTGGTTGGCGGCATCAGCCTGCTGCTGGCGTTGTTCGCGTTGCAGATGCTGCCGGTCAACTACGCCGGGCTGGCGCTGATTCTGCTCGGCGTCGCATTCCTGATCGCCGAAGCCTTCCTGCCGACTTTCGGTGCGCTTGGGGTTGGCGGCATCGTCGCCTTTGGATTCGGTGCGGTGCTGCTGATCGACGGCGATGTGCCCGGCTTCGGCATCCCGAAGTCGCTGATCGCGTTGCTGAGCGCGGCCTCGGGGGCATTCATCCTCGGCGTCGCGGGCATGGCGGCCAAGGCGCGTCGGCGCCCCGTCGTGAACCTGCTGGACGGTAGCCCGGCCCTGCTCGGCGCGACCGGCGAACTGATCGAGTTCTCGGGCGGCGAAGGCTGGGCCCTGATTCGCGGCGAGCACTGGAAAGTGCGCGGCGCCAGTGATTTACAAGCGGGCCGGCAAGTGCGCGTGACCCGAGTGCCAGGCGGCGCACTGGAGGTGGCCGCGGACGCCGCCGATTTCACCACGGGAGTGCCATCATGAGCTTCGACATCAGTTTCGGGTTGGTGGGCGTGCTGGTGTTGCTGCTGCTCCTGGTGGCCGCATCGCTGCGCATCCTGCGCGAGTACGAACGTGGCGTGGTGTTCCAGCTGGGCCGATTCTGGAAGGTCAAGGGGCCGGGGCTGGTGATCCTCGTTCCCGGCATCCAGCAGATGGTGAAAGTGGGCCTGCGCGTGGTGGTGCTGGACATTCCGAGTCAGGACGTGATCACGCGCGACAACGTTTCGGTGAAGGTCAACGCGGTGCTGTACTTCCGCGTCATCGACCCCGAGCGCGCCATCATCCAGGTCGAGAACTACCTCGCAGCCACCAGCCAGCTGGCGCAGACCACGCTGCGAGCGGTGCTGGGCAAACACGACCTCGACGATTTGCTGGCCGAGCGCGAGCGGCTGAACCTGGACATCCAGAAGACCCTGGCGGCGCAGACCGATGCCTGGGGCATCAAGGTGACCATCGTCGAGATCAAGCATGTCGATCTGAACGACAGCATGGTGCGGGCCATCGCCCGCCAGGCCGAGGCCGAGCGCGAGCGGCGTGCCAAGGTGATCCACGCCGAAGGCGAACTGCAGGCCTCGGTGAAGCTGTCAGAGGCGGCCGCGATCCTCGGGCGCCACCCGCAGGCGCTGCAACTGCGCTATCTCGAAACGCTGACGGTGATTGCCGCCGACAAGAACTCGACCATCGTGTTCCCGTTGCCGCTGGACATCATCGGGCCCTTGCTGCGCATACTGGACAGCAAGCCGGCGTCGAAGGGCGAATAGCGCCGCAGTACGGCAGTCTTCGAACTGGCGTCGCAGACGAACGAACGTCCGCGCATCGTCGCGTTCGATGATGATTCCTGGCGTCCTTGTCGACCAGCATGAGCCGCTGTGCATCGGGCGGCCCGGAAGGAATCGCCATCTTGCCGCCGGGCTACAACTGCTGGATGAGTGAAGGCGGAATCAGCTCGCGAGCCGCAGCACCGGTCGCGGTAGGGACGAGGATTGCTCCCCGCCCCCCGCACAGATCCGTACGTGCGGCACTACCGCATACGGCTCCTGCCTTGAGTCATGACGTGAAGCGCTCGCTCGGATACGGGTGAAGCACCCGAACGAGTGGTAGGT
>JANXZN010000393.1 GCA_025355545.1 Rhizobacter sp.
TGAAGGCCGCGATGTGCGCCGCGGCTCCCGACGTTGTGTTCCATCTGGCGGCGCAATCGCTGGTGCGTCACTCGTATGCAGACCCGGTGGAAACCTATGCCGTCAACGTCCTCGGAACCGTCAACTTGCTTGAAGCCGCGCGCGCGTGCGCCAGCCTTAAGGCGCTGGTCAACGTCACCACCGACAAGTGCTATGAAAACAAGGAGTGGGTCTGGGGCTATCGCGAGCATGAGGCGCTGGGGGGCCATGACCCGTACTCGAGCAGCAAGGCCTGCTCCGAACTGGTCACCGCCGCCTATCGCGCCTCGTTCTTCGAGGCCGGCGGTGCCGCGATCGCAACAGCTCGCGCCGGCAACGTCATCGGCGGCGGCGATTGGGCCGAGGACCGGCTGATCCCCGACTTCTTCCGCGCCCTGGACCAGCGCCGCACCGTCGAAGTGCGCCGCCCTGACGCGACGCGCCCTTGGCAGCATGTGCTCGAGCCGCTGTCGGGGTATCTGGCGCTGTCCGAACAGCTCGTCACGCAAGGCCAACCTTTCGCGTCGGCGTGGAACTTCGGCCCCGCCGACGAGGGTGTGCGCTCGGTGCGCTGGATACTCGACCACCTGAGTGCGCGACTGCCCGGGGCCGGCTGGCGACATGTCGGCGGGCCGCAGGTGCATGAAGCAAATGTCCTCAAACTCGACAGCTCGCGCGCAGGCAGGGAACTGCGCTGGGCGCCGCGCTGGGGCCTGCCGCAGGCGCTGGAAAAGACGGTCGAATGGCACCTGGCCTGGCACCGCGGCGACGACATGCGTGCGGTTTGCCTCGCGCAGATCGGCGCCCACCCGAGCGCAGCTGCGGCATGAGGCCCGACATGGCATCGTTCGCTGAGATACCGACGCCATTGGCCGGCCTCGTGCTCGTGCAGCGCAAGCGGCTCGAAGACCTGCGCGGCTTCTTCAGCCGGCTGTTCTGCGCCGACGAACTCTCGGCGGTCGGCTTTACCCTGCCGATCGCCCAGATCAACCAGACCCTGACGCGCAAACGCGGCGCCGTGCGTGGGCTGCATTTCCAGCGTCCGCCACATGCCGAAGACAAGTTCGTGAGCTGCCTGCGCGGCGCGATCTTCGACGTGGCCGTCGACCTGCGGCGCGGCTCACCCACCTTCCTGAAGTGGCATGCCGAAATGCTGTCCGCGGAGAATGGCCGCAGCCTCTTCATCCCGCAAGGCTTCGCGCACGGCTTTCAGGCCTTGACCGACGACTGCGAATTGATCTATCTGCACTCAAAGCCCTATGACGCGCAGGCCGAGGGCGCGCTGAACGTGAACGACAAGGCGCTGAACATTGCCTGGCCGCTGGAGTTCACCGACATCTCGCAGCGCGACTCGGTGCACCCTCGCATCACCGAAGAATTCAACGGAATCTGAAGAGCCGACATGAAGTGCCGCCACTGCCATGCGCCGCTGAGCTTGCCGTTCATCGACCTGGGCACCGCTCCACCGTCCAACGCCTATGTCACAGAGGCCCAGCTCGCCGATCCCGAAAAGTGGTTTCCGCTGCGGGTGTTCGCATGCACGAACTGCTGGCTCGTGCAGACCGAGGACTACCCGCACCGCGCCGAACTGTTTGCGAGCGACTATGCCTACTTCAGTTCGTTTTCGCAAAGCTGGCTCGCGCACGCCGAGGCCTACGTCGGCAACATGGCGCGGCGCTTCGACCTCGGCCCGTCGTCGCTGGTGGTCGAGATTGCTTCCAACGATGGCTACCTGCTGCAGTACGTCAAGGCAAGGGGTATTCCCTGCCTGGGCATCGAGCCCACTGCCGGAACCGCGCAGACCGCGCGAGACAAGGGCATCGAAGTCCGTGAAGCGTTCTTCGGCATCGAGCTGGCCGAACAGCTCGTAAGCGAGGGCCGCGCAGCCGATCTGATGGCGGCGAACAACGTGCTGGCGCACGTGCCCGACATCAACGATTTTGTCGCTGCTTTCACGCGCGTTCTCAAGCCGCGCGGCGTGGCCACCTTCGAATTCCCGCATCTGATGCGCCTGGTGGCCGAGGCGCAGTTCGACACGGTCTACCACGAGCATTTCTCGTATCTGTCGCTGACCGCGGTGCAGCGCGTCTTCGCGCACAACGGCCTGTCGGTCTTCGACGTCGAGGAAATCCCGACCCATGGCGGCAGCCTGCGCGTATTCGCGCAGCGCGTCGACACGCAGGCCCGCGAACCGACAGCGGCGGTCGCCGCGCTGCTCTCACGCGAGGCCAATGCCGGCGTCAGCGGCGTGACGTACTACGGCGGCCTGCAGGCACGCGCCGAACGCATCAAGGACGACCTGGTGTCGTTCCTGATCGAGGCCAAGCGTGCCGGCAAGAAGGTCGGCGCCTATGGCGCCGCGGCCAAGGGCAACACGCTGCTCAACTTCGCCGGCGTGCGCGCCGACCTGCTGCCCTGGGTGGTGGACCGCAACCCGGCCAAGCAGGGCAAGTACCTGCCCGGGAGTCGCATTCCCATCGTCAACGAAGAGCACCTGCGGCGCGCTAAGCCACCGTATGTGTTGATCCTGCCGTGGAATCTGCGCGCGGAGGTGACGGAACAATTGGCCTACATCCGCGAGTGGGGTGGTCAGTTTGTGACCGCGGTTCCCGAGATTTCCGTGCGATGAAGATCGCTGTCACGGGCGCAAGCGGGTTCATCGGCAGGCATGTTCTCCCCGCCTTATCCGCGGCATCGAGCGTCGAGGTCGTCGCTAGTTCGCGAAGCGAAGTGCCCGTGCAGAACCTGCCCGCCGGCGTGCGTCACGTGAACCTCGACATTGGGTCGCCCTCTCACACTGACTACGACCGCCTCGGCAGGCCCGACGTCTTGGTGCACCTGGCTTGGGCAGGCCTTCCAAACTACCGCTCATTACATCACTTCGAAACGGAGTTGCCGCGGCAGTACGCCTTCCTTCGTTCGCTGGTCGAGGCCGGCCTGCCGTCGCTTCTTGTCGCCGGGACCTGCTACGAGTACGGGATGCGCTGCGGCGAGTTGGACGAATCGATGACCGCCCAGCCGGCCAATCCCTATGCGTATGCCAAGAACGCACTGCGGCAACAACTTGAGTTTCTGCGCTCGAAGGTCGCCTTCAAGCTAACTTGGGCTCGGTTGTTCTACGTGTACGGCGAAGGCCAAGCGGCCACGTCTCTCTATCCGCAACTGATTAGCGCCATCGACAGAGGTGATCCGTCGTTCAAGATGTCGGGCGGCGAGCAGCTTCGCGACTATCTCAAAGTAGCTCAGGCGGCGCGGTTGATCGCTGATCTCGCCATCCACCGACGCGATGCCGATATTGTCAACATTTGCTCAGGTAACCCCATCTCTGTTCGAGTACTCGTCGAAAACCTGTTGAAGGAGCGGGGTTCGAAAATGCTCTTGTCCCTTGGGCATTTTCCTTACCCTGACTACGAGCCCTTGGCGTTTTGGGGATCGATCGAACTCCTTCAGAGGTTGACAGGAAGCCATGTCTGCCCGGCATAAGGTCGCGGTGTTATTTGTCGCGCGCGGCGGGGTAGGCGGCTTGGCCGCCGCCGACGCCTTCGCCGACGCCGTGCGTCTCCATGAGGCCGGTCATCACCACCGTCTCGTGTTGCTTGCGAAGCGGTGGCAGTGCGCCAGCGAACGCAGGCAACTCGATGCGATCGCCGCCGCTTGCGGCGCCGAAATCTTCGACCTGCCCGACGACGGCCTCGATTGGGGCGCATATTTCCGTGCGACCGCACTCGTTAACGAGCCGTGGCTATGTCTCATGAACTCGCATTCACGCCCGCTCGTCTCCGGATGGCTGGCACTACTGATGTCGGCGGCCACACGCCCGGGATTCGGCTTGGTTGGCGCGACCGGCTCGTGGGAATCGCCGCGGTGGACGCGTTTCCCCGGTGACTCAGCGCTGACGTCTTTGCGAGGCGTGGCGAGCGCTCTCAAGCATGGTCCTTACATGAGTCAATTTGCGCCGTTTCCAAACCCGCACGTACGCTCGACCGGCGTCGTCGTGTCACATGCCTTGTTTTCGAGCTTCACCATCGCGCATCAGGTTCCGCGCAGCAAGCATGCCGCTCTCATGCTTGAAAGTGGGCGCAACGGCCTGTCAACATTTGCAATGAGATGCGGCCTGGCATTGGGCGTCGTTGGCCGTGACGGCCGCGTCTCAGTGCCGCTCGAGTGGCCACATAGCGGTACTTTCCGCATCCCAGGGCAGCCGGCGCTGCTTATCTCAGACAACCGCACGCGCGACTACGAGACCGCGGACGCCGAACTGAGGCGTTCCCTTGAAATACGGGCCTGGGGGCGGGAAAGCGCCTCTCAAGCGGTCCGGACCGCCTTCTGATGCCTAACTCTTGCCGCCGCAACACCAAGCGGCTCATCGACGCGATCGTCTGTGAGCGCAACCCAGGTCTTTTCGCTGGCAAGCGCAACGAAGCGCGATGAAGCGTTCTATCGCGATCGACCTCGCGGCGAGCGTCCTCGGTAGAGGGCTCACTGCCGGGCTGCTCATCATCTTCACACCCGTCTACCTTACTTTGCTCGGCGTAGAAGCCTACGGCCTGATCGGCTTTTACGCCACGCTGCTAGCAACTTTCCTCCTCTTCGATCAGACCGTCAGTCCAGCGGTGACGCGACGCTTCGCGCAACACACCGCAAGCGCGTCCTCGCCGGAGTTGCTGTGGAACACGTTCAAGACGGTGGAAATCATCGCGGTTTGCATGGGACTCGTGCTCGCCCTCGGGATTTTCATCGCCGCGCCGTGGATCGCCAGCCACATGCTGAGCGCATCGGCGATGCCTCCTTCCCGACTGCTTGCAGTCGTGAGGCTAATGGCCTTGATGCTGGCGGTACAGTGGCCTTCTTTCGTCTATGCGGCCGGATTGGCGGGACTGGGCGATCAGGTATCAGCAAACGTAATTCGCGCAGTCGCTGCCCTCTGCCAATGGCTGGGCGGTGCGGTGATCCTGGAGACAGTATCCGCGACGGTCGAGGCGTTGTTTGCATGGCAAGCACTTTGCCTTCTGCTACAGAGCCTGGCGTTGAAGAGACGGATCGCCAACAACCTGCCCGTGACAACGGCTCCGCCACGCTGGAGCGGCGACATCGCTTGCACTGGTTGGCGCTTCTCGCTTGGCACGTTGATCATTGGCTTCACCGGTACGGTCCTCACGCAGGCCGACAAGCTATTGGTATCGAAAAACGTGCCCCTCTCCGATTTCGCGGCCTATTCACTGACTTTCACGATGGCTTCGCTCATAGGCGTCTTTGTCGCGCAGCCTGTGATGGCGGTCGCTTACCCCCATTTCACACGGCTCGCGGCGCAAGCCGAAGCGGCCTTGCCGCGGGAATATCGACGCTGGACACAGCTTGTGGTCGTGGCGGTGGTCCCGCCAGTGGGCGCCCTGGTTTTCTACGGCAACGAGATCCTGGCGTTCTGGCTCGGCCCGCGAGCCGATCAAGTCTCGGCTGCTGCACTCTACTTGCCCTGGGTGGCAATCGGCACTATGTTCAACGTCCTTATGATGTTGCCGTTCAATCTGCAACTCGCATATGGCTGGACGTCACTTTCAGCACATAAGAACATCATCATTCTTCCCTTCTTCTTGGTCGGATTGACAATCGGTATTCCTCGCTGGGGACCGGTAGCCGGAGCAATCGCTTGGCTCGGTGTCAATTTCTCTTATTACCTCTTCGAGGTGCCATTTATGCACAGTCGCTTATTGCAGCATGTCCTGCGCGATTGGTGGCTGTTCGACACGCTCTTGCCCTGCGGGGGCGGCTTGTGCGCCTTCTGGCTGATCAAGACCTCGATCGCCGCCGCCACAGTAGCGCCGCCTGGCATCGGCCAATGCCTTGGCGTGTCGCTTATCGTTGGGTCCGGCATGCTGGCTTCGCTTCCGTTTGCTCGGGAGGCGGCATTGGATGTCGGCCGCAAATTATGGCGCCTCGCTCACTAGCGCCTACGTAGCGCGTAGTGATTCCTTCAAGTGGTCTGCTTTGACAGGCGTCTTATGGTGCTGCCGCAGGGTTCGACTTACGACGCCTTGGCGACGCTGAGTCACAAGCCGGGTACGATCCGTCCATGAAAAGATTGGCCAAATGCCCCTGCTGCGCCGCAGCGTCGGCGCTGTATCTCGTTTCAAAGGACCGGAATCGGCACCTTTCGGACGAGGAGTTCAGCTATTACCGCTGCATCAACTGCGGACTGGTCTTTATCGACCCGGTTCCGAGCGACCTTGAGCGGTTCTATGAAGGGGGCTACCAACAGATTCCAAAGTCACTCGGTGAACTGCGCGCGATCGCAGTGAAGGAACGCTACAGGCTCGCCCCTGTGATGGAGAAGGCTGGCGGCGCCCTCCTCGAAATCGGACCCTGGATCGGCGTCTTTAGCATCAACGCAAAGGATGCCGGATTCGACGTCGACGCAATCGAGATGAGCGCAGATGCATGCAAGTTCCTGCGTGAGACGGTTGGCATCAACGTCACAAATACGAACGACCCGGTCGCCGCGCTGTGCGTGTCGAAGCTGTACGATGTAATCGCGCTCTGGCATAGCCTTGAACATCTGCCGGAGCCGTGGGCCGTCCTCGAGGCGGCGTCGAAGCGGCTAAAGCCGGGCGGCATCCTGCTCGTCGCCATTCCGAACATCGGTGGTTACCAAGCGCAAGCCCTCGGCGCTCGCTGGTGGCACCTCGATGCACCGCGGCACCTCTATTTCTGGCCGCCGCGCGACTTGGCGCGGCTAGTCAATCGGTTCGGTCTGCAGACGGTGAGTCTCGACACGCAGGACGAACTGAGCAGTGTGTTGTCGCGCGGGGCCTGGGAAAATTTCTTCCGCTCGCTTGTGCGCGTTCGAATCGTGCGTGGAGTTGTCGCGAAGCTGCTCGCGCCAATCGCAAGTCTGTTCAGTCAGCGACTCGGTCGGGGCGCCGGAGTGACCGCCACGTTTCGGGCACCTTGAACACTTGCGCCGAGTGAGATCGATGCCGAGTTCATTGTCATGAATCTGTGGCTAAAGCTGCGCATCTGGCGGATGCTCATCATTGCCATTGACGCGCGAATCAGCCCCTCAAGGCGCTCATACGATGGGCATACCCGCGCTCATGCCGGCTATCAGCATCGCGCCGCCAACCAGGAGGCGTGGCTCAAAGCATGGTGCATGAGCGAGTCGCCATGACTCAGGCCAAGTACGCCATCTTCCTACCCGTTCGCAACGGTGCGGTGTACGTGCGCGAGGCGATAGAAAGCGTCATCGCGCAGACCCAGGAAGACTGGATCCTCGTAGTCTTGGACAACGCAAGTTCCGACGGCACCGCTGAACTCGCATCCGGATACGGGCACCCAAGGATTCACGTCCACAGGTCGACGATCAGCTTGCCCATCTGGGAAAGCTGGCATCGCGTCTGGGCGATGCTGGCAGACGGCAGCGTCGATGTCGTATACGCAACGATCATCGGCCACGACGACCGACTGCTGCCGACGTTTTTGGAAGCAATCGACCAATTGACCGTCGATCACCCGAGGGCGAGTTTGTACCAAACGGCGTTCGACATGATCGATGAACGCGGCAAGATCATTCGGCCCTGCCGCCCCATTCCGACGATCGAATCGAGTGCTGACTTTCTGGCCTCTCGGTTGTGGGGCCTGCGCGACTCGGTGGGAACCGGCTATGTCTTCAGGCCGGCTGACTACGTAGCGGTCGGAGGCATCCCAAACCTTCCGCTCCTGCTGCATGCAGACGACCTGCTGTTTGCCCGCTTAGCTGGAATCAGTTTCAAAGCCACATCCCGAGTTAGCGAATGCCTCTACAGGTTGCATCGCGGAAGCGCCTCTCACCGGCTGACGCTGGACCGCCTGGAAGCGCAAGTTGCAGCGATCGAAAAATACGTCGAACTGCTACGCGAAGAGTATCCAGACCTGATGGAAAACCGTGCCGGGAGAGCAGCCTTGGCTTGCTTCCTGGCGCGGGAGATTCTCATGTTGCGCCCGCTCGCGACAGAGCTTCTCCTTCGGTCTGAGACCTGCCTTCGCATCAAGCGGTTGGAGTCCATCTACCATGCCGTCGCGGAAGGGATTGACTACCGCCAATGGCTCGGAACCAACTTCGTTTCCCGCGACCTCTATGCGTGCTCAAAGCAACTGATGCTGCTCTACGTGCTGCTGCGTGGCAAGCTTGGCGGCAGTCTTTGAAGGCAGCGTAGCGGCAGCTCCATGTACGCGATATTCATCCTATTGGTCCTGGCTGCTACGTGGGTGTTGTGGCGGAGCATTAACAGGCATCTGTACAACGACGCCTTCTCTCCATTCAATCTTCTCTTTTACTTCTGGACGGCGCCTTTTATCCTCAGCTTTTCTGACCTTTCAGGTTTGCAAACGGGGATGGAGGCAAATGCGGCAGCAATCGTCCTTGCTTCGACGACGATTCTTATCGCCACGTCGTTGCTCCCGGCGATGTTGGTCGGTCGCTCAACCTTGTCAAAGTTCGAGCTAACAAAGGCAAAGTCTTTGCGAATCCGCCCGAACGGAGTCATTGCTTTTTATTGCCTGACGCTGCTGGCGCTGTACTTTGCGGAGTTCCGCGACCAAGACTTGCCATTGATAGCCTATCTCATAGGCGGGGCCTCAGATTCGAACCTTCATGTATACGGCAAAGATTCAAAGCTACAGGTCATTGCATTTGGCATCTACTCTGCAGCGATTTTCGTCTTCTATCTTTGGCTGCATGACAAGCGCCCGCTGCGACGCGCTTTGTACATGAGCTTGTCTCTGATCGTCATTGCGCTCGGTCTCTTCAAGGCCTCAAAGTCTGATATCTACATTCCGATAATTTCATACGGTGCCCTCATTTATTACCACTATCGGACTAGCAATCGGAAACTGCCGAGGTCGTACAAACTGATAGCGCTGGCGGTCGCGGCTGTGGTGATATCAGTCACATCGATTCGCCTTGAAGGCATCGGGCTCACCGGAGGCTATGCCGGTCTCATCGACTTCAAATACTCCGAGGAACTTGGCACATTTATAA
This sequence comes from Rhizobacter sp., assembly GCA_025355545.1. Lineage (GTDB taxonomy): Bacteria > Pseudomonadota > Gammaproteobacteria > Burkholderiales > Burkholderiaceae_C > LMDS01. Next base: position 9,032 of record JANXZN010000393.1, read on the forward strand.
GCGAGGTCTCTTCAATCGTGTACGGCTACACGGCACTCGGTTTCCAGAATTTCAGCAACTACGTGCATTCTCATTCTGTCGAGTTCCGCATCGGGACGTCGCTGTTCAGGCCTGTTCTGTCTGCCTTCATGATGGGAAGCCTCGCCGATTCGCATGGCGTCCCGGTTGACGACTGGAATGTTGTGTCTGACGCTGCCAACACCGGAACTTTCCTAACGCCGTTGTATATCGAAGGTGGGTTTCTGTTTTGCATGCTCGGTTCGTTCATCTATGGATTGCTGGTCAACTTGGTATATTTTTTCTTCAGGTCCGTTCGTTCAAGCCAATGGATGCTTATCTATACATCGTTGCTGTTTCCGTGGACATGGCTCTTCTTTACCAATGCGTTTTCTGTCTTGTCGATATTCGTCAATGTGTTCTACGTGGCAGTTCTGTCTTGGTTGTTCATGGCGAACGCGCGGCGGCACGAACGCACGAGAAATGAATTAAATGCCTTGCCGTTGGATAGGAGTGTCGTCTCGTCCAAGCAGGCGGACAGACAGTGAAGAAGGCAGTCTTTCCAAAATCGTCTGCCGTTTTCTCGGAGAACGCCGATCAACGACAAATTGTTCTCGATTGCGTCATCTTCGGCCTGCAGCGTTTCGGGGGCATTTCCAACTACTGGGCGCGGCTGCTCGATCAGGCCACCATCTCGCCGCATCTGGCCACCCGCCTCGTTCTGCCGCGGCAACTCAGCTTTCGAGAGTTCGATCCGGCGTGGACCCGGGGCATGGCGCCGCTGCGCGAACGGCTGTCCTCGCAGGTCTCGCGCTACATGCGAGCGCCCGTTCCCGACCGCGGCGCCGTGTTTCACACCTCGTACTACCGGCTGCCGCGCGGTCGTGTTTCGCGCTACATCGTCAGCGCCTACGATTTCACCTATGAACGCTATCGGAGCGGCCTCGCGCGCTACGTTCACACGACGCAAAAGCTCGCCAGCCTGCGCCGCGCCGACGCGGTGCTGTGCATATCGCATTCGACGAAGCGCGACGTCCTCGAGTTCTGCCCGGACATCGATCCGGCCAGGCTGCACGTCACTCATCTCGGCGTCGACACGGGAGTGTTCTTCCCCGACGCCGCCACGATCGCGGGTCACGAGACAACCGTCCTGTTCGTCGGCCAGCACACTGGCTACAAGCGCTTCGACCTGGCCGCAGACGCCGTGCGCCAGTGCCCGCGGCTCAGGCTCGGCGTCGTGGGCCCGACATTGAGCGGCGCGGAGCGCGACATGCTGCGGACGAAGCTGGGTTCGCGCTGGCATGAGTTCGGCCCAGTGGGCACGGCCGAGTTGCGGCGCCTGTACGCGTCGGTCTTCGCGTTCGTCTTCCCTTCCGACTACGAAGGCTTCGGCTTGCCGGTGCTCGAAGCGATGGCCTGCGGTTGCCCGGTGGTTGCCGCGAACGCGTCTTCGCTGCCGGAGGTCGGAGCCGGCGCGGCATCCTACGCGGCCGAGCAGCGCGCGGACGCCTATGCGCGCATCCTCGACGAGCTTGGCGACAGCGCAACGCGAGCCGCACGAGTACGCGCCGGGATCGTCCGCGCGGCCGAGTTCTCATGGTCGAGGATGTTCGAGCAGACGCTCGCCATCTATCTCGATGGATCGAATGTCACCCCGCGATAGACCCCGAGCCGACTCATGAAAATCACGATCATCACCGTCGCCTACAACAGTGCTGCAACGATCGCCGATACGCTGCGATCGGTTGCAGGGCAGACTCACCCGGACATCGAGCACATCGTGATCGATGGCGCTTCGAGCGATGGCACGGTGGCGCTGGTGCGCGAGCACGCCTCACCGACCATGCAGTTCTTGTCGGAGCCCGACCGGGGCATCTATGAAGCGATGAACAAGGGCCTCAAGCTCGCCACGGGCGACCTGGTCGGCTTCCTCAACGCCGATGACATGTTCGCGCACCGTGATGTCGTCGCGTCGATCGCCCACGCCGCACAGCGCGATCCCGCTGCCGATGCCGTCTACGGCGACATCGTCTACGTGCGCGCAGACCGACCCGATCAGGTGTTGCGCTACTGGCGCAGCGGCGAGTTCACGCGGTCGAAGCTGCGCTTCGGGTGGATGCCGCCGCATCCCACCTTCTATGTGCGCGCAGCGAAGCTCGCCGAGATCGGCCACTTCGACGACCAACTGCGGATTGCCGCCGACTACGACTTCGTTCTGCGCAGCCTGGCCGGGCCGAATGCACGCGCCGCCTATGTCCGTGACGTGCTGGTGCGCATGCGCGCGGGCGGCGCCAGCAATCGCTCGGTCAAGGCCATGTTGCGCAAGAGCCAGGAAGACCTGTGGGCGCTGAAGCGAAACGGCATTGGTGGCTGGCCGACGCTAATCTGCAAGAACCTGCGCAAGCTGCCGCAATTCCTGCTTCGAGGCTGAACCAGCCCTGATCGATTCGGCCCGGTCCTCGACGGCAGGATGTCGGACCGCGTGAGCGCCACAATACGCCTCGCTTGGCAGTCGAGTGGAACGCGAGGCCGCCACCTTCGACGCCCAGTAGCAACCCGAGCTATCCCTTTCTTCGCCAAGTTGTTCAATGACCTACTTCGCCAGCTGCTTCGTGGTCGCCCTGCTCGCCACCCTGCTGATCATGCGATCGTCGATGCGCCATGGCCACTTGTCCGCCGATCACGACCTCGACGGCCCGCAGAAGTTCCACGCCCGCCCGGTGCCGCGCGTCGGCGGCGCCGGGATCATGGCGGCGATCGTGGTCGGTGGCGTGATCGCGCAGCTCGACGCGTCGCCCGTGGCCCACTCGCTGTGGCTGCTGATCGCGTGCAGCCTGCCGGCCTTCGCGGCCGGCATCACCGAAGACATCACGAAGAACGTGTCGCCCCGCGGGCGCCTCGTCGCCACCGCGATCTCCGCCGCGCTTGCGATCTGGCTCCTCGGCGCGGTGATCACGCGCACCGACATCCCCGGCGTCGATCAGCTGATCCGTTGGACGCCGCTGGCCGTGCTGCTGACGGTCTTCGTCATCACCGGCGTGGCCAACGCCGTCAACATCATCGACGGCTTCAACGGCCTGGCGTCGATGTGCGTGCTGATGATGATTCTGGCCCTGGGCTATGTGGCGTTCCAGGTCGGAGACACCTTCGTCTTCACCGCATCACTCATCACGGCCGGCGCCGTGCTGGGGTTCTTCGTGTGGAACTTTCCTGCCGGCCTGATCTTCCTCGGTGATGGCGGCGCGTACCTGCTGGGCTTCATGCTGGCCGAGCTCAGCGTCTTGCTGATCCACCGGAACCCGAGCGTCTCGCCGATCTTCGCGCTGCTGCTGTGCGCCTACCCGATCTTCGAAACCATCTTCACGATCTATCGGCGCAAGGTGGTGCGAGGCGTCGCGACGGCCGCGCCGGACGGCATCCATCTGCACACGCTGATCCACCGGCGTCTGATTCGCTGGACCTTGATGGAGAACCCCGAGCGCAGGCGGCTGACCCGGCGCAATTCGATGACCTCGCCCTACCTGTGGCTGCTGTGCCTTGCCTCGGTGGCCCCGAGCTTGCTGTGGTGGAACAGCACGGCCGTGCTCTCCTGGTTCCTTTTGCTGTTCGTCGTGACCTACCTGTGGCTGTACACGCGAATCGTTCGCTTCAAGACGCCCAAGTGGCTGATTTTTCGGCGCCACCGGTAGCGCCTCGCCACGGCTGCCCGAGGCCGTGCGATCACGACGCCAGATACTCCGAGACGAAGCCCTGCAGTTCCTTGCGGCGCTCCTTCGCCGGCATGCCGACGTCGACGTTCGACAGCCAGGTCAACAAGCGCCGCGCCCACACGTCGTCGACCTGTACCTGAAGCTGCGCGATGCGCAGCCGCGGGTGCGCCGACGGCAGGCTCGTGTCGGCGTCGGCCAGCAGCTCTTCGTACAGTTTCTCCCCGGGCCGCAACCCACTGAACACGATCCCGATTTCGCGCTCCCGGTGCCCGGACAACCGGATCAGATTGCGCGCCAGGTCGACGATCCGGACCGGCTCGCCCATGTCCAGCACGTAGACCTGCCCGGTCTCGGCCAGCGCCACGGCCTGCAGCACCAGCCGCGCCGCTTCCGCGGTCGTCATGAAATAGCGCGTGATGTGCGGGTGCGTCACCGTCACCGGCCCGCCCTTGGCGATCTGTTCCTTGAATTTCGGAATCACGCTGCCGCTGGAACCGAGCACATTGCCGAAGCGCACCGCCGAGAAGACGGTCTTGTGCCCCAGCGTGGCCAGGTGCGACAGCACCATCTCGGCGGCGCGCTTGCTCGCGCCCATCACGTTGGTCGGGTTCACGGCCTTGTCGGTGGAGATCAGCACGAAGCGCTCGACGCCGGCCTCGGCGGCCGCGGTCGCGGCGTTCCAGGTGCCCAGCGTGTTGTTCTGCAGCGCGGCCCAGGCGTTCTCGTCCTCCATCAACGGCACGTGCTTGAACGCCGCGGCGTGAAAGATCAGGTGCGGGCGCTGGGCCGCGAAGGTGGCGCGCAGATGCTCGAGGTTCTTCACGTCGCCCATCAGCCGTACCAGCGGCAGGTGCGGGTGCAGATCGCCCAGCTGCTGCTCGATCTGGTACAGCGCGAACTCGCTCATCTCGTACAGCACCAGGCGCGCCGGGCCGTAGCGCGCGACCTGGCGGCACAGTTCGGAGCCGATCGACCCGCCGGCGCCGGTCACCAGCACCGTCTTGCCGGAGATCAGCTCGGCGATGCCCGCCTCGTCCAGCTGCACCGGCTCACGGCCGAGCAGGTCTTCGGGTTCGACGCTGCGCACCCGCTCGACGCGTGCGCTGCCGTCCTGCAGTTCACTGGCGGACGGCACCGTGAGCACCGGCAACTCGGTGGCCGCGGCCAGATCGATGGCCTTGCGGCGCTGCGCCACGGTGGCACCTGGCAGCGCCACGATCACGTGGGTGGCCTCCGTCCGGATCTCGGCCCTGGCCACGTCGGCCAGCCGACCCAGCACCGGCACGCCGCCGATGCGCGCACCGCGCTTGGCCGGGTCGTCGTCGAGCAAGCCCAGCACGATCCAGCCCTGCTGATGAATGCTGGCCAGCAGAAGCTTTGCCGCTTCGCCCGCACCCATCACGATCGCGCGACGTACTTCGGTGTCGCTGCCGGTGATCTGCGAGCGCGCGTGCTCGTAGAGCATGCGGTAGGCGACGCGCACCATGCACAGCCCGATCAGCGTGACGAACGGGTGCAGCGCCAGCACCGCGCGCGGCACCTTCGTGAGCTGCGCCATCAGCACCGCGACCGCACACAGCAGCCCGCTGGCCAGGCAGGCGAGCGTCAGGCGCTTGACCTCGCCGAAACCCGAGAAGCGCCACATGCCGCGCGGCACGCCGGCGAGCACGAACACGCCCAGGTAGACCGCGACGACGCCCAGCATCACCCACACGTCGTAGCTCGGCCGCGCATGCAGCCAGCGCTCGAAGCCGAGGCGGAACAGGTAGGTGGCGTTCCAGCACAGCGCGATCACCAGCCCGTCGATCAGCAGCGACAGCGGCCGCCGGTGCATGCGCACGCGGGCGAGCGCGCGGTCGACGCGGTGCCAGATCGAGGGGCGGTCGGTCATCGCGCCCACAGCGCGCGCAGCGTGGCGCCGATCAGCCGCAGGTCGCCGCGCATCGACATCTGCTCGACGTATTGCACCGCGCAGCGCAGTTTCGCCGGCATCACCTGCTCGATATAGGCCCGCTCGGGATCGGCCGCGCGCGCGAGCAGCGCACCCTCGTCGCGGTATTCGATCGACGCCGGGTCGGTGATGCCGGGCCGCACGCTCAGCACCTTGTCGCGCAACTCGGCCGGGTACATCGCCACATAGCGCGGCAGCTCGGGCCGCGGGCCGACCAGGCTCATCGTGCCGGCCAACACGTCCAGCAACTGCGGCAGTTCGTCGAGCTTGGCGCGGCGCAGCAGGCGGCCGGCGCGCGTGACGCGTGGATCCGCACCGACCGTGATCGGCGCACCGAGCGCGGGTGCGTCGGCCACCATGGTGCGGAACTTGTGGATGCGAAACGGCACGCCGCGCCGGCCGACGCGCTGCTGGCGAAAGAACACCGGCCCGCGCGAATCGAGCTTGATCCACAGCGCGATGCCCAGCAGCAGCGGCGCGAGCAGCACCAGCCCGAGCCCGGCGCAGACGAGGTCGAACGCGCGCTTGGCCATGGCCGGCGTCAGGCGAGCGCGGCGGCGACCGCGCCCACCACGCGCCGCACGTCGGCATCGGTCATGCGGGTGTAGATCGGCAGGCTGACCATGCGCTCGTAGGCGTGCTGGCTGTGCGGAAACTGATCCGCGCGCAGCGCATAGCGGTCGCGCCAGTACGGCTGCAGGTGCAGCGGGATGTAGTGCACGCTGCAGCCGATGCCGGCGGCGAACAGCAGCTCGATCAGCGCGTCGCGGACGATCGGCGCAGCGCCTGACAAACGCAGCGGGTACAGATGCCAGGCGTGCAGGTCGCCGGCCGGCGGTGCCGGCGGCGTGAGCAGCGGCAGGCCGGCGAAGGCCGCGTCGTAAGCCCCGGCGATCTGCATGCGCCGCGCGTGGAACGCGTGCGCCCGCCGCAGCTGGTGGATGCCCATCGCCGCGGCGATGTCCGTCAGGTTGTACTTGAACCCGGGCGCGACGATCTCGTAGTACCAGCTCGGCACCTTCGCGGTGAAGCGGTCGAACGCGTCGCGGCTCATGCCGTGCAGGCGCATCGTGCGGATGCGCTTCGCGAGCGCCGCGTCGCGCGTCACGACCATGCCGCCCTCGCCGGTCGTGATGGTCTTGTTGGCGTAGAAGCTGAACACGCAGGCGTCGGATTCGAGCGTTCCGACGAGCGCGCCGCCACTGGTCGTGGGCAGCGCGTGCGCCGCATCCTCGACCACCTTCAGGCCGTGGCGCCGCGCGATCGCGAGCAGCGCCGGCATGTCGGCCGCCAGGCCGCCGTAGTGCACCGGCAGGATCGCGCGGGTGCGCGGCGTGATCGCCGCTTCGACGAGCGCCGGGGCGATGCACAGCGTGGCCGGGTCGATGTCGACCAGCACCACGTCGGCGCCGAGGTAGCGCACCACCTCGGCCGTGGCGGTGAAGGTATGCGTCGTCGTGATGACCTCGTCGCCGGGGCCGATGCCCAGCGCTTCGAGCGCGAGGTGCAGCCCCGCGGTGGCCGAGTTGACGGCCATGCAATGCAGCGCCGGGTCACCGAGGAAGGCGCCGAAATCGTCCTCGAACCGCTTCGCCTTCGGCCCGGTCGTGACCCAGCCCGAGCGCAGCGTGTCGACCACCTCGGCGATCTCGTCCTCGCCGATCTCGGGCAGCGCGAAGGGCAGGAAGGGCAAGGCATCGGATCTCGGCATGTCAGGCAGACTCCCACGGATTGATCAGGACCAGGCCCGGCACCTGCGCGAAGTCCTTGGTGTTGCGGGTCGCGAGCGGCACGCGGTGGTGCGTGGCAATCGCCGCGATCTGCGCGTCCTCCACCGGCATGGGCAAGCCCTTGCGGCTGCGCCCCGCGACGATGGCCGCATAGCCCGCCGCCACGTGCTCGTCGAACGCGAGGTTCAAGCCCTGGAACTCCTGCTCGAACATCGCCTGCGCCGCCTGCGTCACCGCGGCGCGCTTCTTGCCGGCCGGCAGCAGCGCAATGCCGAGCAGTACTTCGGCTTGCGTGATGGCGCTGATCACGAAGCGGGTCTGCGGGCCCTGGGCGGCGAACCAGTCGAGCACGCGCGGCTCGGGACGTGGCCGCATCAGCTCGGACAGCACGTTGGTGTCGAGCAGGATGCGGCCCGGCGTGCTCATCGGCTGCCCCGCTTCGGCAGCAGCCGAGGCGCCTGGCGCTGTGGCAGACGCAACGCGTCGACCGCCACGGTCGAGAAGCGCCGCCGCACGCGATCGGCGAAGGGCTCGTCGTGCGCAGGGCCCAACACGGCCTGCTCGAGGATGTCGCGCGCGTGCTGCTCCATCGAGACGCCGCGTCGCGCCGCCAGCACCCGGAGTTCGGCCTTCACCCGCTCATCCATGCTGCGAATCATCAACGTGGCCATACTGCCCCCCAACCAGACCAGCGCCCGGCGTGAATCTGAATTGTCGTCAATGAATGCAATGCATGCAATCGAGGTCAGTGCGGCTTGGCGATCCAGGCCAGCACGTGGGTGCGCAGCAGCGGAACGCTGTTGAACAGCGTGTACAGGGCTGGGTGGACGCGGGTCACGGCGCGCGCGATCGGCGGCGCGAGCGTGATGCGGCGGGCTTGAACCTGACCGTGCGGGAAGAGCTCGCGCACGCGCGCCAGCGGCACGCCGCGCACGTCGGCGTTGCGCGGGTTGTCGACCGTGAAGTCGTACCAGAGCACGCCGCCGCCCGGCCTGACCCAGCGCCACATCGCGTCGGCCAGGCGCTGCTGGAAGGCGTCATCGAGCAGCGACGAGAACACGGTCGAGACGAAGACGGCGTCCTGCGAGGCGGCGGGCAGCTCGAGCTGTAATGCATCGCCGGCGTGCAATGCGATTGCCGCAGGAAGTACATGCTGCGCCTGGGTGAAACGCTCGGGCAGCAGTTCGGCGCCGCTCAGGTGCTGCGGGGCAAAGCCGAGCCGCAGCAGCTCGAGCAGGTTGGCACCGCCGCCGCAGCCGACCTCGAGCAGGCGTTTGTCCGACAGGTCGGTCCAGCCGAGCCGCGCGAACAGTGCGATCAGCGCGCGCTGGCGCTCGTGCAGCGTCTGCCAGACGTCCGGACGCAGCGGGCTGTAGCGGTCGCCGACGGCGCGGCGCGCGTAGCGCTGCGCGACGGCCTCGGTCTCGCGTGGGTCGCTCATGGTGGGCTCACCGCATCGATGAAGTGTTGCGCGAGCACACGGTAGCTGTGGTTCGCGACGACGAAGGCGCGCCCGCGCTCGCCCATCGCGGCGCGCGCGGCCGGTCTCAGCGCGCCGAGTGCGCGAAGGCCGTCCGCGACCGCGGCCGCGGACTCGGGCGCAACGGTCAGCCCGCAGCCCGCCTCGGCCACCGCATCGTTGCCGGCCTCGACCGAATGCAGCACCGCGCGGCCGGCCATCATGTAGTCCATCAGCTTGTTCGGCGCGATGCCGAAGCGGTAGATCGGCACGCGCTGCCAGCCGATGTAGGCGATGTCGAACGTGGCCAGCAGCGCCGGGATCTGCGCCTTCGCCACCGGCGCGAGCATTACGACCCGATCGAGACCCTCGTCGCGTACCCGCTTTTCGAGCCGCGACTTCTCATGCCCGTCGCCAACGAGGACGAAGCCGATCGGCTCGTCCTTCATCAACGCCGCCGCGTCGAGCAGCACGTCGAGCGCGTTGGGCAGGCCGTGCGAGCCGGCATAACCGACGATCGTGCGGCCGCTGCGCTTCAGCGTCGCGAGCTGCGCGGCCAGTTCCGGCGCGAGCGGCGGCGGGTCGCGCTGCCACTCGTCGAGCGCGACGCCGTTCGGCACGACGTGCAGCTTGCGCAGGTCGAGGCCATGCGCGCGCAGGTGTTCGTGCACGCGCGGAAGCATCGAAACGACGATGTCGGCGCGCCGGCAGGCGAAATCCTCCGCCGCCTGGCAGAGCCGGATGAACGGGTGACGCGGCGCCATGCCGCCGAGCTCGATCGGCGACAGCGGCCACAGGTCGTGCACCTCGTGGACCAGCTTCGCCCCGGTCGCACGCGCGATGCGGTGCGCGGGCCAGATGTCCATCGGGTAGGTGCTCGACGCGACCACCACATCGGGCCGGAATTCGCGCGCGAGCCGGCCCGCATTCAGCACCAGGCGCGCGCAGAACCATGCGATGTTGGCGACACGGCCGACGCCGTTGCCACGGTACGCCGGCGTCTTGAGCCAGAGGTAGTCGACGCCGTCCACGGTTTCACGCGACGCGCCACCCGACACCGTCGGCTGCACGCTGCGCACGTGCGACTGCGATGCCGCGACGATCTGCACGACGTGGCCGAGCCGCACCCACTCGCGCGCCAGGTAGTACGGCCGGTATTCCATGCCGTGCCGCACCGAGCCCGCGTAGTGGTTGATCAACAGGATCCTCAAGCCGGGCGCTCCGTCAGCACCCGGGCGATGCGCTGCGCGGCGTCGCCGTTGCCGTAGGGCCGCACGGGCTCGCCGACCGAGCCCAGCGCCGCGTGGAACGCCGCCATCAACGCGGCGACCGAGGTCGGGCGTGCAAGCCGGTTCCAGCCGGCCGCGACGAGCTCGACCCACTCGGTCTCGTCGCGCAGCGTGACGCAGGGCCTGCCGAAGAAGAAGGTCTCTTTCTGCACGCCGCCGGAGTCGGTGACGACGAGTGCCGCGGCCTGCTCCATCTCGAGCATGTCGAGGTAGCCGAGCGGCTCGACGCAATGCAGCGAGGCCGTCGACCCGAGCACCGCGCCCCGCTGCGCCAGCACCTTGCGGGTTCGCGGGTGCAGCGGCCACACCACATCGGTCTCGCGCGCGAGTTCGACCAGCGCATCGACGATCACGCGCAGCCGCTCAGGCTCGTCGGTGTTTTCGGCACGGTGCACGGTGGCCAGCACGAACGGCCGCCGCGCGAGCGCGGCGAACACCGGGTGGCGCACGGCGCGCGCGCGAGCGAGGGCCGAGAACTGCAACGCAGCGTCGTACATCACGTCGCCGACTTGATGGACCCGGGCCGCGTCCACCCCTTCGCGCTGCAGGTTGGCGACCGCGGATTCGGTCGGCGCGAACAGCCAGTGCGAGACGTGGTCGGTCAGCACGCGGTTGATCTCTTCGGGCATGCGCCGGTTGAACGAGCGCAGCCCGGCCTCGACGTGCGCGACCGGGATGTTCAGCTTGGCTGCCGCGAGCGCGCCGGCGAGGGTCGAGTTGGTGTCGCCGTAGAGCAGCACGGCGTCGGGGCGCTCGTCGATCAACACCTGCTCGCTGCCCGCCAGCTGCGCGCCCGTCATCGCGCCATGGCTGCCGCCGCCCAGCCCGAGGTTCCAGGTCGGCAGCGGGATACCGAGCTCGCGGAAGAACACGTCCGACATGTTGTCGTCGAAGTGCTGGCCGGTGTGCAGCAGACGTTCGCTGACGCCGGCCGTCGACGTGAGCGCCGCGCTCACGGCTGCGGCCTTTATGAACTGGGGGCGGGCGCCGACGATGGTGATGAGGTTCATGCTGAGGGAGTCTATGGCTGGAGGGAACGCGTCTTCATGGGTGCGCGCCGAGACGAATCGTGCGCTCGTAGCAGCGCTCCATCAACTCGACGCAGTGCCCCCACTCGTAGACGCGCACGACGTGCGCGCGGCCGGCGCGGCCGAGGCGATCACGCAACCCCGGGTCGAGTACGAGCCGCATCAGCGCGGCCTGCAGCGCGGGCACGTCGTCGCGTGGCACGATCAGGCCAGTCTCGCCGTCGCGCACCACTTCGGGCAGGCCGCCCGCATCGCTGACGACGACCGGCAGCGCGCACGCGCTCGCCTCGATCACCGCGACGCCGAAGCTCTCGCTGTCGAGGCGGCTCGGGGCGACGTAGATGTCCAACCAATTCAGGAATGAAGGCACCTCGGCATGCGCGACTGCACCGGTGAACTCGGTGCGCGCGGCGATGCCGAGTTCGCGCGCCAGCGCTTCGAGCTCGGCGCGCTGCGGGCCATCGCCGACGATCAGCAGCCGGCACGCGTTGGGCAACCCGGCGAACGCGCGCAGCAACAGGTCGACGCCATACTTCGGCGCGAGCGACTTGACGATACCGATGGTCAACGGTCGCGACGCGTGCGGCGCCGACGCGAACTGCGTCAGGTCGACGCCGAACGGCGTGATCGCGATCTCGCCGACGTCCGGCACGAGGCGCCGCACCTGTCGCGCCATCGCTTCGCTGGTCGACGCGATTGCGGTCGCGCGGCGCAGGTTGCGACGCAGCAGCCAGCCCTTCGCGGCGCTCTCGTACGGGAAGTCGTACACGTCGCTGCCCCAGACCGAGAGCAGCGTCGGCGCGAAACCGGCCAGCGTGCCGGTGCTGCCGTAGCCGCTCGCGTAGTGCGCGTTCAGGATCTCGGGCTGCCAGCGTGCGAGTGCGCGCCGCAGCGGCCCGGCGTTGCGAAAGTAGCCGAGCGAGCCTGCGTGCGGAAGCCACAAGACCTCGGCGGACGCCGGCAGCAGCTCGCGCTCGCAGCGATGTTGCGAGATGACCAGCACGGCGTGACCGCGCTGCACAAGCGCGGCAGCCCAGCGCTGCAGGTGGATCGAGCTGGCCGGGCCGAGCAGCGCGATGCGCGTCATCGTGCGCTCCGTGCTGCCGCGCGCCCGTACCACGCGAACACCAATGCCGCCGCGATCGCCGCGGCCGACCAGACCGCACACAGCGGCAGCAACCCAGGCGACAGCGGCGCGAGCCAGCCGACCGCGAGCACGCTCCAGCGCATCGCCTCGGCCCGCACCGCGACCCACGGCAGGCCGGTGGCGCTGGCCTGCACGGTCAACACGCGCGAAGCCGCTTCGGCCGCACCGCCGACCAGCAGCAGCGCGAGCGCCTGCGTCGCGCCAGCATAGGCCGCGCCGAGGCCGAGATCGGGCCAGCGCGTCGACAGCATCGCGACCAGCGCCGCGATCGCGAGCAGCATCAGAAACAGCGACCCGCTCCAGCGCCGCGACGCATGCGCGCCGGGCCACTCCATCCAGCGCCGGAACAGCAGCGGCGCGGCATAGCTGATCGGCGTCAGCGGTACCTGCACCAGCGTCATCGCCAGCGTGAACTGGCCGAGCGCGGCACGGCCCTCCGCAGCCTCGACCCAGCGCTGCATCGCGAGGATCGCCGCGGTCGAGAGGGCGGCCGTGAGCCACGCGGCCAGGCCGTAGTGGCTGAGTGCGCGCCAGCCGACCGGCGATGCGCCGACCGCGTCGAGCGTCGCATGCAGCCGCCGCCAGGCCAGCAGCGCCGTGACGCCGAATGCCAACGCGAACACGATGAACCATGTCGACGGACTCGGCACGAAAGCCGCCGCGATCACGACCCCGACGCCCGCCAGCACCAGCACCTGTGGCAGTGCCGTCACCGCGTTGAACCAGCCCGTGCGCTCGCGCACGAGCAGCAGCGCGCGCAGCTCACCCTGCGCGACGCCAGCCGCCACGGTGAGGCCGAGCAGCAGCGTCAGCGCGCCCGCAGGCCGGTGCTGGACCAGCGCGTAGCCCGCGCCGATCGGCAGCGCCACGATCGCGCTCCACATCACCCAGCGCAGCGCGGCGCGACCGTTCAGCCCACCTGACTTGACGTGGAAGAACAGCGCCTGCGGTAACCCGAACATCGCGAACGCGGCAAAGAATTCGACCTCCGACTTGCTGCGGCTGAAGCCGCCCTGCACTTCCGGCCCGAGGCTCGCGCCCAGCCACAGCGTCGCCACCAGCACCGACGCGGCGCCCGCGCCTTGCACGCCGAACGACACCAGTAGCTGGTGTTTGAGACTCAAGGCCCGCGCCTCACACGCGCTGCGACGAAGAGATTTGAGGCGAACAAGCGCCGGCCGAGCGGCTGCACGGCGCCGGCCGCGCCGAAGACCGCCTGCCGCAGTGCGCGCGCCGGCCGGTTGCCGGCGAACGCGGCGCCGAGCCGTTCGCGGCGCAGCGCACGGCGCGCCGCCTCGGTGGTCGTCTCGTGCACCCAGACCTGCCTGTGCGAGACCACTTCCAGCCCGGCGCGCGCGACCAGCGCGAGGCCATCTGCCAGCGAATACTTGCGCAGGTGGCCCGACACATCGTCGGGGCCGTAGCGGCGGTTGCGGTTGAGCCAGTTGTCTTCGAGCGGCAGGTTGACCAGCACGAGTTCCCCGAGTTGCGCGGCGTCGCGCAGGAATTCGGCGTCATCGGGCACGTGCTCGAGCACATCGCTCATCACGACCGCATCGAAGCGCTCGACCGGCGCGTCGCGAAAGTCGCCGCAGCGGAACGCCACGTCGGGAAAGCGCGCCTGCGCTGCGGTGATGTTCTCGGCCGAGATGTCCATGCCGACCTTGCGCCCGCCCGCGCGCACCGGCAGCGCGGCGATCAGTTCGCCGGTCGCGCAGCCGATCTCGAGGCTGCTGCCCAGCAGCCTGCCGGGTGGCAGCAACGCCATCAGGTTCGGCACCTTGAACAGGCGAACCTCGATGTCGATCTGCGCCTGCTCGAACGAACCGCCCTGGCGGCGCGCGATGTATTCGGGGTGCTCGTCGTAGAGCGCCGAGAAGTCGACCGGCGCCGGCTCGTTGTCGGAGCCGACGCTCATCGGGTCGTGGCCGTGCGCAGCGCGTCGGCGACCCGGTCCTGTTGCGCATGCGTCAGGTCGGCGCTCATCGGCAGGCTCATCACGCGCGCGCCGGCGCCGATGCTGTGCGGGAACGCGTCAGGCGCCGCGAAACGCGCGTAGGCCGCCTGGTGATGCACCGGTTTCGGGTAGTGCACGGCGGTCGGGATGCCCTGCGCCTTCAACGCCCCCTGCACCGCAGCGCGGTCGCTGCTTGTTTCCAGGAACACCGTGTACTGCGCCCACACGCAGTCGCGGTCGTCGCGCACCGCGAGCAGATCGACGCCGGGCACGTCGGCGAGCAGCGCGCGATAGCGTTCGCCGAGCGCGAGGCGCTGCGCGATCTCCCACTCGAAGCGCTCCAGCTTCGCGAGCAGGACCGCGCACTGCAGGGTGTCCATGCGCCCGCCGACGCCGACGCGCGTGTGCGTGTAGCGCGCGCTCTGGCCATGCACGCGGATCTCGCGCGCAGCCCGCGCGAGCGTGTCGTCGTTCGTGAACAGCGCGCCACCGTCGCCATAGCAGCCGAGCGGCTTGCTCGGGAAGAAGCTGGTGCAGGCGATCGTGCTCAGGTTGCAGCTCTTTCGCCCTTTGTATGAGGCGCCGAAGCTCTGCGCCGCGTCCTCGATCACCGCGAGGCCGTGGCGCTGGGCGATTCGCTCGATCGCGTCCATGTCGGCGACCTGCCCGTACAGGCTGACCGGCATGATCGCCCGGGTGCGCGTCGTGATCGCCGCTTCGATCTTCGAGGCGTCGATGTTGCAGGTGTCGGGCTCGATGTCGGCAAAGACCGGCACGCCGCCCAGCAGCACGATCATCTCGGCGGTGGCGGCGAACGTGAACGGCGTCGTGACGACCTCGTCGCCGGGTTTCAGATCGAGCGCCATCAGCGCGATCAACAAGGCTTCGGTGCCGCTCGCAACCGTCACGCAGTGCTTCGCGCCGGTGTATTGCGCGAGCTTTCCTTCGAGTTCCGCAACCTCCGGGCCCATGATGTACTGGCCGTGGTCGAGCACGCGCTGCATGCGCTCGGCGATGCTGCCTTTCAACGCTGCGTACTGGCTCTTCAGGTCGATGAAGTCGAGTGCGCCGCTCATGCCGACCCCTCGCTGGCGAGCATGCACACGCCGCCGCGCACCACGTAGCGCTCGCCGGTCGCCGGGCACAGCGCCTCGTCGTTCGCGAACGCGAGCCGCTCACCATGCCGGCTGACCCAGCCGATGCGCTTTGCCGGCACGCCGACGACGAGCGCGAAGTCCGCCACGTCGCGGCTCACGACGGCGCCGGCGCCAACGAAGGCGTAGCGGCCAATCGTCGTGCCGCAGACGACCGTGCAATTCGCGCCGAGCGTGGCGCCACGCTTGACCAGCGTCTTGCGGTACTCGGCCTTGCGCGGCACCGCCGCCCTGGGGTTGTGCACGTTCGTGAACACCATGCTCGGGCCGCAGAACACGTCGTCTTCGAGCGTGACCGCGTCGTAGACCGACACGTTGTTCTGGATCTTGACGTTGGCGCCGATCGTCACGTCGTTGGCCACGAAGACGCCTTGCCCGAGCGAACACCCGGCGCCGATGCGCGCCCCGGCGCACACGTGCGCGAAGTGCCAGACATGCGTGCCGGCGCCGAGCTGCGCGCCTTCGTCGACGATCGCGGAAGGGTGAATCATCAGAGCGGTCCGCGCTAGAAGACGAGCGGCAAGCCGACGCGCCCGCCATCGCGCGCCGAGCGATACGCCGCGATCAGGACTTCGAGCGAGCGCAGCCCTTCGTAGCCGTCGACCGCCGCGTTCGCCTCGCCGCGCAGCGTGTTGATCACATTATCGTAGTACAGCGGGTGGCCCGGGCCGTAGACGCTCTCGACGCCGTAGCTCGCACTCGCGACCTTCGCATCGTCTTCGTGCGCCGTGTCGAACTCCCAGTGCTCGATCTTGTTGACCGCCACACCCCCGACCCGCACAGTGCCGCGCTCGCCGAGCAAGGTGATGCTGCCCTCGAAGTTCTTGTTGTGCGTCAGCATCGTCACGTTGACCGAGGCCAGTGCGCCGCTGCGCAGCCGCAGGCTCATCGTGCCGGTGTCCTCGGCCTCGATGTCGCGGCCGAGCGTGGCGGTGTAGGCGTGCACGTTGTCGACAGGGCCGACCAGCCAGTCGACCATGTCGACGTAGTGGCTCGCCTGGTTCATGAAAGCGCCGCCGTCCATGTCCCAGCGGCCGCGCCACGGCGCCGCGTCGTAGTAGGCCTGCGGGCGGGTCCAGAAGACGTTGACGTTGATCATCGCGAGGCGCCCGAAGCGACCGGCCTCGACCGCGCGCTTGACGAGCCGCAGCGTCGCATTGAGTCGGTTCTGCTTGACGACGAAGAGCTTGACGCCGGCGTCGCGGCAGGCACGCACCATCGCGACGCCTTCGTCCCACTTGGTGGCCATCGGCTTCTCGCTCATCACGTGGCGGCCGGCCTGCGCGACCTTGATCGCCTGGCGCGGGTGCAGGCCGCTCGGGGTGGCGAGCACGACGATGTCGGCGTCACTGCCGGCGAGCAGTTCGTCGAGCGACGCGAAGCCGGCGGCGCCGGTCGTCGCGACCGCGGCGGCGAGGCTTTGCGCGTGGTTGTCGCACACCGCGACCAGTTCGGCGCGCGCCGCGTGCTGCTTCAACGCCGCGAAGTGGTTCTGCGCGATGCGGCCGCAGCCGACGATGGCAAAACGCAGCTTGCGGTTCAGGATCACGGCGGGTGTGGGCATGGAGGCAAGGGCAGCGCCCGATTCGGGACAAACGCGCGATTTTATGGGCGCGGCGCCCCCTAAAATCGCCCGCTCACCAGAGAAGCCACCCATGTCCGACGAAAACCAGCTCGTCACCGAGCGCCGCGAAAAGCTCGCCGCCATCCGCCAGCAAGGCATCGCGTTCCCGAACGACTTCAAGCCGAAGCACCACGCGGCCGAGTTGCTGCGCCAGCACGGCGACCAGGAGAACGAGGAACTGGAGCCGCTGAACATCAAGGTGATCGTCGCCGGCCGGTTGATGCTCAAACGCGTGATGGGCAAGGCGAGCTTCGGCACGCTGCAGGACGGCACCGGCCAGATCCAGCTGTTCGTGACCCGCGACGCGCTCGGCGAAGCGGCCTACGCCGCGTTCAAGCACTGGGATCTGGGCGACATCCTCGGCGCCGAAGGCCTGCTGTTCAAGACCAAGACCGGCGAACTCTCGGTGCGCGTGAGCGCGCTGCGCCTGCTGACGAAGAGCCTGCGCCCGCTGCCCGACAAGTTCCACGGCATGGCCGACCAGGAGCAGAAATATCGGCAGCGCTATGTCGACCTGATCACCGACCCCGACGCACGCGCCCGCTTCATGGCACGCAGCAAGGCGCTGGCGTCGATCCGCCAGTTCATGGTCGAGCATCACTTCATGGAAGTGGAGACGCCGATGCTGCACCCCATTCCCGGTGGCGCAAACGCGAAGCCCTTCGTCACGCACCACAACGCGCTCGACCAGCAGATGTTCCTGCGCATCGCGCCCGAGCTGTACCTGAAGCGCCTGATCGTCGGCGGCTTCGAGCGTGTGTTCGAGATCAACCGGAGCTTTCGCAACGAGGGCATCTCGGTTCGGCACAACCCCGAATTCACGATGATGGAGTTTTACGCGGCGTACTGGGACCACCACGATCTGATGGACTTCACCGAGGCCGTATTGCGCCACGCCGCGCGCCAGGCCACCGGCTCGGCCACGCTCACGTATGGCGGCAAGCCGGTCGATCTGGACCGGCCGTTCGCGCGCCTGACGGTGCGTGATTCGCTCGTCGCACATGCCGGGTTGACGGCGGCCGAAGCGGTTGACGCGGCCGTGCTGCGCGCCGCGCTCAAAACTCACGGCCAAGAAGCACCCGCACACTGGAAGCTCGCCGAGCTGCAGTTCGGCTTGTTCGAAGCGGTGGTCGAAGAAAAACTCTGGGACCCGACTTTCATCATCGACTACCCCGTCGAGGTCTCGCCGCTGGCGCGCGCGTCCGACGCCGACCCGAGCATCACCGAACGCTTCGAGCTCTTCATCACCGGCCGCGAATACGCTAACGGCTTCTCGGAGCTGAACGATGCCGAAGACCAGGCCGCACGCTTCCAGGCTCAGGCCGCGAACAAGGAGGCCGGCGACGAGGAGGCGATGTACTACGACGCCGATTTCATCCGCGCGCTCGAGTACGGCATGCCGCCGACCGGCGGCTGCGGCATCGGCATCGACCGGCTGATGATGCTGATCACCGACTCGCCGAGCATCCGGGACGTGATCCTGTTTCCGTCGTTGCGCACGGTGGATTGAGGCCGGCCCGGCTTCGCTCGACGCCGCGCGCAGGCGTGCGGTTCAGCCCTGCCGCGACGCGGCGACCAGGTACTGAAAGCTCGTGAACTCGCGCATCAGACCGCGGGTCCAACGGTCCAGCCTAGCCAACCGGGTGTTCGGCCTCACCGAGCCCATGCAGCGGTCGACGCGCAGGTCCCCCGTGCCGGCGAGGTCGATCGCCGACTGGCGCGTGAAGAAGCGCAGGTGCGTCCGGTCGAGGATGCCGTCGTCGGTGTAGCGCCATTCGCCGCGCGTCAACAGCGGCCACAGCACCCGCGCACAGCGGATGTTGGGGACGCTGATGATCACCTTGCCGCCCGGAACCAGCGCCCGCTGAACCCGCGTCAGGAAGTGCCACGGATCGACCATGTGCTCGAGCACGTCGAGGCACAGGATCATGTCGAAGCGCATGCCCTGGAAAGCCGTGTCGACGATCACTTCGGCATCGCCGACGATCACCTCCTCGAAGTGTTCTCTGGCCAGCACCGTGGCCGACTCGAACAGCTCCAGACCCCACGCACGCTCAATGCGGCCGGTCTCACGCAGCCAGCGAACGGTCTGCCCGGCACCGCACCCCACCTCCAGCACGCGCGCGGCCCGCGCCGGCAGCAACGGAGCGATCTGGGTACGGGCGCCCGCGAAGTACGCTGCGGTCTTGTTTCCGTAGTCTTGGCTCATGGGCTCCGATCGTTCCGTCAGCGGGTGCGTTCGCGCTCAACGATGCGAGAAAATCGCCTTGCGCTTGTTCAGGAACGCGTCCATTCCTTCCTTCTGATCCGCCGTCGCGAACAGCGAGTGGAACAGCCGGCGCTCGAACATCACGCCGTCGGCGAGCGTGCCTTCGAACGCGCGGTTCACGCTCTCCTTCGCTGCCATCACGCTCATCGCGCTGAGTTCGTTGATGGCCTCGGCGGCGGCCAGCGTCACGTTCATCAGCTCGGCGAACGGCACCACGCGCGAGACGAGCCCGCCGCGCTCGGCCTCGGCCGCGTCCATCATGCGGCTGGTCAGGATCATGTCCATCGCCTTGGCCTTGCCGACCGCGCGCGGCAGGCGCTGCGTGCCGCCGGCGCCGGGAATGATGCCGAGCTTGATCTCGGGCTGGCCGAACTTGGCGGTGTCCGCGGCAATGATGAAGTCGCACATCATCGCCAGCTCGCAGCCGCCGCCGAGCGCGAAGCCGGCGACCGCCGCGATCACCGGCTTGCGGATCGTTCGGATCGTCTCCCAGTTGCGGGTGATGAAGTCGGCGCCATAAGTGTCGCTCAACGTCATCTTCGCCATCGCGCTGATGTCGGCGCCGGCCGCGAACGCCTTCTCGCTGCCGGTGATCACGATGCAGCCGATGGTGGCGTCGGCGTCGAAGGCCCTGAGCGCCGCGCCGAGCTCGTCCATCAGCGCGTCGTTCAGCGCGTTCAACTGCTTCGGCCGGTTCAGCGTGATCAGGCCGGTCTTGCGCGCGCCGTCGCCGCGGCGCTCGGTCAGGATGGTCTCGAAGCTCATGTCGGTCCCTTTGGTTGAAGCGCCACTGTAGCGCCGGTCATCGACTGGCGATCTCGGGCGGCCTGGAGATCATCAGGTCGATGTAGGTCTGCGCGTCCTGCTCGAAGCGCAGCCGCGCCGGAAAGTACCGGAGCTGCGGCGCGAACCACATCTCGACGCTGAGCGTGCCGGCCTTGCGCTGGCCGCGCGGCTTCAGGTGGATGCCGGTCAGCGGCCCGAGCGGTGTGTTCAGAACCTCCTGCCCGACCACGTCGTAGGTCCAGATGTCGACCTTCCTCGGCAGCGCCAGCGGGATGTCGACGCTGCCGCCGACGCGCAGCAATTCGGGCCGGGTGCTGAACAGGTAGGTCAGCTGCACGAACTGGCTCGCGGTGTCCTGCAGCCCGGGCAGGGCGGTGCGGACGTCGCCGTTGGCGAGCACGACGTAGCCGGCGTCGAACAGCACCGTCTGGCGCGGGCGATCGCTCATCAGGAACCTGATGTCCTGGTCGTAGCGGCGCGGCGCCAGGCCGGCGGCGGTGATCTCGCCGTCGCTGGTCGAGCGCTGCGTGATCAGCGGCGCAATCTTCGGGCCGACGATGAAGTCCACATGCACCTGGTAGTGCGAACCGCTGCGGACCCACTCGACCTGGGCGCTGCCGTTGACCTCGCCGCGGTAGTTGCCGGTAAGCAGGTAGCTGACGCGCGTGGACACCGGCCACTCGAACGCCGGCCCGGTGCCTGCGGCAGAGGCAGCCGCGGCGGGCAAGGCGCTCGGTGCCGCCGCATCGGCCGCGACCGCGACCGGCGCGCTCGCCGTCGCGGCGACGGGTTCCGCAGGTTCGGGCCGCGGCTCGGGCGCCGAAGCCGGCTGCGCCGGCTTGGGCCG
>JANXZN010000210.1 GCA_025355545.1 Rhizobacter sp.
TGGAAGCCGGTCAGCATGAAGAAGGTCGAGCCGTAGGCGCCCGACGACAGCTTCAGGTTCAGTTCGGTGTACGCGTGGTGGTATTCGAAGATCTGGAAGCCGAGGAAGGTCGCGCCCAGCAGCACGGTGACCCACATGAAGCCGATCGTGCGCGCGCGGTGCCCGGCGACGAGCGCGTGGTGCGCGATCGTCAGCGTCACGCCCGAGCTCAGCAGCAGCAGCGTGTTGACGGTCGGGATCGGCCACGGGCCCATGGTCTGGAACGGGTCGACGATATTGGCCGGCGAGCCGGTGACACCGACACCCGAACTCGGCCAGATCGCGCGGAAGTCGGGCCACAGCACCGCGTTCTCGAGGCTGCCCAGGCTCGGCAGCGCGTGCGCGCGGGTCCAGTACAGCGCGCCGAAGAACGCGCCGAAGAACATCACCTCGGAGAAGATGAACCAGCTCATGCTCCAGCGGAACGACAGGTCGATGCGGTCGCCGTACAGGCCGCCCTCGCTCTCGCTGATCGCCTGGCGGAACCACTGCTGCAAGGTGAAGCCCCACAGCACGAAGCCGGCGATCAGGGAATACATGCCCCAGCCGTGGCCGTTGATCCACTCGGCTGCGCCGAAGATCACGAACAGCAGGCCGGTCGCGGCCAGCACCGGGTGCCGCGACGGCGCCGGGACGAAGTAATAGGGCGCTTGCCCGTGAGGTGTTGCCGCTGCCGACATGTTTTCTCCTGGAACCTGATAGCCGAATCTTTTCGAATGCTTACTTGGCGGCGCCGCTGGCCAAGACCCAGTTCACCAGCAGCAGCAACACGCCGATGAATACCAGTGCGCCGATCACGCCGGCGATCACCAGGTGCACCGGGTTGAGCTGGTCCAGGTCCTTCTCGAGGTCGCGACTCTTGCGCACGCCGAAGAACGACCACGCGACCGCCTTCATCGTCTGCACGAACGAGCCCTTGCGCCGCACCGCCTTTCTCAGCTCGCCGCTCATGATTGCGCCGCCTTCGGGCCGACGACGGTCGCCGCGGCCGCATTTCCGCCCGGCTCCGGCGGCACGGTGCCGCCGACCTCGAAGAAGGTGTACGACAAGGTGATCGTCTTGACGTCCTTCGACAGCTTTGGGCTGATCACGAACACCACCGGCCAGCGTTTCTCTTCCCCGGGCTTCAAGGTGTACTGGTTGAAGCAGAAGCATTCGAGCTTGTTGAAATACGGCATCGCCTGCATCGGCGCGTAACTCGGGATCGCCTGCGCCGACATGGTCCGGTTCTGCACGTTGCGGAAGGTGTACATCACCGTCGTCACCTCGCCCGGGTGCACCTCGACCGAGCGCTTCTCGGGCGCGAACTCCCAGGGGCCGCGCGAGTTCGCGTCGAACTCGATCGTGATCGTGCGACTGGTGTCGACCTGCGTGTTGTTCCGGTAGTCGGCGCGTTGGCCGCCCTGCACGTCGCTCTCGGCCAGCGACAGCACGTTGATGCCCAGCGCGCTGCAGATCGTGTTGTAGATCGGCACCAGCGCGTAGCCGAAACCGGCCATCAGCACCGCGACCACGACGAGCTTGCCCAGCATGCGCCGGTTATCGCGCTGCAGCGCGGCGTCGCGCTCGGCGGGCTTCGGATCGGGATCGGGATCGGACATGATGGCTGCGGCGGCTGGCTCGGTCACATGCCGATCAGCGCGCTCTTCGCGATGAAGCCGACGAAGATCAGGAGCGCGATCGCGCCCAGGATCAGCCCGAGGCGCTGGTTGCTCTTCTTCTGCTCTGGCGTCATTGCGTGGCCTCGCCGCTCAGGCGATGATCTTCGTCGCCGACGCGTTCAGCTTCGGCGGGTTCTCGAAGGTGTGGAACGGCGCCGGCGACGGCACTTCCCACTCCAGGCCCTCGGCGCCGTCCCAGGGCTGCTGCGATGCCGGCTGGCCCTTGCCGCGCATCATCGGGATGACGACGAAGACGAAGAAGTAGACCTGCGCGAAGCCGAAGAAGAAGGCACCGACCGACGCGATCGCGTTGAAGTCGGCGAACTGCATCGGGTAGTCGGCATAGCGGCGCGGCATACCGGCCAGGCCGAGGAAGTGCATCGGGAAGAAGGTGACGTTGAACGAGATGAGCGACCACCAGAAGTGGATCTTGCCGCGCGTCTCGTTGTACATCACGCCGGTCCACTTCGGGCTCCAATAGTAGTAGCCGGCGAACAGGCCGAACAGCGAGCCCGCGACCAGCACATAGTGGAAGTGGGCGACGACGTAGTAGGTGTCCTGCAACTGGATGTCGATCGGCGCCATCGCCAGGATCAGGCCGGTGAAGCCGCCCATCGTGAAGACGAAGATGAAGCCGACCGCGAACAGCATCGGCGTCTCGAAGCTCATCGAGCCGCGCCACATGGTCGCGATCCAGTTGAAGATCTTCACGCCGGTGGGCACCGCGATCAGCATGGTCGCGTACATGAAGAACAGCTGGCCGGTGACCGGCATGCCGGTCGTGAACATGTGGTGGGCCCAGACCATGAACGACAGGATCGCGATCGACGCGGTGGCATACACCATCGAGGTGTAGCCGAACAGGCGCTTGCGCGCGAACGCCGGGATCACCGCGCTGACGATGCCGAACGCCGGCAGGATCATGATGTAGACCTCGGGGTGGCCGAAGAACCAGAAGATGTGCTGGTACATCACCGGGTCGCCACCGCCGGCGGGGTTGAAGAAGTGGGTGCCGAAGTGGCGGTCGGTCAGGGTCATCGTGATCGCGCCGGCGAGCACCGGCATCACCGCGATCAGCAGGTAGGCGGTGATCAGCCAGGTCCAGCAGAACAGCGGCATCTTCATCAGGCTCATGCCGGGCGCGCGCATGTTCAGGATCGTCACGATGATGTTGATCGAACCCATGATCGAACTCGCGCCGAGGATGTGCAGCGCGAAGATGCTCGAGTCCATCGACGGACCCATCTGCAGGGTCAGCGGCGCATACAGCGTCCAGCCCGCGGCGGGCGCGCCGCCGGGCATGAAGAACGAGCCGACGATCATCAGCGCGGCCGGGATCAGCAGCCAGAAGCTCAGGTTGTTCATGCGCGCGAATGCCATGTCGGGCGCGCCGATCTGCAGCGGGATCATCCAGTTCGCGAAGCCGACGAAGGCCGGCATGATCGCGCCGAACACCATGATCAGGCCATGCATCGTCGTGAGCTGGTTGAACATCTGCGGGTTCACGAACTGCAGCCCGGGCTCGAACAGCTCGGCGCGGATCAAGAGCGCGAGCACGCCGCCGACCATCAGCATGGTGAACGAGAACAACAGGTACATCGTGCCGATGTCCTTGTGATTCGTCGCGTAGAGCCAGCGGCGCCAGCCATGCGGCGCGCCGTGGTCGTCGTGCGCGTGGTCGTGGTCGTGGTCGTGGCCGTGGCCGGGGTGGTCGATGACTGCGCTCATGGCAATTCCTGTGTTCTGTTCGACTGCTGATTACTTGCGTGCGGCGACCACTTCGGCGGGCTGCACGAGCTGACCGGTCTTGTTCGACCAGTTGTTCTTCGTGTAGGTGACGACCGCGGCGATCTCGGTGTCGCTGAGCTGCTTCCACGCTGGCATCGCGCCGTTGTTCTGGCCGTTCAGCAGCACGTGGATCTGCTTAGCGTGGTCGGCGTCGAGCACGACGGCGGCGCCGTCGAGCGGCTTGATCGGGCCGCCGCCCTTGCCGCTCGCCTGGTGGCAGGCCGCGCAGTTGGCGGCATAGACCTTCTCGCCACGCGCCAGCAGGTCGGGCAGGGTCCAGACCTTGGCCGGGTCGTCGGCGAGTGCGGCCATTTCCTTCTTCTTGCCATCGACCCACTTGGTGTAGTCGGCGGCTGTCACCACCTTCACGTGGATCGGCATGTAGGCGTGTTCCTTGCCGCAAAGCTCGGCGCACTGGCCGTAGTAGTCGCCGACCTTGTCGGCGCGGAACCAGGTATCGCGCACGAAGCCGGGAATCGCGTCCTGCTTGATGCCGAACGAGGGCACCATGAAGGCGTGGACCACGTCGCTGGCGGTCGTGATGATGCGCACCTTCTTGTCGACCGGCACGACCAGCGGGTTGTCGACCTTCAGCAGGTAGTCGTCCATCGCCGCGGGGTGGCCGGAGTCGGAAGCCTCGCGCTGGCTCGCGTCCAGGGTCGAGACGAAACCGATGCCCTCGCCTTCGCCCCTCAGGTAGTCGTAGCCCCACTTCCACTGCATGCCGGTGGTCTTGATCGTCAGGTCGGCGGCGCTGGTGTCCTTCATCGCGACGACGACCCTGGTCGCCGGCAGCGCCATCAGGATCACGATGACGAAGGGCACCACCGTCCAGATGATCTCGACCGTGGTGCTCTCGTGGAAGTTCGCCGCCTTCGCACCCTTGGACTTGCGGTGCTTGAAGATCGAATAGAACATCACGCCGAACACGCCGATGAAGATGATCGAGCAGATCCACAGCATGAAGTAGTGCAGCCAGCGCTGATCGGCGGCGATCTCGGTGACCGGCGGGTGCAGGTCGAGCTGGTTGACCGCAGGGCCGCCGGGCAGGTCGCCCACGGCCAGCGCCAGCCGGGTCGCGAGCAGCGCACCCAGCGTCACGACAAGCTGACCGGCCGTTCTCGGCTTCAACATCGGCCACAGTGCTTTCATCGTCTTCATGGTTGCCACTTCAGTTTTCCGATTTGTCTTGCATGTCGTGTTCGGGTGCGGCGGTCGGCGCCGCCATCCACTGCCAGCGCCGCAGCGCCCAGCGCAACTCGTCGGCCAGCTGGCGGCGCAGTTCGGGGCGCACGTAGCGCCCGACCGTGATGCGCTGGCCCTGCCCCGACAGTTCGATCAGCGAACGATCGCCGTGCTCGGGCTCGATCCGCACCCACGCCGGCGCGAACTCGGCACGCTCGATGCGCCGCCCGGACACGTGCTCGACCGTCAGACGGCCCGGCTGCAGCCGGATGCGCTCGCGGTCGGTGGCGTGGCGCGCATACACCAGCAGCGCGACACCGATCGCAAGGATCTCGAGCGATGCGAACGGCATCACGAGCCGGGCGCCCTGCACCCAGAAGAACGCGCCGATCGCCAGCGACACCAGGCACAGCGAAGCATAGAGGCCCATCATCTGGCGCGGCGTCGTCGAGCAGTTGCGCTTGAGCAGCCATTGCAGCGAGTGATCGCCGGCACCCGCTTCGGCACCGAAGCGCAACGGGCGAGCCGTTGTCGCCAGAGCGATGGAGGGGTGAGAAATGGTTGCTGACATGCGGCGCGTGCCTATTCCTGCTGAGTGCCTAGAGAACCGAGCGCGGAACAGGCCGAGCCCAACTGCAAGAGTTTAGCGCAGAGCCTATGGCGCCTTGCTCCGGCCGTGGCTGGAACGCACCATCGCGCGCATGTCGTCGAGCGACACCGTCGTCGGTTGGTCCGCGCGCAGGCGCGGCGCGGCCTTGAACGCGTGACCGTAGGCGACTTCGAAGCTCAGCCCGAGCGCGCCGTCGGGGGCGGCCAGCGCCTCGAGCTCGCGTTCCAGCCGCGCCCGCCAGCGCGGCGTGCGCAGCCCGGCTGCACGGTCGGGTGCGGTGTTGCCGCCCAGCGTGCGCAGCTCGGCCAGCAAGGCCTGCGGGCTGTTCCAGCGCAAGGTCAGCGTCTCCTGGTCCATCACCGGGTCGGCGAAGCCGGCCTGGACCAGCATGTCGCCGAGGTCGTGCATGTCGACGAAACCCGGCGTTGGCGCCGGCCAGCCCAGGCGCTCGTACAGTGTCCGCAATTCGCGCAAGGTGCCCGGGCCCAGGCACGAGAACATCACGAAACCGTCGACGCGCAGCAGGCCGTGCCAGCGTTCGATCAGCGCGACCGGGTCGACGACCGCGTGCAGCATCATGTTGGCCCAGACCAGGCCGGCGCCCGGCGCGATCTCGCCACCCTCGAGCGCGACCTGCAGCTCGCCGCCGGTCCAGCGTGACGCCGTCCACCACGGACGCAAGGCCTGCGTGCGGCTGCGCTCGGCCCAGCGCGCGTCCGGCTCGATGCGCAGCTGCCGCGCCTTCGGGTAGGCCCGCTCGAGCAGCGCGGCGCCGGCGCCGAGGGCGCTCCACCAGTCGATCACGCGCTCGGGTTGCAGCAGGATCAGTTCCAGCTTCTCGGCCATGCGGCGTGCCACCTCGCCGTGCAGCCAGGGCGGCTGCGGCGCGCGCGCCATGCGCCGCAGCGCCGCCCGCACCGCGATCGGGTCAAGGCGGCGGGCGCGGATGTCGGGCGAGGCGGGCATGCGGGCCAGTATATTGAGCCGTGCTGTTCTCCCGCCTTCTCGACACCGCGCGCGTCGACACGCTCGCGCGGCTGCCGAGCCTGTGCGCAATCTGCCACGGCTGGGGCGTGCAACGCGTGTGCACGCCGTGCGTGCAGCGCTACGGCGCGCCGCTGCCGCGCTGCCGCCGCTGCGCGCTGCAGGTGCCGAGCGGTACCGCCGTCTGCGGCGCGTGCCTGATCGACCCGCCGCCGTACGCGAGCACGATCGCCGCGGTCGACTACGGCCACCCGTGGGACGGCCTGATCACGCAGTTCAAGTTCCACGCCGCGCTGGACCTGAGCTCGGCGCTGGCCACGCAGATGCTGGCTGCGCGGCGCCGCAGCGACGCGCCGGCGCCGACGCTGCTGCTGCCGATCCCGCTCAGCGACGCGCGGCTGCGCGAGCGCGGCTACAACCATGCCTGGGAGCTCGCGCGCCGCCTCGGCCGCGCGCTGCGCTGCCCGACCGATGCGCGGCTGTTGCTGCGCGTCAGGGACACGCCGCACCAGCTCGCCTTCCCGCCCGAACAGCGCGCCGGCAACGTGCGCGCCGCATTCGCGGTCGAGCCGCGCCGGCGCGCCGAACTGCAGGGGCGCAATGTCACGCTGGTCGACGATGTGATGACCACCGGCGCGACCGTCGCCGAGGCGGCGCGCACGCTGCGGCAGGCCGGCGCCGCCGAGGTCGGCGTGTGGGTGGTCGCACGCACGCCGCGCCACGACGACGCGTGACGCGTGACGCGCGGCATGGACAATCTCGCTCCATGTTCAACATCGTCCTCGTGCAGCCGGAGATCCCGCCGAACACCGGCAACGTGATCCGCCTGGCCGCCAATACCGGCTGCGCACTGCACCTGATCGAGCCGCTCGGCTTCTCGATGGACGACCGGCAGCTGCGGCGTGCCGGGCTCGACTACCACGAGTACGCGCCGGTGCAACGCCACGCGTCGTGGGCCGCGTTCGTCGCGAAGATGCAGCCGGACCCGCAGCGCCTGTTCGCGTTCACGACCCGTGGCAGCCAAGCCTTCGCCGAAATCGCGTGGCGCGCCGGCGACTGGCTCGTGTTCGGTTCCGAGACCGCCGGGCTGCCCGGCACTCTGCGCGACACCTTCGACGACGCACGGCGCGTGCGTCTGCCGATGCGCGCCGATCAGCGCAGCCTGAATCTCAGCAACGCCGTGGCGGTCGCGGTGTTCGAGGCCTGGCGCCAGAACGGCTATGCGGGCGGCGGCTGATCGGCGGCGCACATGCGCGCATCACTATTCAGGCTGCACGCCGGCGGCCTTGATGACCTTGGCCCAGCGCTCGCGCTCGGTCTTCATCAGCCCGGCCAGGGCCTCGGGCGCGGTGCCGGCGGCGCTGAAGTACTGGCCCAGCATCCTGCCGCGCACCTCGTCGCTCTTGATGATGCGGATCAGCTCGCGCGCGACGCGATCGACGACCGCCTTCGGCGTACCCGCGGGCGCCAGCACCGCCTGCCACGAGATCGCCTCGAAGTCCGGGTAGCCCTGCTCGACGAAGCTCGGCAACTCCGGCAATGAGCCCGAGCGGCCCAGCGTCGTGACGCCCAGCGCCTTGAGCTTGCCGGCGCGCACCTGGCCCATCGCGATGCCCGGCACCATGAAGCCGGCCTGCACCTGGACGGCCAGGATCGCGCCGACGATCTGCGGGAAGCCCTGGTAGGGCACATGCACCAGGTCGATGCCGGCGCGCGTCTTGAAGAGTTCCATCGCCAGATGCGAGGCGCTGCCGATGCCGACGCTGCCGTAGTTCAGCTGGCCCTTCTTCTGCCTGGCGATGCGCACGAAATCGGCGAGCGTGTCCGCGCCGAGCTTCGGGTCGACCACCAGCACGTTCGGCGAGGTCGCGACCAGCGTGACCGGCGCGAGCTCGCGCACCGGGTCGTAGTTCAACCCCTTCGTCAGCAGCGGTGCGGTCACCAGCGGCCCCTGGATCGTGAACAGGAAGGTGTAGCCGTCGGGCTCGGCGCGCGCGACCGCGCCGGTGCCGATGTTGCCGCCGGCGCCGGGCCGGTTGTCGATGACGACGATCTGGCCGAGCGCGTGGCCGAGTGGCTCGGCGATCAGCCGGCCGATGAAGTCCGGCGAGCTGCCCGGCGGGAACGGCACGACCAGCTTGATCGGGTGATTCGGCCAGGCTTGCGCGAAAGCCGGCGCCGCGAGCGTCGTGGCGCCGGCCAGCGAAGTCTGCAGAAAGCGGCGGCGTTGCATCGGTACGGCTCCGGGGTCAGGGTCAGGTTTCGGGGCGCGCGCCGCGGCCCATCAGTTGTTCGAGTGCGCGCGCCGGCGTGATGTGGCCATCGAGCACCGCGACGACGGCCTGCACGATCGGCATCTCGACGCCGAGCGCCCGGGCCCGTTGCAGCACCATCGCGGCGCTGTGCACGCCCTCGGCGACGTGGCCGAGTTCGCTCAGGATGCGCGCCAGCGGCAGCCCCTGCGCGAGCAGCCGGCCGACGCTGCGGTTGCGCGACAGGTCGCCGGTGGCGGTCAGCACCAGATCGCCCAGGCCCGACAGGCCCATGAAGGTTTCGGGGCGCGCACCGAGTGCGACACCGAGGCGTGTCATCTCGGCCAGGCCGCGCGTGATCAGCGCGGCGCGGGCGTTCAGGCCCAGGCCGGGCAGGCCGCCGGCGATGCCGGCCACACGCATGCCATCGGCCATGCCGGCCGCTATCGCGAGCACGTTCTTGACCGCGCCGCCGACCTCGACGCCGACCGGATCGTCCGAGGTGTAAATGCGCAGGCTCTCACTGTGCAGCGCGTCGACCGCCTCCTCGCACAGCGCCGCATCGGCGCTGGCCGCGACCAGCGCGGTCGGCTGGCCCCGCGCGACCTCGATCGCGAAGCTCGGGCCCGACAGCACGCCGACTCTTGCATGCGGGTCGATCGCGCGTGCGATCTCGTGGCCGAGGCGGCCGCTGCGCGGCTCGAAACCCTTGCTGAGCCAAAGCACGCCGCCGGTTCGCGTGCCGATGCGGCGCAGCACCTCGTCCAGGCCCGCCATCGGCGTGGCGACGATCACGAGGCCGTCGCGCGCATGCGCGAGCGCGGCCTCGAAGTCCGCGCCGATCTGCAGTTCGTCGGGCAGCGGCGCGCCGGGAAGGTAGGCCGCGTTCGCCCGCGCCGCGTTGATGCGCGCGGCCTGCGCGACGTCGCGCGCCCACAGCCGCGTCGGATGCCGTGCCGCCGTGCTCGCGGCGAGTGCGGTGCCCCAGGCGCCGGCACCGAGGACCGTGAGGTTCATCGTGCGCCGGGCTGCAGCCGGATCAGGTCGCCGAGATGATGATGCCCGAGCCGTTCGCGCCGTTGCCGTTCGGCTGAGCGGCGGCCTGCGCCTGCGCCTGCTGCGCCTCGAACATCGCCTGGAAGTTGACCTCCGACAGCAGCACCGGCGGGAAGCCGGCGCGCGTGCAGACGTCGGAGACGATCGCGCGCAGGTACGGGTAGATGATGCCCGGGCAGGCGATGCCGATGATCGGCTGCAGCTGGTCTTCGGGGATGTTGCGGATCTCGAAGATGCCGCCCTGCTTGGCCTCGACCAGGAACAGCACCTTGTCGTTGACCTTGGTCGTGACGGTGGCGGTGACGGTCACCTCGTAGATGCCGTCGCCGATCGGCCCGGCGCCCAGGCCCAGGTTGATCTCGACCTGCGGCTGGCCCTGCTCGAGCAGGATCTGCGGCGAATTGGGTTGCTCGAGCGACAGATCCTTCAGGTAGATGCGCTGGATCTGGAACACCGGGTTGTTGTCGTCAGCCATGGGGGTCTCGGGTTGGTGTGGTGGGCTCGGCCGTGGCGGCGAGCGTGGTGCGGCGGCGATTATCGCCGCGCGCGCGATGGGTCGGGGTCAGGCGCCGCTGCCGGCCAGCAGCGGCATCAGCGCGCCGCGCTGGTCGAGCGCGACCAGTTCGTCGCAGCCGCCGACATGGGTCTCGCCGATGAAGATCTGCGGCACGGTGCGCCGGCCGGTGAGCTCCATCATCTTCAGGCGCTGGGTCGGGTCGAGATCGACGCGGATGTCCTCGATGGATTCGACGCCGCGCTTCTTCAGCAAGGCCTTCGCATGAACGCAGTACGGGCAGACCTGGGTCGAATACATCCTGACGCTTTCCATCGCGGCGGTCCGGGCTCAGGCGGTCTTCTCGACCGGCAGGTTCGCGGCGCGCCAGGCTTCCAGCCCGCCGGCCAGCGCACGCGCGTTCTCGAAGCCGAGCGTCTTCAGCGTGCCCACCGCCCGACCCGCGCGTGCGCCGGTGGCGCAGACCACGACCAGCGGCAGCGCCTTGTTCTTCGGCAGCGCGTTCGAGGTATGGAGCTGGCCCAGTGGCACGCTCTTCGCGCCCAGCGCGTGGCCGGCGGCGTATTCCGCCGGTTCGCTGACGTCGATCAGCACCGCCTTCTCGCGGTTGATCAGATTCACCGCGTCGTTCGTCGACACCTTGCCGGCCCCGCCCGCGCGCTTGTCGATCAACGGCCACAGCAGCAGCCCGCCGGACACCGCGGCGGCGAGGAACAGGAACCAGTTGTCGATGAAGAACGTCACGGGCGGGCCAATCGGGTTGCGACAACTCGACGATTATAGAATTCCGCCTCGTCGTGCCTTGCCGGGCGGCGCTTTTCCCCTCACAGGCCCGAAGCCCATGCACAAGCTCGTACTGATCCGCCACGGCGAGTCGACCTGGAACCTTGAAAACCGCTTCACCGGCTGGACCGATGTCGACCTGACGCCGCTGGGTGTGCAGCAGGCGCAGCAGGCCGGCCGCCTGCTCAAGGCCGAAGGCTACGAGTTCGACATCGCCTACACCTCGGTGCTCAAGCGCGCGATCTGGACCTTGTGGCATGCGCTCGACCAGATGGACCGCAGCTGGCTCCCGGTCGTCAACGACTGGCGCCTGAACGAGCGCCACTACGGCGCGCTGCAGGGCCTGAACAAGGCCGAGACGGCGAAGAAGTTCGGCGACGATCAGGTGCTGGTCTGGCGCCGCAGCTACGACACGCCGCCGCCGGTGCTGGACGCCACCGACCCGCGCAGCGAGCGCGCCGACCCGCGCTACGCGAAGCTCGCGCCCGGCCAGGGGCCGCTGACCGAGTGCCTGCAGGACACGGTCGCGCGCGTGCTGCCGTTCTGGAACGACACGATCGCGCCGGGGCTGCGCAAGGACCAGCGCATCCTGATCGCCGCGCACGGCAACAGCATCCGCGCGCTGGTGAAGTACCTGGACGGCATCTCGGACGCCGACATCGTCGGCCTGAACATCCCGAACGGCATCCCGCTGGTCTACGAGCTCGACGCCGCGCTCAGGCCGATCCGTAGCCACTACCTGGGCGATGCCGAGGCGGCGGCGAAGGCCGCGGCAGCGATCGCCAACCAGGGCAAGGCCGAGCCCGGACACGAACAGCCCTGAGGACTGGTCGTGCCTGGCGAAGGGCCGCGCCTCCGGCGCGGCGCGTGCTGCAAGCCTGACGGGTCAGATCGGCAGACGCTGCGCGATGTCCTCGCGCAATGTCTGCGCCAGCGCGCGGCGGTCGGCATCCCGGCTGGCCCGCGCCGGCAGCAAGCTCAGGTGCACGACCAGCGCGTCGGCGCAGGCAACACGCCACAGGCTTCCGACCAATGTCGTCGCACCGACGAACTCGACCGCCGCGCTGATCGGCGCCTGCGCGTCCGAGAAGCGCAGCGCGACCGGCTGCACCGGCGCGCCGGTCGCGATCGCCGCCTGCAGCAGGTTGGCATGGAACGGCAAGAGCGCATGGCCGTCGGAGGTCGTGCCCTCGGGGAACACGGCGACGGTCTGGCCCTGGCTCAGCGCCTGAGCCACCAGGTGCACGACGCGCAGTGCATCGCGTTTGCGCTCGCGTTCGAGGTACAGCGTGTCGGCCGCCTCGGCCAGGCGCGACAGCAGCGGCCACGCGCGGATGTCGGCCTTGGAGACGAAACGCGCCTGCGGCACGACCGCGTGCAGCGCGCTGATGTCCAGCCACGAGACGTGGTTCGCGACCAGCAGCACCGCGCCGGCCTGCAGCTCGCCGTCGACCCGCATCGCGATGCCCATCAGGCGCAGCATCTTGGCCGACCACCACTGGATGCGTGCGCGGCGTTGCGGCCCGTCGAGCATGCGAAAGCGCAGCAGCACGACGCCCAAGCCGTGCAGGCCGTGCAGCACGCAGCGCAGCAGCCGCCAAGCAGCGCGCAGGGCGCGGGTCATCCGGGCGTGGCTTCGTAGGCGACGTGCCCGGCGACGAGCGTGAAGCGGACGCGACCCGGCAGCTCGTAGCCGGCGAACGGCGTATGCTTGCCCCGGCTGCGCAGCGCGGCAGGTGCCACGGTCCAGCGCTCGTCGAGGGCGAACACGCAGACATCGGCAACGCCGCCCTCGATCAAGCGGCCGGCACTCGCCGCGAGCGAGCCGAGCGCGTCGCCGATCACCGCGACCGGCGCGGCGCCGACGGCGGCGAGCGTGCGCCGCAACGGCACCGCGTCGTCGCTGCCCCATTTGAGCGCCAGACTCAGCAGCAGCTCCAGCCCGGTCGCGCCGGGCTCGGCTTCGGCGAACGGCAGGTTCTTCGCGTCGGCATCGACCGGCGTGTGGTCGCTGACGAGCGCGTCGACCGTGCCGTCGGCCAGCGCGGCGCGGATCGCATCGCGGTCGCGTTGCTGGCGCAGCGGCGGCGTGACGCGCATCGCGGCGTTGAAGTAGCCGATGTCGAGATCGGTCAGATGCAGCTGGTTGATGCTCACGTCGCAGCTCACCGGCAGCCCTTCGGCCTTGGCGCGACGCACCAGCTCGACGCCCGCGGCGCTGCTCAGCCGGCACAGGTGCACGCGCGCACCGGTGTCGCGCACCAGTTCGAAAATCGTCGCCAGCGCGATCGTCTCGGCGATCGCCGGCACGCCGGCCAGGCCCATGCGGGTGGCCAGCGCGCCCTTCGCGGCCACCCCGGTGCCGAGCCAGGCGTCGTTCGGGCGCAGCCAGGTCGTGTAGCCGAAGGTCGCGGCGTATTGCAGCGCGCGGTGCAGCACCAGCGTGTCGCGCAGGCTGACCTCGGCCTGCGAGAAGCCGACGCAGCCGGCGTCGGTCAGCTCCGCCATCGCGGTCAGCACCTCGCCCTTCAGGCCGCGCGTCAAGGCGCCCAGCGGGTAGACGTGCGCGAGGTTCAGGTTGCGGGCGCGGAACTTCAGCATCTGCACCAGCCCCGGCTCGTCGAGCACCGGCTCGGTGTCGGGCGGGCACACCAGACTGGTGACGCCGCCGGCCACGGCCGCGGCCATCTCGGATTCGAGCATGCCCTCGTGCTCGTGGCCCGGCTCGCGCAGGCGTGCCGCCAGGTCGACGAGACCGGGCGCGACGACCAGGCCGCTCGCGTCGATCACGCGATCGGGCTCGAATCCGGCGCTCACCCTGCCGAAGCCGACGATGCGGCCGGCCGCGATCGCGAGGTCGCCGATCTCATCGTGACCGGAGGCAGGATCGACGAGCCGACCGTTCTTGACCAGGATCTTCATGCGTTGTTCCCCGCGATGATCGACATCACCGCCATGCGCACCGCGATGCCGAAGGTCACCTGCGGCAGGATCACGCTCTGCGCACCGTCGGCGACCTCGGAATCGATCTCGACGCCGCGGTTGATCGGCCCCGGGTGCATCACGATCGCGTCCGGCCTGGCCAGCGCGAGCCGCGCCGGCGTCAGTCCGTAGTTCTTGAAGAACTCGGCGGCGCTGGGCAGCAACGCGCCGCTCATGCGCTCGTTCTGCAGGCGCAGCATGATGATCACGTCGGCGTCGCGGATGCCCTCGGCCATGTCGTGGCAGACGCGCACGCCCATCGCCGCCAGGTCGCCGGGCACCAGCGTCTTCGGGCCGACCGCGCGGATCTCGGGCACGCCCAGGGTCGTCAGCGCGTGGATGTCGGAGCGCGCGACGCGCGAGTGGACGATGTCGCCGACGATCGCGACCGTGAGCTGCGTGAAGTCGTGCTTGTAGTGGCGGATCGTGTACATGTCGAGCAGCCCCTGCGTCGGGTGCTGATGCCTTCCGTCTCCAGCATTCACGACATGCACGTGCGGCGCACAGTGCTGCGCGATCAGGTAGGGCGCGCCGCTCTCGCTGTGACGCACGACAAACATGTCGGCGTGCATCGCCGACAGGTTCGCGATCGTGTCGAGCAGGCTCTCGCCCTTCGCCGCGGACGACCGGGCGATGTCGAGGTTGATCACGTCGGCCGACAGGCGCTTGGCCGCGATCTCGAAGGTCGTGCGGGTGCGGGTGCTGTTCTCGAAGAACAGGTTGAACACGCTCTTTCCCCGCAGCAGCGGCACCTTCTTGACCTCGCGGTCGTTGACGCTGAGGAAGGTGCCCGCCGTGTCGAGGATGTGGTGCAGCACCGGCTGCGGCAGCCCCTCGATCGAGAGCAGATGGATCAGCTCGCCGTGGCTGTTGAGCTGCGGGTTGCGCCGGTTCATGACTGCACCTCGATCTCGAAGCTGAAGCGACCCGCCGCGTCACGCGCCAGCGACAGACGTTGCTCTCGCGGCAGCGTGACGCGCGCGGCCGAGACCGCGGCGTGGATCGGCAGCTCGCGCCCGCCGCGATCCACGAGCACCGCCAGGGTCACGCTCGCGGGCCGGCCGAAGTCGTAGAGCTCGTTGATGACCGCGCGAATCGTGCGGCCGGTGTAGAGCACGTCGTCGACCAGCACGATCGCCTTGCTACTCACGTCGAACGGCAGCCTGGTGTGATCGGCGCCGGCGGTCAGGCCGCGCGAGCCGAAATCGTCGCGATGCAGCGCGCTCGAGATCACACCGTGCTCGCCGGGCAGGTGCAGGTCGCGGTGCAGCCGCTCGGCCAGCCAGGCGCCGCCCGACCAGATGCCGACCAGCACGCTGTCGGAGCGCAGCAGCGGGCGCACGCCGGCCAGCAGGTCGGCGTAGAGGGCTTCGGCGTCGAGGTTCAGGCTGCTCATTCGCGTGTGCTCAGGAACTGGTTCAGGATGATCGCGGCCGCAGCCGCATCGAGGTCGCGCGCGCCGGCGCTCGCGGCCTCGGTCGTGCTGTAGCGCTCGTCGACCTCGTGCACCGGCAGGCGGAAGCGACCGTGCAGCTGGCGGGCGAAGCGGCGCGCGCGCCCGGTATTGTCGTGCGGCGCGCCGTCGGGGTGGAACGGCACGCCGACGACCAGCGCGCCCGGTTGCCATTCGTCGATCAACTTGCCGATGGCGACAAAGCGCGCCTCGCCCCCGGCCGCGATCGTGAGCAGCGGCTGCGCCTGGCGCGTCAGCGTGTTGCCGGTGGCGACGCCGATGCGCCTGGTGCCGAAGTCGAAGGCGAGATAGGAAAGGGGTGTGGTGAAACCGGACGGGGCCGGCGACGCGCTCATGCCTGCGGCACGCGCGTCGCGAGACGCGGCGCACATTCGCAGGCGTGCGCCCGTGCGCAGGCACGGTCGCACGTCCGGCTCATCAGGCAACCTCCTGGTCTTGGAAGGGCATTGAGTCGCTGCGGAGCAGGGTTGTCCACGGGGCTTGGTTGTGGACAACGCGCCGGCCCATCGCGAGGCCACGGGGCGTGTTGTCCACAACTGCGAAGCACCCGG
>JANXZN010000213.1 GCA_025355545.1 Rhizobacter sp.
CGCGTCAAGCGCGGCAAGTTCGGCAGCCGGCTGCTGCTCAAGCTGGCGGCGATCTTCGCGCTCGTCGGCGTGGTGCCGGGCGTGCTGATCTACACCGTGAGCTACCAGTTCGTCTCGCGCAGCATCGAGAGCTGGTTCGACGTCAAGGTCGAGACCGCGCTCGACGCCGGCCTGAAGCTCGGCAAGGGCACGCTCGATGCGATCGTGGCCGATGTCGCGGTCAAGACCCGGCTGGCGGCCGAACGCCTGGGCGAGACGCCGGGTTCGGCCCAGTCGCTGGCGCTCGAACGTGTGCGCGAGCAGCTCTCGGCGCAGGACATCGCGATCGTCGGCCCGTCCGGCCAGACCGTTCTCAGCACCAGCGGCAGCGCGGCCAGCCTGATGCCGGAGCGGCCCTCGCTGTCGCTGCTGCGCCAGGCGCGCAACCAGCGCGTCGTCAGCGAACTGGTCGGGCTCGACGAAGACCCGTCGACGAGCGGCGGCGTGAGCACTGCGCGGGTGCGCGCGATCGCGTTCATCCCGACGACGACCTTCGCGCTCAACGAGGAGGAACGCTACCTGCTCGTCAACCAGCTGCTGCCCCGCACGCTGGCGACCAACGCGCTGGCGGTGCAGGCGGCCTACCGCGAGTACCAGCAGCGCGCGCTGCAGCGTGGCGGCCTGCGCAAGATGTACATCGGCACGCTGACCCTGGCACTGGTGCTGGCGGTGTTCGGCGCGCTGCTGCTGGCGGTGACGCTGTCGAACCAGCTCGCGCAGCCGCTGCTGCTGCTGGCCGAGGGCATGCGCCAGGTGGCAGGCGGCGACCTGTCGGCCAAGCCGGTGTTCGCCTCGCGCGACGAGCTTGGCGGGCTGACGCGCTCGTTCGCCGACATGACCACGCAGCTCTCCGAGGCGCGCGAGCTGGTGCAGCGCAGCGTCGTGCAGGTCGAGGGCGCGCGCGCGAACCTGCAGACCATTCTCGACAACCTGACCGCCGGCGTGATCGTGTTCGACCGCCACGGCAACATCGACACCGTGAACCCGGGCGCGACGCGCATCATGCAGCTGCCGCTGTCGGCCTACCGCGGCCAGCGCCTGACCGACGTGCCGGGGCTGGAGGTATTCGCGCAGGCCGTGGGCCAGCGCTTCGAGCTGCACAGCACCAGCCCCGAGGCGGGCGAACGCGACCACTGGCAGGACTCGTTCGAGCTGCAGCCGCCCGCCGCGGCCGGCCGCGAGCGCGATTCGATCACCTTGCTGGTGCGCGGCGCTTCGATGCCGCAGGGCGCCACGCTGATGGTCTTCGACGACATCACCGAGCTCGTCTCGGCGCAGCGCAGCGAGGCCTGGAGCGAGGTCGCGCGGCGCCTCGCGCACGAGATCAAGAACCCGCTGACGCCGATCCAGCTGTCGGCCGAGCGGCTGCAGCACAAGCTCGGGCCGAAACTCGAAGGCGCCGATCAGGCGATGCTCGGCCGCTCGGTCGACACCATCGTCAGCCAGGTCCAGGCGATGAAGACGCTGGTCAACGAGTTTCGCGACTACGCGCGCCTGCCGGCCGCGCACCTGATCCCGATCGACCTGAACGCGCTCGTCGCCGAAGTGCTGGGCCTGTACGGCGCGGCGCAGGAGGCCGGCCACCTGCACGCCGACCTGGCCCCGGCGCTGCCGGCGATCGTCGGCGACAGCACGCAGCTGCGACAGGTGATCCACAACCTGGTGCAGAACGCGCTCGACGCGGTCGCCGACCATCCCGACGGCCGCGTGCGCGTGTGCACCGAGATCGCCCGCAGCGAGCAGGGCGAGTTGCGCGCGGTGCGGCTGCAGGTGATCGACAACGGACCGGGCTTCTCCGACAAGGTGCTCAAGCGCGCGTTCGAGCCCTACGTGACGACCAAGTCCAAGGGCACCGGCCTGGGTCTGGCGGTCGTCAAGAAGATCGCCGACGAGCACGGCGCGCGCGTGCGCATCGCGAACCTGGGGGTCGGCGTCGAAGGCGACGCGGCGGGCGGATTGCCGCGCGGGGCGCAAGTCTCGCTATCATTCGCGAAATTCGCACCGGGAGCCGGGGCCCCCGTTCCCGCAGCTTCTTCAGGTGCCAACGGCATCCCCGCCGCGACCAGCGCGCACTGACCAAATGACAACCCCCACGTCACTTCGCTCCTGCCCCTCAAGGGGGCGCTCAGCCGTTTTGGGACGGCCCGGCACCGTCTGAGATCATGGCCACCATCCTTGTAGTCGACGACGAACTGGGCATCCGAGCCCTGCTGTCCGAAATCCTTGCCGACGAGGGCCACACGATCGAACTGGCCGAGAACGCTGCGCAGGCCCGCGCCTGCCGCGAACGGCTGCGCCCCGACCTCGTGCTGCTCGACATCTGGATGCCCGACGTCGACGGCATCACGCTGCTCAAGGAGTGGGGCGCGACCTCGATGCTGACGATGCCCGTCATCATGATGAGCGGCCACGGCACGATCGACACCGCGGTCGAGGCGACCAAGTTCGGTGCGATGGCCTTCCTCGAAAAACCGATCACGCTGCAGAAACTGCTGCGCGCCGTCGAGCAGGGGCTGGCCAAGCCCGCGTCGCGCGGCGCGGGGCAGGCGAATTCGGCACACCCCGACGCCACCGAGAACAGCCTGACGGTCGAAGCCGCGATGACCGGCGGCGCGATGCTGCCGACCGCGCCGATGGCCCTGGGCCCGCAGGCCGAGCAGAGCTTCGACCTCGACCGCCCGCTGCGCGAGGCGCGCGACGCGTTCGAGAAGAGCTACTTCGAGTTCCATCTGGCGCAGGAGAACGGCAGCATGACGCGCGTCGCCGAGAAGACCGGCCTGGAGCGCACGCACCTGTACCGCAAGCTCAAGCAGCTCGGCGTCGACCTGTCGCGCAACAAGCGCGGCAGCGTGATGTGAGGGGCGGCTGATCGCGCCGCCGTTATAATCGCTGGCTCACGGCCTGGTAGCTCAGTTGGTAGAGCAGCGGATTGAAAATCCGCGTGTCGGTGGTTCGATTCCGCCCCAGGCCACCAAAATTAGTAAATAAAATCAACGGGCTTCCGGTTTCAATCGGCAGCCCGTTTTTCATTGGCGGTCAGTCATGTAGGGGCTATGTAGGGGGTGAGGCGGGGTTTCGTACCTGTGGCGGTCGCAACAACCTAGTCCTATCCAACTCCTAAGCGCTTCGGCCGGCATGCTCACCTTGCCATTCCGTTTCCTCTCAAGAAACAGTAACGGGGGCTGGGTCTTCATGCCGGCACTGAGGACAGTTTGATCTCGAAGCCGAGCGCGGCGGCGCGGCGTTTCAGTGCGGCGACGCTGCGCTGGTGCTGCTGCTCTTCGTAGTGCTGTT
>JANXZN010000021.1 GCA_025355545.1 Rhizobacter sp.
ATCGGCAGCGCTGCGTGCCATCGGGCCGATGTGGTCGAGGGTCGCAGCCAGCTCAAACACGCCGTAGCGACTCACTCGACCCCAAGTCGGCTTGATGCCGGTCAGGCCGTTCGCGGCGCACGGGAAGCGGATCGAACCGCCCGTGTCGGACCCGAGCGATCCATAGCACAGGCCTGCAGCGGTCGCGACCCCGGAGCCGCTGGACGACACGCCCGGCCAATGCGCCGCATTCCATGGGTTGACCGGTGGATTGATCGCCGGATGGTGCTCTGCGTACGCACCCTCGGTGAGCTGAAGCTTGCCGAGAATCACAGCGCCGGCGCCGCGCAGGCGGCGCACGACGGTCGCGTCGTGGTCAGGGCTGAAGTTCGCGTGGATGGGCATGCCTGCCGCCGTCGGAACGCCTTTCGTCCAGCACAGATCCTTCACACCGATGGGCACGCCGTGCAAGGGACCGAAAATCTCGCCCTTCGCGATCTGGGCATCGGCGCGGTGCGCGTCGGCCAGGGCGCTGTCGGGCATCAGCCTTGCATAGCTTTTGAGCGCGCCATCCAGCTGCTGGATGCGCGCGAGTTGGGCTCGTGTGGCCTCGACGCTCGAGATCTCCTTCGCCTGGATCCGCCGACCGATGTCGAGCAGTTCAAGATAGTGCCAGTCGGTGTGAGAAGACATAGGGCGCAGTCTCTATCAAGAGTTTGGCTCTGTCCAACAAGAAAAACGTATGGCCAGCCATCATCTCCGTTGATGAGTACAGGCGCTGCGCGAGCGCATCCATCAAGGGACGTCAACGCTGCATCATGGGGCTGGCGCGCTGCGCAAGCTCCCAGGCGGCGGCTTCAGTTCGACCGATCGGAACCTGGGCGATTTCGTTTGGAACCGAGCGCGCGAAGGTCTGTGCCGACTCTTGGGCCAGCAGCGCGATCTGCTCGAATAGCGGGTTTTCAGGCCTGGTGCGAAACGATCCAATCAACGGCAGTGCGGGCATCTCGACATCGACCTTCAGCAGCTGCACGCTACCTTCTTGCAGCTCGCGCGCAATGATTGCCGGCGGAAGTAGCGCGACCCCGAAGCCATCCACAACCAAGCGCACAAGTGCCGACGCGGAGGTCATGCAATTCACGCGCACCGGCTTGCCGACATGATGGTCGTACAGTCGTTCGATGAACTTGTGGGGGCCGGAATTGCGCGAGAAGCTCAGGATCGGAAACGCCACCAGGTCGGCGAGCGTCAGCGCCTCGTTGTGCAGGCCGAGACTGGTTGCGGCCACCCAGCGCAGCGGAAGGTCGCACAACGGTAAGTTTTGCACCATCGGGCCGACGATCGAATCCGTCTGCAGTATGAGATCGAGGTTGCCGCGAGAAAACTGGTCGATCAGGTGGATCGTCGTGTCGCCGGTCAGTTCGATCTCTAGCTGCGGATAGCTCTGATGGACAGAAGCAATGAATTGCGGAAACCAGGAATGGATGATCGACTCGATAACGCCGATGCGGACCGTCCCGACG
Source organism: Rhizobacter sp. (assembly GCA_025355545.1). Classification (GTDB taxonomy): domain Bacteria; phylum Pseudomonadota; class Gammaproteobacteria; order Burkholderiales; family Burkholderiaceae_C; genus LMDS01. The sequence continues at coordinate 1,503 of JANXZN010000021.1, forward strand.
TAAAGCTTGCGATTGGCCATGCACTCGCGCATTTCGTGCATGTTTCGAACCAGCCGCACCGCGTAGATGAGCGCCTTGCTGCCGTCGAGCGTCAAGGTGACGTCGCGCGCGCCGCGGTCGAACAGACGCACACCGAAATCCTGCTCAAGTGTCGCGATCCGGCTCGACACGGCGGCCTGCGTCGTGTGAAGCTTTTCGGCGGTCATGCGAAAGTTCCGCAACTGGGCCAGCCACACGAAAGTCTCGAGGAAGCGAACGTTCATGGCGCGATCGCCCTGGTGATCAATAAAACGCGATGAGCCTCATGAGACGACGGCAAGTGATTCGACCGAATAGCGATGGGACAGGCTGCATTTTCGGTGCGGATCGAACAGCTCCATGGCGAACAAGCGCGCCGACCGAATGCCGCCGATCGCCGCGAGTGTGCCGCAGCTCATCGCTGTACCGACCGCAAGGCTGCTGCCGGCCAGACCGATGCTGCGGTAATAGCCGGCGATCAATTCGATGGGACGGCGCAGGGCCGCGAGGCTGCCTTCCTGGTAGGTAAGCGTCGCTCCGTTTTCCTCGATCGTCGAGCGCAGGATCAGGTCGTCCCAATGCGCCACCACATCGGCGAAGCGCCAGGCGCTGGCCGCCACCGGCTTTGCGCACACCTGTTTTGAGACGGCGACACTCTGAGCTTCGAGCCGGCGGTCGGTGTGATCAGACACCAGGCTCACGAACATTTCACTGCCTGCGGCAAACATAAAGACTTCGGCTTCACCCGACGAATCCGTGCCCAGCACTTGAATCATCGGCGCCTGGGTTAGCTGGGCGGCGGCAACGCGGTAGTACAACGGGTAGGCGCTCGGACGTGGCACGCCCAGGTCCGCAAGCTCCATGATGTGGTGCTCAATGGCTTCGACGTCGCGCCCAGCCCAGCCCGCCACGACGAGCGAATCGATATCGGCCGCGACGAGACAGGGCATCGCCGTATCGATGATTTGGAACGAAAGCTTCATGGTGCGTGCGCCCCGTGATTGACTGAGTTATCCCAAGAAAGATGACGCGTCGGACTTTACTGTCCGCCTTCCCCGCAAGAGCCTGCCCATGCATTGTAGGGATTCGATCTCGCTGACCCGCGACAAGGCCGTCGCTGGCCTGCCAACGCTGCAGGGTGCGCAAGTCGATTCCGACGATCTGGCAAGCTAGCCCGGATATTTCACGCTCCCCCGTAGAAACGAGGACGGCATTGCCCTTTGGATGCCCGTTTATCGAGGTGTCGAATCTTGATGAACGAGCGGGCAATGCCGAAACCAAACTGTAGCGAAGAAATTGACGTTGGGA
>JANXZN010000023.1 GCA_025355545.1 Rhizobacter sp.
CTGTCACCAGCGCGCTCGGCGGGCTCAGTGGAAGAAGAAGTACGCGATCACCAGAACGATGGCCGAAATGCCGAGAAGCCAACCGAGAAGGTATTTGCCCATGCCGTGTCTCCAGACGAATTGAGGTGAGGCAAGGCTAGAACGTCGGGCCATCGAACTCACCCGGAAGACGCCACCGCGGTGTGTAGGAGGTCGGCTCGCGATGGCCCGTCGGCGCACCGGCCGGCGGCGGCGCTCACGCCACTGCGTCCAACCCCGCCGCAAGCGCCTGCGCGCGCGCAGCGCGGACGGCGTCGCCGAGCGCCGCGCCACGCAGCCCGAGCGCAGCGGCCTGCGCCGCGACCGCCGTGCTGTCGACACCGAGCGCGATCGCGAGCGCCCGACCCAGCCGCGCGCGCTGTGGATAGGGTGTATCGATCAGGCCGAGTCGGCCGCGGGCGTCGCATTCGCAGGCCAGCAGCAACTCCTCGAACCGGTCCGGGCGGCGGATCGCATCGCAGCGCTCGAGCAGCCGCACGACCGCCGCGGCGCCGAACTCGCCGCTGCGGTGCACGTTGCCGTGCTCGCGCGCGACCGCCTCGGCCAGTTCACGACAGGCCCCCGGCACGCGCAGCCGCTCGCAGACCCCGCGAACGAGCTCGACGCTGCGTTGTTCGTGGCCGAGGTGGCGGGGCAGCACGTCGGCCGGTGTCGTGCCCTTGCCGAGATCGTGGCCCAGGCACGCGAAGCGCACCGCCAGGCTGCCGTCCAGACGGGCCGCCATGTCAAGCACCATCATCAGGTGCACGCCGGTGTCGATCTCGGGGTGGTGGTCGGCACGCTGCGGCACGCCCCACAGCCGATCTACCTCGGGCAACAGCCGCGCCAGCGCACCGCAGGCGCGCAGCACCTCGAACAGGCGCGACGGTTGCGCTTCCATCAGCCCGCGCGCCAATTCTTGCCAGACACGTTCGGGCACCAGCGCGTCGACCTCGCCGCTGTCGACCATCTGCGCCGCCAGCGCGAGGGTTTCGGGGGCCACGCTGAAGTCGGGAAAGCGGGCCGCGAACCGCGCCAGCCGCAGGATCCGCACCGGATCCTCGGCGAACGCCGGCGATACGTGCCGCAAGAGCTTGGCGGCCAGATCGCGCTCGCCGCCCCAGGGATCGATGAGCGAGCCGTCTTCCCCGCGGGCCATCGCGTTGATGGTCAGATCGCGGCGCTGCAGGTCATCCTCGAGCGTCACGTCCGGGGCCGCATCGAAGCTGAACCCGCGATAGCCGGGCGCGGTCTTGCGTTCGGTGCGCGCGAGCGCATACTCCTCTTTCGTAACAGGATGCAGGAAGACGGGGAAGTCCGCACCGACCGCAACGAAGCCCGCATCGCGCATCGCCTGAGGGCTCGATCCGACCACGACCCAGTCGCGATCGACAACCGGCCGCTTCAACATCTCGTCTCGAACCGCTCCGCCGACGATGTAGGAATTCATGATTCTGCCCGTAGGAGTTTGAACAAAGTTACATCTTGATGCGGGTCGCCCCCTCAGTTGTGGGGGACCGAATTCGACACTACTTGTTTATAAACGCAACCTGTGCGGTCCACGGTTCGACCCGGTTGCACGGCCCTTCCACTCCATCGAAAAGGTTCATCATGAAAATTGCAAAGACTCTACTGGTTGCCGCGGCACTGGTCGCGTCGGTTGGCGCGAGCGCGCAGACGGTCACGTTCGCGCCCCCCTCGGCCGGCAGCTACTCGGCGCCGACCCCGAGCTTCTCCAGTGGCACTGTCTACGTGGCTAACACCAACATCGCCAATGTGCAGACCCAGCCGCTGTTCGACACCGGTAGCTTCCTGGTGGTCTACCCTGACGGCTCGGCGACGTTCGACCTCGGCGGCGTCCAGTCCTTCAGTTTCCTGTGGGGCTCGCCGGATGCAACCAACGCAATTTCGATCAACGGCGGTGCCTTCATGACGGGCGCGACCCTGCTCGGCGCCCTCGCGAACAGCGACAACGTCAACACGCAGTACGCAACGATCCTGGCGGGCGAGGGCTTGCTGAACACCCTGACCATCCAGACCCCCGGCAAGATCGCCTTCGAGATCGCCGTCGCGAATCCGGTTCCGGAACCCGAAACCTACGCGCTGATGCTCGCAGGTCTGGGCGCGATGGCCTTCGTGGCGCGTCGCCGCAAGAACGGCTGATCGACGGCACTTGAAAGGGCCCTCGAGGGCCGGAAAAGGCGGGCCTCGGGCCCGCCTTTTCCCTTCTTGCGGCGTCCCGATTCAGCCCGGCGGGCGCGTCCGGTAGGGTTCGTCCTCGACGATGAAGTCGTGCTCCTGGCGCGCGGCCGCGCACCAGGCCCGCGTCGCGGGCAGTGCGAACACCCGCGCGATGTACGCATCGATCTCGGCGGGGATTGGCAGGGCAAAGGTCGTGATGCGCGCGCCCACCGGCGCGAAATAGGCGTCGGCAATGCTGAAATCGCCGAACAGGAAGGGGCCGCCGCTGCGGCCCAGCGCCTGCTGCCACATCTCGACGATGCGTGCGAGATCGCTCGCCACGCCGGGCTCGTTGCGCAGCACCCGCGCCCCGACCTCGGCAAGATCGGCCTCGATGTTCATGCCGCAGTGATTGCGCAGCGCCTGAAATCCGCCGTGCATCTCGGCGCACAGCGAGCGCGCCCGCGCGCGGGCCTGCGTGTCGGCGGGCCAGAGCCGCTTGTCGACGAACTTCTCGGCCAGGTACTCTGCGATCGCCAGCGTGTCCCAGACCGCGAAGCCGGCGTCGACCAGCACCGGCACCCTGCCGGCCGGCGTGACGCGCGCCAGCGCCAGCTTGAACGGCGAGCCGGCCTCGAACGACAGGCGCAGCGGGACTTCCTCGAACGGAATGCCGGCGTGCGTCAGCAGCAGCCACGCACGCATCGACCAGGACGAGTAGTTCTTGTTGCCGATGTAGAGCTGCATGCGAATCCTCGCGGGCGGAACAGCGGCCCATGCTAGCGAAGCCGCGGTCGGCGCGGCGTGACGCTTTCGCATCCGATTGATGCCGGCACCGCATCGGCGCGGCACTTCATCGCCTCACGGCAGTTCCTTGTCGAGCGGATTCGCCTGGCCGGCCGGGGCGATCGAACGCCCGAGGCGCTCCTTCAACGAAGGCGCCGGCGCGCCCAGCTGCGCGGCGTAGTAGGTGGCGTTGCTGAGCACCTTCTTGACGTAGTCGCGGGTCTCGGTGAACGGCACGTTCTCGGTCCAGATCGCCGGCTCCAGCACCGGCCCGTCGCGCCATTTGCGCGACCGGCCGGGCCCGGCGTTGTAGGCCGCGGCGGCGAGCGCCTGCGAGCCGCCGAAATCGTCGAGCACGAGCTTGAGGTAGCTGGTGCCGAGGCGCAGGTTGGTGTCGCGGTCGGCGATCAGGTCGTGGCTGTAGGGCAGGCCGATCTTCTTCGCGGTCCAGCGCGCGGTCGACGGCATCAGCTGCATCAGGCCGGAGGCGCCCACGCTCGAACGCGCATCGATGATGAAGCGCGACTCCTGGCGGATCAGCCCGTACACATAGGCCGGGTCGAGGCCGATCTCTGCGGCCTTCGCGACCACGTCCTTGCGGTACGGCATCGGAAAGCGCTGCGCCATGTCGATCTCGCCGCGCGTGCGATCGCTGGTATTGATGCAGCGGTCCCAGACCTCGCGGTCGCAGGCGAGCTGTGCGGCGGCCAGCAACTCGCGGTCGCTCATGCCGCGGATCGAATAGTTCCACTCGCGCACGCCTTCGCTGCGCAGCCCCAGCGCGATCAGCTGCAGCGCCCGGGTCAGGCCCGGGTTGTGCGTCGCGGCCTCGCCCTCGGCAGCGCTCAGCGGCGCCGGCCGCGGCGGCAGGTAGACCGGCTGGCCGAGTTGCTCGGCGGCGAGCGCAGCGTAGAAGTTCAACTGCCCGGCGATGCTCGCCATCTGCTCGCGCGCGAGGCTGCGCATCGAGTCGCCGTCTTGCGAATCGGCGGCGAGCGCGGCCAGCGCGCGGGCCTTCCAGTAGACCCACGCGGGCTCGCGCTGCTCGCTCGCGCCCATCGCGTTGATCGCCTGCATCACCGCCTGCCAGCGCGTCTTGCCGTTGTCGGCGCGCAGCGCGGCGCGGGCCTTCCAGGCGAGCGTGTCGTCGGACCAGTCGAGTTCGCGGTTCGCCTTCGCCGAGCGTTGTGCCGCACGCTGAAAATAGTCGGCCGCCTCGGGCTGCAGCTTGATCGCCGCCTGCTTGGCGACCGCGGCCCAGGCCCAGGCCGCCAGATCGGCGGGCAGGCTGCGATCCCAGCGGCTGTCGAGCTGGCCGGCGGCGGCATCGGGGTCGTTCGCGGCCATGCGCATCAGGGCCAGCGTCGCCAATTCGTTGGCGTTGCGGTTTGCGGTCGAGGCCTGGCGCGCGAGGTAGCGCGTCGGGTTGTCGGCGAGTTCGCCGACCGCGCTGGCCGCGGCGACGCTGACGAGCGCAGCGGCCTGGCGCGCCGCGCGCAGCCTGCCGGCATCGATCGCGAGCCGGGCCTTGCGCCAGGCGTCGGCAGGGCCGAACTGATTCGCATCGGTCAGGGTCGCGGCGAGCAAGGTGCAGCCGTCGTCGGCGTCGCGTTGCGCGAGCCAGGCGGCGAGCGCGGCGTCGCGCACGTCCTTGCCGGCCCGCTGCTCTACCAGCAGTGCGTAGCAGCTGACTTCGCGGTCGTCGTTCATCCGGAAGCGCGGGTATTCGGTGGCGAAATTGACCCAGTCGCGCCGTTTGCCGAGCTCGAGCAGCCAGTCGTTGCGGAAGCGGTCCTCGACGTACGTCCCCGGCCAGCGCGCGCTGAACTCGTCGACCTCGGCCTGCCGAACCTCGCCGATGCGGTTCGTCAGCTCCCAGTAGTCGGGCCACATCGCCAGCGGCAGCTTGCTCGCGATCGCCGCCGCGCGCAGCGCGGCCAGCCGGGCGCGGTCGCTCTTGCGCAGTGCGTCGCGCGCGTCGACGATGGTCGCGTCGCCGTCCTGCGCCCGCGCGGGCGGCGCGATGCCGGCGAAGGCTGCTGTCAGCGCCAGCGTCGCCAGCAGCGCACCGACCCAGTGCCGGGGCGGCCCATATACTGGGTCGGGAAATGTCTTCGGGTTCGGCGTCTTCATGGGGTCATCTTGAGTTCCGCATCGCCTGCGGGTCCGTCAGGGCCGCGGTCGGCGTTGCGCAAAAGTCTGTTGGAACAGCGCGAACGCTTCGTGGCCGGCGCGACGGGCGGCGACGCCGATGCCGCACTGGCGCGTCATCTGAAAGCCGTGTTATCGGCACTCGAACCTTCGTGCCTCGGCCTGTACTGGGCGCAGCGTGCCGAATTTAACGCAGCAGCCGCATTCGCCGCCGACTCCACGATCGCAAAGTTGCCACTGGCGTTGCCGTTTGCACAGCGAGCGCCGGTGCGGATGCACTACCGCGCGTGGGACGGCCACGCCCCTGCGGCTCTCGACGACTGCGGTATCCCGGCCAGCACCGGCGCGCCGCTGCTGCCCGATGTGGTGCTCGTGCCCTGCGTCGGGTACACGGCCTCGGGGCATCGGCTGGGCTACGGCGGCGGCTACTTCGACCGCTGGCTCGCGCAGCATCCGGACGTGACCGCGGTCGGTGTCGCATGGAGCATCGGCGTGCTCGACGACGCCGTGTTCGCAGGGCAGCCGCACGACCAGCCGCTGGCGCTGATCGTCACCGAGCGCGGGGTGGTCTGAGCGCGCCGCGTGATCAAGTGGTCGGCTCGACCTCGCCGACCGTGCGGCGCGTGTCGGCCGCCTGTGCCAGCACCCAGTCGCAGAACTCCCCGACCTCGGGCCGCGCGCGGCTGCCCGGCGCGATCACCAGCCAGTACAGATAGGGGCTGTCCATGCGCCCTTCGGCGCCGAAGGGCTCGACCAGTTCGCCGCGCTGCAACGCCTCGAAGACGAGCGCGATGCGCGCCAGCGCGACGCCGTGGCCGGCCAGCGCCGCCTGCACCTGCTGGTAGGTGAAGTTCAGGTACAGCCAGCGCTTCGGCTGCAGCGCGGGCTGGCCGTGAAGGCTCAGCCAGCGGCGCCAGCTCAGGTATTCGGTGCTGGTCTTGGTGTCGTCTTCCTCGGCCAGCGTGTGCTGCGCCAGATCGGCGGGCCGCGACAGCGGCGGCGCCTCGCCTCGCCGGATCTGCTCGGCCAGCGAGCGGCTCACGACCGGCGTCAGCACCTCGCCGAACATCCGGATGGCGCCGGCCGGGGCCTGCGCCGGGCTGCAGTAGCGCAGCGCCAGATCGAGCTCGGGGTCGTCGAGGTCGGCGATCGCGTCGGCGGCCGAGACACGGATGTCGATGTCCGGGTGGTCGCGCTGAAAGGCCTCGATGCGCGGCAGCAGCCAGAGCGAGCCGAACGACGCGAAGGTCGTCACGCTGACCCGCTTGCGGCTGCGCGCGGCGCGGATCTGGCGCACGCTCGCGTCGATCTTCGGCAGGCCGGCCTCGACCGCGCGCAGCAGCATCTGGCCGCTTTGCGTCATCTCGACATGGCGCGTGCCGCGCACGAACAGGGCCGCGCCGAGCTCTTCTTCCAGGCTCTTGATCTGGCGGCTGATCGCCGACTGGGTCACGAACAGCTGCTCGGCCGCTTCGCTGAAGTTGAGCCGCCGAGCCACCGCCTCGAACGCGCGAAGATTGCCCAGCGAGAGCGGGCGACGCGAGCCGCTGCTCATATCAAATCCGCATCAATTACCGGCACTAGTTTCATTGGATTCCAAGGGTGATATGGCCGATCATAGCGATACCAAACGCAGGAGATTGATGATGAATGCGCAATTGCAGCTGTTTCATGGCGGAACCTTCCGACTCCGTTCCGATGCCGCCCGTCTCGGGCGCCTGGGCGGTGAACTGACGGTGCTCGACGGCCGTGTCTGGCTGACGCGGGCCAACGACCTCGGGGATCATTTTGTCGAGCCCGGCGAACGCGTGCGACTCGCGGTCGACGACAACGCCGTGATCGAACCCGCACGCGCCGGCGCCAGCGTCACGGTGCGCTGGAACCCGCGGCGTCAGAGCTTCGTCGGCGCGGTCTTGGCCGAGCCCCTGCGCGGCGTGGCCTTCCTGGCCGGCCGCCTCGCCACCGGCTTCGCTGCCCTGGCGCGCAGCGCGGCGGCGAGCGCGTGCCGGGCCCAGGGCTGCATCAGCGCCGGCGACTCCATGGCGTCTTCGGGCGCGCTGAAGTAGCCGACCGTCACTGACTTGCCGGCAGCGTCGCCGGCCTTGTCATAAATGAACGGCGTGCAACCGGCCGCCTCGAAGGCCGGGCGCGTCTGTGCATCGGCCTTCAGGTACAGGCGGTCGTAGGCGATCAGCGCGACGAACAGCTCGTCGACGTAGAAGCCGCGCCCGCCGAACATCCGGCGCGACCGGACCGTGCCCGCCGAACCCAGCAGTTCGGCGCAGTGGGCAACGAATTCGTCCGCAACCGCGCTCACAAGGAAATGTGGCTCCGCCACTTTCCTTGATCCCCGCGGGGGACGGGCGCCGCGAGGCGGCGTCCTTGGGGCGCTCATAAGGCAACCTCTGTGCTGTGTACTCCGGCATGCGCCCTTGGGGCGGCCCGGCGGGCTCATCGCGCAGTCTTGCACAATCGCAGCGCGAACCTCAACCGGATGGAGCCTGCATGCAGCAACCCGCGCCCGACCGTGACGCCTTGCGTACGAAGCTGATCGTGGCACGCCTCGCAATGACCGACCGGCTGGAGCGGGCGGTGCAGCTGCAAAACATGCTGCGCGTCTGGCTGGTCGGGCGCCGCGAAACCACGATCGGCGCGTACTGGCCGATCAAGGGCGAGTTCGATCCGCTGCCGGCGCTGTACCGCTGGGCCGAAGGCGCGCCCGACGGGATCGTGCGGCGCATCGGCCTGCCGGTCGCGAACCGCGAGACCGGGCAGCTGCGCTTCCACGTCTGGTACCCGGGCTGCCCGATGGAGCACGATGCCTACGACATCCCAAAGCCGAAGGACACCGAAGAGTTCGCGCCCGAGGTCCTGATCGTGCCCTGTCTCGGCTTCGGCCCCGGCGGCGTGCGGCTGGGCTACGGCGGCGGCTTCTTCGACCGCACGCTCGCGGCGCTGAGACCGCGGCCAGTGACGGCGGGGGTCAGCTTCACGCATGGCTTCCTGCCGCTGCTGCGCCCCGGCCCGCTCGACGTGCAGCTGGACGCGATGCTGACGGAAGACGGCCTGATGTGGCAGCGGCCCTAGCCGAGGCGACGCATCAGGTCCAAGGTCGCGGCACTCTGGTTCATCGTGTAGAAGTGCAGTCCCGGCGCGCCGCCGCCGCGCAGTTGCTCGCACAGCGTCGAGATCACGTCCAGCCCGAAGGCCTGAATCGAGTCGGTGTCGTCGCCGAACCCCTGCAGACGCAGCCGGATCCAGCGCGGCATGTCGGCGCCGCAGCTGTCGGCGAAGCGGATGATGCCGCTCGCATTCGTGATCGGCATGATGCCCGGCACGACCGGGATCGTGGCGCCGAGTGCATGCGCCTCGTCGACGAAGCGGAAGTACGCATCGGCGTTGAAGAACATTTGCGTGATCGCCGAACTGGCACCGGCCTTCACCTTCGCGACATAGGCCTGCAGGTCGGCCTGCGGCGAGCGCGACTGCGGGTGCATCTCGGGGTACGCAGCGACCTCGATGTGAAACCGGTCACCAGTCTCGGCGCGGATGAACGCGACCAGGTCGCTGGCGTACTGGAATTCGCCGTTGCTGCCGCCGTAGCCGCTCGGCAGATCGCCGCGCAATGCGACGATGCGGCGAATGCCGTGCTCGCTGAACTGCGCCAGCCTCGCGCGGATCGACGCGCGGCTCGCGCCGATGCACGAGAAGTGCGGCGCGGCCTCGCAGCCCTCCTCGAGAATCGCCCGCACCGCGGCGAAGCTGCCGTCCTGCGTCGAGCCGCCGGCGCCGTAGGTCACCGAGCAGAACTGCGGCTTCAGCGCGTAGAGCTGCCGGCGCACCGCGGTGAGCTTGGCGACGCCCTCGGGCGTCTTGGGCGGGAAAAACTCCAGGCTGATCGGAGGAACCGTCTTGCTCACATCAACTTCCTTGTCATGCGGGCTGCGCCCACACGAAGAACTCGCGGTTGCCGTCGCCGCCTTCGACGGCGCTGGCGAAATAGTCGCGCACCGTCAGGCCCCGTTCGGCACAGGCCTGGCGAATGCGTCGCTCGACGCGCGCGTGGGCCGCGGCATGCTTCACCAGCCCGCCCTTGCCGATGTCGGCCGGCTGCAGCTCGAACTGCGGCTTCACGAGCAGCAGCGCGTTGCCGCCCGGCGCGAGGTAGTGCGCGATCGTGCTCATCACCAGCGTCAGCGAGATGAACGACAGGTCCGCGACGACCAGTTCGAACGAATGCGCCGGCTCGGCCTGCTCGAACTCGGAGCCCGCCACGTCGCGCGCATTCAAGCCCTCGAAGCTGCGCACGCGCGCATCGCCGGCGAGCGCCGCCGCCAGCTGACCGCGACCCACGTCGAGGCCGACGACGCGCAGCGCGCCACGCTGCAGCAGCGCATCGGTGAAGCCCCCGGTGCTCTGGCCGACATCGAGGCAGTTCGCAGCGTCGACCACAATGTCGCAACGCGCCAGCGCCGCGTCCAGCTTCAGGCCGCCGCGCGACGCAAAGCGCAACTCGGCGTCGTCGGTGATCTCGAGCCGGCATTCGGGCGGCAGGTCCTCGCCCGCCTTGCGCGGCACGGCCCAGCCCTTCGGGCCGAGCCAGCGCACCGCGCCCGCGTCGATCAGCCGCTGGGCGGCCGACCGCGTGGGCGCGAGTGCGCGCCGCACCAGCAGTTGATCGACACGCATCGCGCCGGCCCTTGCGCCGCGATCAGTAGCGGTAGGTGTCCGGTTTGTACGGGCCGGCCTTGTCGACGCCGATGTAGGCGGCCTGCTCGTCGGTGAGTTCGGTCAGCATCGCGCCGACCTTCTTCAGGTGCAGCCGCGCGACCTTCTCGTCGAGGTGCTTGGGCAGCACGTAGACCTGCCCGACCTCGTACTTCTCGGCCTTCGTGAACAGCTCGATCTGCGCGATCGTCTGGTTCGCGAACGAACTCGACATCACGAAGCTGGGGTGACCCGTGCCACAGCCCAGGTTTACGAGCCGCCCCTTGGCGAGCAGGATGATCTTCTTGCCGTCGGGGAAGGTGATGTGGTCGACCTGTGGCTTGATCTCGTCCCATTCGTACTTTTCGAGCGACGCGATGTCGATCTCGTTGTCGAAGTGGCCGATGTTGCAGACGATCGCCTGATCCTTCATCGCCGCCATGTGCTCGTGGCGAATGATGCCCTTATTGCCGGTCGTGGTGATGAAGATGTCGGCCTTGTCGGCGGCGTATTCCATCGTCACGACCTTGTAGCCTTCCATCGCGGCCTGCAGCGCGTTGATCGGGTCGATCTCGGTGACCCAGACCTGCGCGCTCAGCGCACGCAGCGCCTGCGCCGAGCCCTTGCCCACGTCGCCGTAGCCGGCCACGCAGGCCACTTTGCCGGCGATCATCACATCGGTCGCGCGCTTGATGCCGTCGACCAGCGACTCGCGGCAGCCGTACAGGTTGTCGAACTTGCTCTTCGTGACGCTGTCGTTGACGTTGATCGCGCGGAACGGCAGCGTGCCCTTCGCGCTCATTTCCTTCAGGCGGTGCACGCCGGTCGTCGTTTCTTCGGTCACGCCGATGATCTGCGCGGCCTTGCGGGTGTACCAGGTCGGGTCGACCGCCAGCCTGGCGCGGATGCTGGCGTACAGGCAGGTCTCTTCCTCGCTGGTCGGCTTGCTGATCACCGAGGCATCTTTCTCGGCGCGCTGGCCGAGGATCATCAGCAAGGTCGCGTCGCCGCCGTCGTCGAGGATCATGTTCGGGCCTTCGCCTTCGGCGCCTTTCGAGCCGAACTCGAAGATGCGGTGCGTGAAGTCCCAGTACTCGGTGAGCGACTCGCCCTTGTGCGCGAACACCGGCGTGTTCTTGCGGTTCGCAACCAACGCGGCGGCCGCGTGGTCCTGGGTCGAGAAGATGTTGCACGAGGCCCAGCGCACGCTCGCGCCGAGCGCCTGCAGCGTCTCGACCAGCACCGCGGTCTGGATCGTCATGTGGATGCTGCCGGTGATGCGCGCGCCGCGCAAAGGCTGCGCCTTCGCGAACTCGTCGCGAATCGCCATCAGGCCCGGCATTTCGGTTTCGGCGATCCTGATTTCCTTGCGGCCCCAGGCGGCGAGGCTGGCGTCGGCAATGGCGAAATCGGCGGTGGGTTTGAGAACAGCGTTCATATCGAGCTCCAAGAATTGAGGAACCCGCACGCGCGACGACAGGGGAGTCGGAACTCACCCACGAGGAACGAATCGTGCGGGTGAGCGCGGTTGCAACATGCATTCCGAGCCTGGGGACGTGCGCTGAAGTGTCAGCGGCGTGCCTTGCAACGCTCCTCGGAAAGTGCCCACATTGTAGACGGCCGCCGGCGCCCGCGCAAAAGCCTGTGCAAGACTCGCCAGATGAGCGTGACTTCTTCTCGTCCCTGGGCCGAATTGCCCGACACCGACGCCCGCGCCGTGCTGGGTGTGCTGACCGACATAGACGACACGCTGACGACCGCTGGAGCCATCACGCCCGACGCGCTGGCTGCGCTCGCGCAGCTGCAGGCCGCCGGGCTGCACGTGATCGCGATCACCGGCCGGCCGATGGGCTGGAGCGAAGCGTTCGCACGGGACTGGCCGATCGACGCGATCGTCGCCGAGAATGGCGCGATCGCCCTGTTCCGCGACGGCGACGCGCTCGCGATCGAGTACGCACAGGACGACCTGACCCGCACGCGCAACGCGCAGCGCCTGCGCGCGGTCGCGGCGCGCGTGCTGCGCGAACTACCGGGCACGGCGTTGGCGCGCGACAGCGCCGGCCGCGTCACCGACATCGCGATCGACCACGCCGAGTTCGCGCAGTTGAGCGCGGCGCAGCTCGACGCGGTCGTCGCGCTGATGCGCGCCGAAGGCATGAACGCGACCGTCAGCTCGATCCACATCAACGGCTGGTTCGGCGAGCACACCAAGCTCAGCGGCGCACGCTGGATCGTGCGGCGCCTGCTGGCGCGCGAGCTCGAGAGCGAACGCGAGCGCTGGGTCTACGTGGGCGACTCGACCAACGACCAGCTGATGTTCGGCCACTTTCCGCTCAGCGTCGGCGTGGCCAACCTAATGGAGTTTGCGGACGCGCTGACGGTCTGGCCGGCGTACCTGACGCGCGGTGTGCGCGGCGCCGGTTTCGCGGAGGTCGCGCAGCGGCTGCTCGCGCAGCGCTGAGCGTTCAGCCCACGGGCTCGACCAGCGGCGCCATCGACGTCATCGTCGCCGGGCCGAAGATCGTCGCGAAGGCCACGTCCTTCGCATCGCGCCCGACCGCGATGCGGATCAGCTCGTCGACCCGTGACATCTTGGTCGGGTCGAACAGCAGCCAGCGACCGCCGAGATAAGCCTCGAACATCGCGTGAAAATCCGGCGGCGGCTCGTCGAAGCGCGCGTAGCCGACGACCAGCCGCGCCGGGATGTTCAGCGCGCGGCAGAAGGTCACGCCCAGGTGCGCGAAGTCGCGGCACACGCCGACGCGTTGCACGAACACGTCGCGTGCGGTCGTGGTCGGCTGCGACGAGCCGATCTGATAGTCGACGTTCGCGTGGATCCAGTCGACGACGGCCTGCACGCGCGCGTAGCCGCGCGGCAACCCGCCGAAGATCTTCTGCGCGGCGCGGCTCAGGTGGTCGGACTCGCAATAGCGCGTCGGGCTCAGGTTGTGCAACAGCTCGTCGGGCAACTCGGCGATCGGCATTTCCGGCGCAGCGAGGTCGACCGGCCCGGGCGTGCGCCGAACCCGCGCGCGGTAGCGCAACTCGACCGGGCCGGCGTCGGCGTGCAGCCGCAGGAAGCGATGACCGACGCTGGGGTCGGCGTAGATGTGCTGCGGCAAGGGCGGCGTGATCAGCAGCGATTCGTCCAGCACCTGCTGGTCCATGCCGTTCAGCACGTGGACCTGGAACAGGAAATCGGTCGGTCCGTTGACCTGGTACGACAGCGTGCAGTCGACGTCGAAGGTCCGCGTGCGCGGCACGGCAATGGTCGCGATCGCCGGTGCGGCGGGCATCAGGAGGGCGGCGGGTTCGGGCATGGGTCGGTCGGTATGGATGCGCAACGGCGACGATTTGACCCGAGCCGACCGTGTCGAACCATCGTCAAGCGGCGCAGGCATCGGTAGGACAACGGCGCACGACGAGGCATTCGTGCCTGCCGGTGTGCAAGACTGCGGCCCGCTGCACCGCTGCGGTGCGATCACCCCGACCGATGCCGAAGTCCACCGAACCGCTGCGCACCGCACGCGAACTCCCGACCCTCGTGGTCGCCGCCGCAGTGGCGCTGGCCGCGGCGGTGTCGCTCGGCCTGGCGCGCTTCTCGTATGCGCTGCTGCTGCCTCCGATGCGCGCCGACCTGGGCTGGAGCTACCTGACCGCCGGCGCGATGAACACCGTCAACGCCGCCGGTTACCTCGTCGGCGCGCTGCTGGCGCCCGGCTGGCTGCGGCGCTACGGCGCCCGCAACGCGCTGCTCGCCGGCGGCGCGGGCTCGGCGCTGCTGCTCGCGGCGCACGGCGCAGTCACGAGCGACGCCGCGCTGTACCTGCTGCGCGGACTGACCGGCGTGGCGAGTGCCGCCACCTTCGTCTCGGGCGGGCTGCTGGCGGCGCGTCTGAGCGGGCGCGCGCCGCAGGCCGGCGCGGCAGCGGCGGGCCGCGCGCCCTCGGCCGGGCTGGTGCTCGGGCTGTACTACGGCGGCGCCGGCATCGGCATCGTGATCTCGGCGCTGCTGGTGCCGCCGCTCAGTGCGTTGCCCGGCGCGCATGCCTGGCAATGGGCCTGGATCGCGCTGGGCGCGGCGGCCGGCGTCGCCACGCTGATCACCGCGCTGGCGACCCGTACGCTCGATCCGAGCGGCGCCGCATCGGCCGCGGGCGCGCGCCTGGCTTGGTCGCCCCTCGCCTGCGGGCTCGCGTCGTACTTTCTGTTCGGGCTGGGCTACATCGGCTACATGACCTTCGTCGTCACCTTGCTGCGCGAGCAGCGCCTGAGCCCCTTGGCGATCACGGTGTTCTACGCGCTGCTGGGGCTGGCGGTGCTGGCCTCGTCGTGGATCTGGGCCGGCTTGCTGCAGCGCCACCGCGGCGGCGGCGCGATGCGGCTGCTGAACGCGCTGCTCGCGCTGGCGACCGTGCTGCCGGTGCTCAGCGCGCACCCGGTTGCGGTGTTCGCGTCGGGGCTGCTGTTCGGTGGCGTGTTCCTGTCGGTGGTCGCTTCGACGACTGCGCTGGTGCGCCACAACCTGCCCGCCTCGGCCTGGTCCGCGGGCATCGCCGCGTTCACGATCGTGTTCGCGGCCGGCCAGATCGTCGGGCCGACCCTGGTCGGCTGGGTCGCCGATGGCGCGGGCGGCTTGCGCGGCGGCCTCGCCTGTTCCGCGGGCGTGCTGCTGCTCGGCGCGCTGATCGCCTGGGGCCAGAAGCCGCTCGTCGCGCCCGCCGAAGCGCGCTGACTCAGAGGTTCAGGAACACCCGCAAGCGCTCGAGCTCGTCGGCCAGGCCGGCACGAAAGCCGGCCTCGCGCGGCGCCCGGCCGGCGACGTAGCCGACGCTGCAGCCCAGCGCGCCATCGGCCACGCCGGCATTGGCCCAGCCGATCACGCGCTCGTGCCACAGCAGCGGCAGCGCGTAGTAGCCGAGCTTGCGTTTCGGCGCCGGCGTGTAGGCCTCGAACCGATAGGCCCAGCCCCAGAAGAGCTCGAAGCGCCGGCGGTCCCAGACGACCGGGTCGAACGGTGTCAGCAACCGCACCTGCGCGTCGGGCTGCCAGCGCGACGAGGCCGGCTTTTCGCCCGCCGGCCAGTACCACTCGACGCCGTCGACGCGCTCGTGGGCGAGGCGCTGCTTCGCGCGCACCAGCGCCACCGCGCGCTGGCCGCGCCATTGCGGCGCCCCGCCGCACATCAGGCTCGCGAGCTGACCGAGCGTAGCCGCGGGCAGCGGCGCGTAGTTCGCGACGACGAGGTCGATCAGCGCGTCCATCCGCGCACTTGCGGTCGTGGCGTCGGGCACCGCGCGGTCGCCGTCACGCTCCGCATAGACCCGCGTACCGCTGTCGCGCCGCGCGACGCGCAGCAGGCCGCGGTAGTGCATGGCGTCGAGCAGTTCGGTGCTCGCGTTCGACGCGCCGCCGAACCAGTTGGTGGTCTTGCCGTGCGCGAAGTGCCGGTCGACCTCGCGCGGGTGCACGACGCGGCGCTCGCGAATGAACTCGAGCACCGCCTGCGCCTGTTTCGTGCCCGCCGGCGTCCACGCCTGGCGCGGCGTGCGGGGGTGCATCAGCGCGTGATGGCGGCGCGGCAGGAAGCCGTAGTTGACGAAGAAATCCTCTTCGATGCCCAGGCGCGCGTAGCGCCGCTCCAGATCACCGGCGCGGTAGTCGCGCACGCGGTGGCGCAGGGTCAGGTCCTGCGCGCGCGCCGGCGCGCGGATCGGGTCGGCCTGCACGAAGCCGAGCTTGGCTATCGCGCGGCCGAGCGTGGTCGGGCGGAACAGGCTGCGCGCGATCGCGTAGCGGCGCAGGTGGTCGAGGGTGAGCGTGGGCATGGGCGAGATGATGCCGTGCGCTGCGCCGCAAGGCGACTGGGTCGCGGCTCCCAGGCCTTGTGGCTTCGGCCGCCGCTTCGCGGCTTGACTTCGCTGCGCGAAGTCAGCCTGCGCCGCAAGGCGACTGGGTCGCTGCGCGACCGCCGGGCCTACAACCCGGCCGCTGCACGCAGCGCAGTCGCCTTGTCAGTCCGCTCCCAGCTGAATTCCGGCTCTTCGCGCCCGAAATGGCCATAGGCTGCGGTCTTTTCGTAGATCGGCCGCAACAAGTCGAGCATCTGGATGATGCCCTTCGGGCGCAGGTCGAAGTGCTCGGCGACCAGCGCCGACAGCTTCTCGTCCGAGATCACGCCGGTGCCTTCGGTGTAGACCGTGATGTTCATCGGCCTGGCCACGCCGATCGCGTACGCGACCTGGATCTGGCACTGGCGCGCCAGCCCGGCGGCGACGATGTTCTTCGCGACATAGCGTGCGGCATACGCGGCCGAGCGGTCGACCTTGCTCGGGTCCTTGCCCGAGAACGCGCCCCCGCCGTGCGGGCAGGCGCCGCCGTAGGTGTCGACGATGATCTTGCGCCCGGTCAGGCCGCAGTCGCCCTGCGGACCGCCGATGACGAAGCGGCCGGTCGGGTTGATCAGGAACCTGGTTTCTTTCAACCACTCCTTCGGCAGCACCGGCTTGATCAGCTCCTCGATGATGGCCTCGTTGAACGAGGCCTTCATCTTGGTCGGCGTCTCGCTCTGGTCCGGGCTGTGCTGGGTGGAGAGCACCACGGTGTCGATGCTGTGCGGTTTGCCGTCCACGTAGCGCATCGTCACCTGGCTCTTTGCATCGGGGCGCAGGAAGGGCAGG
>JANXZN010000024.1 GCA_025355545.1 Rhizobacter sp.
CCCCCCCCCCCCCCCCCCCCCGGGGGCGAAGGCTTCACGCTCACTTTTACTCTCACACGCCGCGCCGCACCATCATCTCCTTGATCTTGCCGATGGCCAGAGCCGGATTCAGGCCCTTCGGGCAGACATCGGTGCAATTCAGGATCGTTCTGCAGCGGAAGAGGCGGTACGGGTCCTGGAGGTCGTCGAGTCTCTCGCCGGTCGCCTGATCGCGACTGTCGACCAGAAAGCGGTAGGCCTGCAGCAGACCTGCAGGGCCGACGTACTTGTCCGGGTTCCACCAGAAACTCGGACAGGCGCTGGAGCAGCAGGCGCACAGGATGCACTCGTACAGGCCATTGAGTTCATCGCGCGCCTCGGGCGACTGCAGCCGCTCCTTTTCGGGCGGTGGATCGTCGTTGACGAGCCAGGGCTTGATCGAGTGGTACTGCTTGAAGAAGCCCGTCATGTCGACGAAAAGGTCGCGGATCACCGGCAGACCGGGCAATGGCTTCAGCACCACGGTGTCAGGCAGCGAGCGCATGTTGGTCACGCAGGCCAGTCCGTTCTTGCCGTTGATGTTCATCGCGTCGGAACCGCAGATGCCCTCTCGGCAGGAGCGGCGGAAGCTCAGGCTCGGGTCGATCGCCTTCAGCCTCACCAGCGCGTCAAGCAACATCCGCTCGCTCTCGCCGACCTCCAAATGCAGCGTCTGCATGCGCGGTCTGTCGTCGGTATCAGGGTCGTAGCGGTAGATCTGAAAGGTATGCATCCTCAGGCTCGGCTCAAAAAGGCGACATCACAGCATAGGCCGTTCGAGGCGATTGGCCATGTGCGCTAGCGCACGCAGTCGGGCGCATGTGTGTGGTGCCGGCGTCCATCGCTCCGGAGACCGATGCGCAGCGCCGTGTGGCCAGAGACAACTGGAGCATCACATTGCCGGCTGATGGCGGCGACGCAATACTGCACATATTGGTGGCGCTGGCTATGGGCTTTGATCCAGCCGGGTACCGGCTCCGTGACGGTGACGGCCTTTACGACTGAACGCCCGCCTCCATGGCGGGGCGGCGGCGCATGATCGGGTCGGCTTCTCGCATGTGACCGTGCCGACCCGTCGCCCGCTGCAGCACAGCATCGCGATGCACGTCGTCGTCACGGAGCGCGGATGCACACTGCCAGCCAGAACAACTTTGCTGCCCACGGTGGACAGACAGGGACATCGCGGTGCAGTGCACTACGAGCACACCGGTATGGCAGGAAAAAGCGTTGTGGCTCGCCCCGACTCGTGGCTTACAAACTGGTGTCGTTCGTGCAATTGGTGCGGTCGCCGCGGCAGAGCGACTGGAGCGAGGCGCCGGGATTCGAACGACTGCTTCCCTCTTCAACGAAATTCTGGTTTGGGTCGATGGCTGTCCGCCAAAAGCGCGACCTCGACGGCCGGTCTCGGCTAGCCCGCCGACACTCGCCGGGCGCCGGTCGAGCGCTTCATGCTGGCCGGGATCGCAGGTCTGCGCTCGGACACCAAAGACCGCTCGCTCTGATCGACGTCTGAGCCGACCTCGTCGGTATCCCTATGCCGGCCGACGCGGTGGCCCGGCAGGGGGTACGCCGTCCCGACGAGATGTCGGTGCGAGCGACATCACTGTTCTGCGAGCGCCTCCCTTGGCCTTGAACGAGATGTTTTGGGCCATGAGCACTTCGTTGATCGATGCCAACCTGGCGACATCTGCGCGCAGGGCCTTGACCTCATCGTTCAGCTCCCGAGCCCTGGCCCGAGTTGCTTTGAGCTCCTGGTTCTTCGCCTCGCGCGATGCGCGCTCGCCGGGCCCGATCGTTTCGCGGATCGCTGCGGCCATGCCGGGGTAGTGGTTGTGAATGAGCGCTGCCGTCACGCCCGCCTCGCGCGCGACCGCGGCGATGCTCAACCGTTTGGCCTTGGTCCGCGAGCGACCAGGCTGGATGCGCAACAGCGCCAGCCGCAGCTCCCGCTCACGCACCTCGGCTGTCTTCCGATCAATGCTCATGCTTCCTCCAGATGATGGCCGAGCGCCACAAGCACACGACGACAGCGCTGCAGGTACCGCTGCACGAGTGCCTGCCCGCTGGGGCCGATGTCGTCGCGATCGGTCACCTCCTTAAGGTGGTCGTAAAGCCCCCGATACAGCGGCGCGTGGCGCTGCCCGACCACCGCATGATGGCAGTCGGCGCAACGCGTGGGCTCAATGTCGTTGCCGACGCAATGGTTGTCCTCGGCCGTGCACCATGCGTGGCCGTTGCTGCGGATGCCGGTGCTGTCGGCCAGGCACGCAACCATCTGCGCATGGCTTTTGAAGAGCGTTACGGGCGCCGTCGCTCGCCAGGCCACGATGTTGCGCCCGTAGCCGCCCGCCAATGGCTCTTCAGGATTGAGCCATGAATCGAACAACTCGACCTTGATGCCCTGGGTCTCTCGCTCGATCTCGCCGTAGAGCGCGATCTCCTGCGACTCGTTGAGCGCATAACCCAGCGTCATGTCCATCGACCAGTGTTTGAAGTGCTCGCGAAGGTACCTGAGATCGCCGAACTGGCTGCGCGCGGCGTAGTTGGCAAACTTGCGCCGAAAGTGGTGCGAGGCCAGGTCCCAGGCAATCCCATGCTTTGTCGCGAACGCCTTCAGCGAGAGGTTGCACATCTGCGAGGAGAGGGTCCGGACCTGGTTGCCCTTGAGCGGCGTCGCTGCAAGAAACAGGGCGTGCGCGTGTCGCTGTGCCTCGGCGATCTCGGAGTCGAACGGCTCTGCCGCTCGCCGGGCGGCGATTTCGGCTTCGATCGCCGCCTGGTATGGCCGCGCCCAGCGCTCCATCAGCCGCAGTGCCGTCATGGCGGCTTCGGGGACCATCTATTCCGTATGGCCCTCGCCGGTCTTGGTGGACTGCGACCGCATCCACCAATAGACCTCCGCAGCTTCACTCACACGGTCCGCGTCGACGGGCGTGCTGTAGCAGGCGCCGGACTGCACAAAGGCCAGTTCGTGGTTGCGGCATCCGCTGAGGCTGGCCACCACGATGTAGCAGGCCGCGCGCAGTTGGAGTAGGGCCATGGAGAACTCCAGTGTTCCCTCGGACCATCCGTGCTCCTTTAGATAGCGATGCTTCGCGCACCGGATCGCGTTGCTGGTCAGGTTGCCGCGACATGCGATCTCCTCGATCCCGTCGCGTAGATCGAGCAGCCGGCCGCCCCGTTCGATCGCCGTCGAGGCGTGCTGGAACAGCGCCGTGAAGACCTCATCGGGCATCAGCGGCGTGGTGCCGCTGCGATGCCCGGTCCCTGGCCCCGACTGACCAGCCAAGTGGGTGAACGAGGTGCCCGACCAGGGGTGTGATGGCATGGCATCGTCGGTGTGCTGGCTGAGCTCGTACAACGCTTCCACGACCGCGAGGCGATGGCTCAGGGTCGAGCCCTTCAACAACGCACCGGGCCGTGCCGCTTGCTTTGGCTGCCGGTGCTGCTTGCAGGCTTCGATGTACAGCGCGCACACCATGGGCGTCACATCGACCAGGCGGCCGATGCCCAGCCGATCGAGGTGCTGCAGGAACGGGCGCGCATCACCGACGAGCTTCGTGAGGCTGCGGTGCGACGGCAGCTTCTTGCCCTCCCGCCCACGGCGCAAGTAGCGGTAGACGATCGCCTTCATCGAGGGACACAGCGCCGCCGGAATAACGCTGAAGTCGATGAAGAGCTGGCTGGACTGCTTGTTGGTCGGCTGGCCGGAGAAGTGCCAGTGGTTGTCGCCATAGCGGCTCAAGACCAACCAGTGCCGACCGACCATCCGGGCGGACACGACCAAGGCATCGCGTTCGTCCGGCATCTGACCGCGGACATCGTTGGACTGAGCCTCAAGCCACGTCACAGCGAGGGCACCACTCATTCCAAAGGCTCCAGATCGCTGAGGATTGTCGGGCCGGCCCAGAAGGGGTGCGGGTCGTTCCGGGCCCGCTCCCGCGCGGCATCGACCAGGGCTGGCGTGAACACCTTGCTCGCCAAGCCGGCTGCGACGACGTCGCGCTCGATCAGCCGGGGAATGCGGGCCAGTTGCTGGCGCCACCGGTGCGGATCCGTCCGGGGCTGCTCGCGCAGCACGCGCCAGTAGAACGAGAACAGCCGCCACAGGTCGTCGCCCGTGACCACATAGTTGCGGCATCGCAGGCAGTTCAGGAAGCTCTGGCAGAGCGCGCCGCCATGCTTCGGGGCGAACTCGCCCGTCTTGATGTCGGAGCAGCGCCCGACCGGCGTGCGCTCTGTGGCGCCGAGCGTGCCCGAACGCAACTCGTCGACCAGGCACTGGACCATGAATTGCCAGTTCCGCTGTGCCTCCTCACCGGGCCGCAGGTAGTACCGTTCAGTGATGTGGGGCTTGTTGCCTGCGGCCACGGCGGTTGCCACGAGATCTCCCTCCAGAATCTCGTGGACCCGGGTCACGAAAGTTTTGCGCAGCCGGCTGACGTTGAGCCTCAGGGGCTGGCCGTCTGCGTCCTTGAGTTGGTGGTCCGCCACCAGCTTGCTGATCGCGTCACTG
This sequence comes from Rhizobacter sp., assembly GCA_025355545.1. Classification (GTDB taxonomy): domain Bacteria; phylum Pseudomonadota; class Gammaproteobacteria; order Burkholderiales; family Burkholderiaceae_C; genus LMDS01. The sequence continues at coordinate 4,535 of JANXZN010000024.1, forward strand.
AGCGTGTGGAAGTTCAGCGCCGTGACGCTTCCGTTGTGGTCGGATCGTCGTGATCGATAGACCCACACGCGTTTGCGGAGCACAACGGGGGCTTCCTGGCGCAACGGCTCGGTCAGTTCGATCACACGGCGGATCAGTTGCGTGACGGTCGGGCGCAGCGTCAATGTCGATTCGGCGATCCGGTCGCCCGACCGGGCCGAGCGCAGCGCCACTTTGTATGTCGTATGCCCGCGGCGCTTGTACAGCACCAGGAACGTGGTGCCTTGCTTCGGATGGTCATGTAGGCAGTCGAAGGGCATCTCGAGCAGCGGCGTCGTATTCCGCCCGGTGTGCAACGCGACGATCAGCAGCGCATAGGCCAGCAACGTGCCGGTGGGCTCGGCATCGCCGGCCAGAAGGGGCATCACCGAAGTCTTCACGGCGGCGGCGAACGCCTGGCGCTGCTTCCGGGGCAGCGGGGCCTCCCCCTTGCTGTGCCGCCCGCTGCCGGGTAACGGATTGCTTGGAAAGGTGGCGTCGTCGCCGGAGTCCACCAGCGCGAACACTCCGCGACGGCTCATCGCCAGCAGGACGGACTTCACCACGCTGTAGCGCAAGTGCTGGGTCGCCGTGGACCATCCCCCGTCGCGAAGGTAGAGAAGGTAGCCGTCCACCGTGTCGCGCGTGATGTCGGCGAGCGTCAGCGGCCTGCCCATCGCGGAACCGTGGGCCGCAAGATACTTGAAAAAGTGCCGCAGCCCTTCAGTGCAGTACACCGTAATCGTCGTCACCTCGACATCGGCATCGCGCTTGTCGAGGAAGCGCTCGATCTGCTGCTGACACGCCAGCACGATGGCGTCGATGCCGATGCGATACCAGGGCGCGAAGTCGAAGGTGCGGCGCGCGCTGGCGCTGTGACCGAACGCGACGACGGTCTCCCGTGGCCGGCGAGATGCTTCTGGCCGTTCGATGTCGGCCTGGGCGCGCGCGAGGTCGGTGTTCACGAAGACCTTGCGCTTGCCCATCAGCCGACCGATGCCTCTTCGTCGAGCTCGGCGTCGTAGGCGAGCACGGCCTCGTCGGCCAGTTCGTTGACCAAGTGCAAGTAGATCATCGTCGTCTGGATCGACGCGTGCCCGAGCTGCCGTTGCACGAAGACCAGCGGCTCGATGCGGTTGCGATCACGATGTCGCTGCAGGGCGATGAGGGTGTGCGTGGCGTAAGTGTGGCGCAGCAGGTGCGGCCATGCCCGCAGGCCGGCCTCCGCACCGATGAGCCGGACGATGCGGTCTATGCTCTTGCCGTCGGCACTGAAGGGTTCGCCGGACTGGTTGAGCAGCAGCGGCTCATGGCGGTGCGACGTCAGCGATGCGCGAAGGCCCCGGACATGCACGGCGTAGTGATTCAGTTCCTTCATCAGCGCTCGCCCGATGTAGATGTCGCGGGGTTTGTCGCCCTTGGTCTTCATGCAGTGGCCGTCGCGCGGGTCGAGGCTCACGCGGATGTTGCGCCCGGGCCGGCCGGCCAGATCGGGGTCGAAGACATACGTGCGTGGGAAGGTGGCCAGTTCTTCCTTGCGCATACCGCAGCCGAGCGCGAGACGGATGAGCATGCGGTGGTGTGGGTTTGCGGCGGCAGCCAGCAGGGTCTGTACCTCGAACTGAGTGAGGAACTTCGGGACGGCCTTGTGGAGCCGCGGCATGACGTCGCCCACTTGCATGCGGCCTCCGGCTTGCACATGGCAAAGGAATCCACCGTGGCCTCTGCGGGCGCGTCCTTCGTAGTCAAAGGGCAGTTCGGCAATCCAGCCTTGGCGGTGCGCAAACGCATACAACTCGCACACGTACAGCAGCCGGTTGCGCACCGTCGATCGTGCGAGACCGGCCACCTTGAAGCAGTAGTCACGGTAGGCGGCGATGAACGATCGCGGCAGCGCCGGCGCCGTGTCGTTCCAGTCCAGCTCATGCGCCTGCAGGAAGCTGGAGTAGTCGTACAGGGCTCGGCCGGTGCTCGCCCAGGACTTGGACGAGCCGATCGCGCCGCGCAGGAGGTAGTAGCGGTAGAAGTGGTTGACCTCGCTACAGCTGCGCATGTCGTCCCACAGCAGGATCGGGAAGCCGGGAGAGGGTTGGCCGCCGATGATGAAGTCTTGGGTGGCCGTGATCAGGCGCATCACAGACCTTTGTCGCGAAGCAGCGCCGCCGCGAGATTGAAGTCCACGCGAAACAGGTGCATGACCATGTCGATGGCGCCCCCGCCTCCGTGGCCAGCGCCGGTGTCGAAGAACCGGGGGCCCGTGCAAAGGCAGCTCGAAGTCGACGCCGGCCGCAACGACATGCCAGCGCGTCGCCTGTAGGCACTCGCGTGGAACGAAGGTCTTATCCTGCTTCAGGTGATCGACGAGTCGCGCAGGACGACCAGGCAATCCAGACCACGCCAACGCTCCAGCGTCAAGTTATCAACAGGTCTGCGGCGCAATGTTCCCTCCTCCGGACCCCCTCCGGCTACTCGTCTCAAAGAGACCAAGTCCAGGTAGTCCACCTCCTAACTGTTGGCAAGTTCTGGAACAACGCGCGCCGCGACAACCTCGAAGGCTTCTGGAAGGGACTGTTTGGCTGCACGCATGGCATCGTCGTCATCAACGCGTTCTACGAGAACGTGAACCGGCATCGCGTCGAGGGACGCGAACTCGGCGTGGACGAAGCGGTTGAGAACGTAGTGTGAGCGGCAGTCCGAATGTGTTCTTCTTCGGGCGGAGTGAACGTGCATCTTCTTCGGCGTTCGTCTTCTTCTGATCAGCGTCCTTGACGGGTTTTCTTCTGGCCTGATCCGTCTTCTTCAGACTGGGTGCCGGCGGGC
>JANXZN010000215.1 GCA_025355545.1 Rhizobacter sp.
CAGGCCGCGCGGCTGCAGCATGGCGGGCGCAAAAATTTCCTGCTCGAACCGGTTGAAATATTCGCGGATCACCGAGATCTGCAACTCCTCACGCGAGCCGAAGTGCGCGAACACGCCCGACTTGCTCATCTGCGTAACCTCGGCCAGCGCGCCGATCGACAGCCCTTCGAGCCCCATATGCGAGGCCAGCGCGAGCGCCGCGTCGAGGATCGCGGCGCGCGTCTGCCGCCCCTTCATCAGCGGGCGTGGCGCGGTCGCGGTCGGGGCGGCGTCGCGGCCGGGTTCGTTCAGGATCGTCGTGGCGTCGGTCACAGGGTTGCTTGGCCAGCGGGCTGGCGGTGAAAACGAACGGTCGTGCTATTTTGATTCAGGATTGGATGACCCTGTCGGGTCGGCCAGATCGATTTGCGGTGTTTTTCTAGGCGTTGACGCCTAGAACGGCGCACGCGTTGCGACGACTCAAGGGTTTACCCGATCGCCGACGCAGGCCGACGCGGTTGCTACCATCGTCCGCAAGCAGGCGCGCTCGGCGCGCCGGGGGTACGCATGAAGATTGCAGTGGTGGGTCTGGGGGCCGTCGGCGGCCTGATCGCAGCGCGGCTCGCGGCGGCCGGCTTCGAGGTCTGCGCGCTGGCGCGCGGCCCCACCCTGGCCGCCGTGCGCGCGCACGGGCTGCGGCTCGTGCTGGGCGGCGAACAGCGGGTCGTGCGCATCGTCGCCAGCGACGACGCGCAAGCACTGGGCACGCAGGACCTGGTGATCGTCGCGCTCAAGGGTCCGGCGCTGGCCGCGGCCGCCGCATCCTTGCAGCCGATGCTGGGACCGCAGACGATCGTGATGCCGGCGATGAACGGCGTGCCGTGGTGGTTTCTCGACGCCGCGCCGGCGGATGCGGCGCTCGGCGACCGGCGCCTGGCAAGCATCGACCCCGACGGCCGGATCGCCGCCGCGCTGCCGATCGGGCGCGTGCTCGGCTGCGTCGTGCACCTGACCTGTTCCAGCCCGGAGCCAGGGCTGATCCGGCACGGCTTCGGCGACCGGCTGATCGTCGGCGAGCCGGGCGGTAGCCCTTCGGGGCGTGCCTCGGCGCGTGTCGATGCGGTCTGCGCGGCGCTTGCCGGCGCCGGCTTCCAGGCCGAGGCCAGCGCCGCCATCCGCCAGGCCATCTGGTACAAGCTGTGGGGCAACATGACGATGAACCCGGTCTCGGCGCTGACCGGCGCCGAGAGCCACCACATCATCGACGACCCGCTGGTGCTCGCCTACATGCTGGCGACGATGGAGGAGGCGCGGCACATCGGCGCACGCATCGGCTGCACGACCGGGCAGTCGGGCGAGGAGCGGATGGCGATCGCGCGTGAGCTCGGTGCATTCAAGACCTCGATGCTGCAGGACTGCCTGGCGGGCCGGCCGCTCGAACTCGACGCGCTGGTCGGCGCGGTGCACGAGATCGGCACACGCCTGGGGCTGGCGATGCCGAACATCGGCGCGCTACTCGGCCTGACGCGGCTGATGGCGCGCGAGCGCGGCCTGTATCCGCCCGCGCCGTGACGCGCCGACGGCGTCGCGCCGCCGCAGCGGGCCAACCGGGCCGGGCTTGAGCGAATGCAGCGTCTGCATTACGCTCGAAGGATCATGGAAGTACTGCAACTCGATGTATCCGGCCGGCCGCAGGCCTGGATCTCGGCCAAGGAAGCGGCGATCCTCTACGCGAGCGACGGCGTCGCCTGGACGCTCGGCGACACGTTTTACGTGCTGCGCGGCGGCTACCAGCGCACCGGGCTGCAGTCGCGCATCGAGTTGCAGCCGATCATCGCGGTGCGCGGCTCGGTGCCGAGCCGGGCCTGGCGCCAGACGCCGGCGCTGTCGAACCCGAAGCTGTTCGCGCGCGATCGCGGTATCTGCGCCTACTGCGGCCACCACTTTCGCTTCGAGGACCTGACGCGAGAACACATCGTGCCGACCTCGCGCGGCGGCCACGACACCTGGATGAACTGCATCACCGCGTGCCGCCCCTGCAACGGCCACAAAGGCAACCGGATGCCCGACGAGGCGCACCTGTCGCTGATGTACCTGCCCTATGTGCCGAGCCTGCACGAGGACATGATCCTGCGCGGCCGCCGCATCCTGGTCGACCAGATGGAGTTCCTGCTCGCCAGCGTGCCCCGGAACAGCCGGCTGCACGGCTAGCCCGGATATTTCACGCTCCCCCGTAGAAACGAGGACGGCATTGCCCTTTGGATGCCCGTTTATCGAGGTGTCGAATCTTGATGAACGAGCGGGCAATGCCGAAACCAAACTGTAGCGAAGAAATTGACGTTGGG
>JANXZN010000220.1 GCA_025355545.1 Rhizobacter sp.
GATGGCACCGAGCTCGTCGATATGACGGCGCGCGGCCTGCGACAGATCGCGTATCGCGGCGTCGAGGTCGCCGCGCAGCGAGGCGTCGGGCGCGGTCATCTCGGCCACGCGGTTCATCGCCAGGCGCGCCGATTCGGCAGCCTCGCGTGTGCCGGCGAGGGTGCGCTGCAGGTCAGGTTGCGCGCCCAGCACGGTCTGGCGGGTCGCGTCCGAGAGCTTGCTGATCGAGTCGAGCGTCGCGGCCGAGTTGAGCTGCACCAGCTTGATCGCGTCGGTGGCGGCCCTCAGGGTGTCGCGCGACGCCGTGCCGGCGTGTGCAATCTCGCCCGACACGCCGGTCAGCACGGTCTGCGTGCCGTCGAGCGTGTGCTGCACCGATACCAGCGTGCCGCGCAACTCCTTCACGGTGTCGCGGATCTCCTGGACCGTGTCGCGCAGCGGCAGCTCGGCGACCTGGTCGATCAGCGCGCCGAAGCGCTCGGCCAGCGCCGGGATCTCGGGCTTGCTGCTGTCGCCGCGCAGCGTCGCCGGCGTGTTCGGCACGAAGTCGAGCTCGATCGACTTCTGACCGGTGACGAAGCTCTGCGCGACCAGCCGTGCGCGCAGGCCGCGCTGCACCAGCGTCGGCAGATCGACCGGCGTGTTCTTGTCGGTGCCGTTGAAGCGCAGGGCCTCGGTGCGGAGGCGAATGCGCACCGGCACCAGCGCCTGCAGCGTCTGGCCGTCGACCTGGATGTCGATGTTCTCGACCTGGCCGATCGTCACGCCGCGGAAGTCGACCGGCGCGCCGACGTACAGCCCGGTCACGTTGCCCTTGTAGAAGATCATCGCCTGCTGCTGCTTCTTGAACAGGTCATTGCCGCTGAGCCAGAGCACGCCCACGACGATCATCACGAGCGCGAAGATCACGAAGGCACCGATCAGCAGGGCGTTGCGTTTCATGGCGTGGCCAGGGTCGAGGAGGGCATGGTTGCGGATGGTACGGGGCTTGCCCCGTTCTGAGCAGCGGGTGGTGGCGGTTCTTCGCGGGCCAGAAACGCGCGCACCGTCCGGTGCGTCGAGGTGTCGCGCAGCGCGCTCGGGCTGCCGTGGGCGATCGGGGTCTTGCTGTCGGCGTCGAGGAAGATGCCGTCGTCGGCGATCGCGAACAGGCTGGGCAGCTCGTGGCTGACGAACACCACCGCGCAGCCGGTGCGGCTGCGAATATCGAGCACCAGATTGTCGAGCTTCTTCGAGCTGATCGGGTCCAGGCCGGCCGACGGTTCGTCGAGGAACAGCAGCGGCGGCTCGGTGCCGATCGCGCGCGCCAGCCCGGCGCGCTTCTTCATGCCGCCGGAAAGGTCGGACGGGTAGAACTCGGCGAACTTGCCAAGGTCGACCCACTCCAGCACCTCGCGTGCGCGCGCCTCGCGCTGTGCCTCGTCGAGCTTGCCCTGCTGCTCCAGCGGCAGGCAGACGTTCTCGAGGATCGTCATCGACGACCACAGCGCCGCGCTCTGGAACAGCATGCCGAAGCCGGTGCGCAGGCTCGCCTGGCCGGCCTCGTCGGCGCCCCAGTAGTCGACGCCGTTGTAGGTCACGCTGCCCTGGGCCGGCGGCAGCAGGCCCACCAAATGCTTCAGCAAGGTGCTCTTGCCGCAGCCGCTGCCGCCCATGATCGCGAAGATCGTTCCGCGCTCGACCTTGAAGCTGACGCCGGTCTGGATCAGCCGCTCGCCGAAGCGCATCTCGAGGTCGTCGACGGCCAGCAAGGTCATGGGGCCCCCACGGCGCTGCGCGCCGAGCCCCTCGAGGGGGCGTTTGCTTGCTCGAGGCGGCCCGGCGCTGCGCTCATGGGCTAGATCCCCAGCGCATTCGCACAGATCGCGAACACCGCGTCGAGCACGATGATGCCGACGATGCTGACGACGACCGCATTCGTCGTGGCCACGCCCACGCCCTCGGCGTTGCGCTGGGCGTACAGGCCGAAGTAGCTGCCGACCATGCCGATCAGCGCACCGAACACGATCGACTTCGAGAAGCCCAGGCCGAGGTGCGACCAGTCCAGCGCCTCGAGCGTGCGGTCCAGGTAGGCCGCGGGCGAGATGTCGAGCATGCCCGCGGCGACGGCCATGCCGCCGAGCAGCCCGGTGACGCAGCCGTAGACATACAGCAGCGGCATCGTCACCAGCAGCGCCGTCACGCGCGGCAGCACCAGGAAGTCGACCGCGTTCAGGCCCAGCACCTCGAGCGCGTCGACCTCTTCGTTGGCCTGCATGGTCGCGAGTTCGGCGGCGAACGCGGCGCCGGTGCGCCCGGCCATCACGACGGCGGTGATGATCGCCGCCATCTCGCGCGCCACCGCAATGCCCACCAGGTCGGCCACATAGATGCCGGCGCCGAACTTGACCAGCTGCACCGCGCCGACGAACGCCAGGATCGCGCCGATCAGCACGTTGACGACGGTGACGATCGGCACCGCGCGCGCGCTGCAGTCGGCGGCCACGCGGCCGAGGTCCTTGGGGCGGAACTGCCAGCGGCCGGCGATCGCTTCGAAGGCGGAGATCAGCACCTGGCCGAGAAAGACGACCGGCCGGATCGGGAGGAGCGAGGCGATCTGCATGGGGGTGACCGGCATTGTGCCGTGTCGGCGGCCGTCCGCGCTCGACTTCCTGCGAGCTGCCGCGGCGCCGGCGCGACAGCAGCGGCGCCGGGACCGGACCCTACAATCGTTTTAACACGATCAACCCGCGGCCCGACCATGACCACCGACGCTGCTGCCGCCACGGCGGCCGATACCCCCGACCTGTCGCACATCTCGCCGCGCGACAAGGCCGAGATTCTCGCGCAGGCGCTGCCCTACATCCGCAAGTTCCACGGCAAGACCATCGTCATCAAGTACGGCGGCAACGCGATGACCGACCCGGCGCTGCAGCAGGATTTCGCCGAAGACGTGGTGCTGCTCAAGCTGGTCGGCCTGAACCCGGTGGTGGTGCACGGCGGCGGGCCGCAGATCGAGGAGGCGCTCGCCAAGATCGGCAAGAAGGGCACCTTCATCCAGGGCATGCGCGTGACCGACGACGAGACCATGGAAGTGGTCGAGTGGGTGCTCGCCGGCCAGGTGCAGCAGGACATCGTCGGGCTGATCAACGTCGCCGGCGGCAAGGCCGTGGGCCTGACCGGGCGCGACGGCGGGCTGATCCGCGCGCGCAAGCTGAAGATGGTGGACCACAAGGATCCGAGCATCGAGCACGACGTCGGCAACGTCGGCGAAATCGAGTCGATCGACCCGAGCGTCGTGATGGCGCTACAGGACGACCAGTTCATCCCGGTGATCTCGCCGCTGGGCTTCGGCGCCGACAACGAGAACTACAACATCAACGCCGACGTCGTCGCCGGCAAGCTGGCCGAGGTGCTGAAGGCCGAGAAGCTGATCATGCTGACCAACATCCCCGGCGTACTGAACAAGGCGGGCGAGCTGCTGACCAACCTGAGCGCGCGCGAAATCGACGAGCTGTTCGCCGACGGCACGATCAGCGGCGGCATGCTGCCGAAGATCGCGTCGGCGCTCGACGCGGC